>JAYVNO010000001.1:0-22904 GCA_043758415.1 Burkholderiales bacterium
CGGGGTTCTGAGTAATTTCATTCCGGGGTACCTGATCCTGAAGATATTTTTTTACTGTAACGCTGCGTGCTGCATCGCCTGCACGAGCGTCGGTTCAAACATGGGCGACAGCGGCGTCATCGGCAAGCGCGCCGTCGCACCGCAACGTCCCATACGGGCCAGCACCCACTTCACGGGAATTGGATTGGCCTCAACAAACAAATCAAAGTGCAGCGGCAGCAACTGGTCGTTAATGGCACGCGCCTTGGCGAAGTCACCGGCCAACGCCAGACGGTACATGTCGGCCATCAACTTCGGCGCGACGTTTGCCGTCACCGAAATCACACCATCACTACCCATCGCCACCAACGCCAGCGCCGAATCATCGTTGCCGCTATAGACCGCGAATGAGCGCCGCATGTTCCGCAGTTTGCGAATCAACAGACTGCCGCGTGCGATGTCGCCCGTTGCGTCTTTGATGCCGACAATGCCGGGAATTTCTGCCAGACGCAGTGTCGTGTCAGTCGCCATATCGGCCACGGTACGACCGGGCACGTTATACAGAATCATCGGCAGATCAATCGCTTCGGCAATCGTCCTGAAGTGTTGATATAAACCTTCTTGTGTCGGTTTGTTGTAATACGGCACCACCGACAGCGAGGCGTCCGCGCCAACGCTTTGAGCGTAACGACTCAGACTGATCGCTTCCTGTGTTGAATTAGCACCCGTGCCTGCGATCACCTTGATGCGTCCGGCGGCATGATCGACCGTGGTCTTGATCAGCACTGCATGCTCATCCACATCCACCGTGGGTGACTCGCCCGTGGTGCCGACGATCACGACGGCCGCCGTGCCAGACTCGACGTGCCAGTCGACCAGACGTTTAAGCGCCGCCAAATCAAGACTACCGTCCGCCTGCATAGGCGTCACGATAGCAACTAAACTGCCTTGAGTTGGGTTCGCACTGGCGTGAGTCATGGGCAAATAAAGGGAGCTCGAACTGGCTTTGAATGTTAGCGCAGCGCGAAGGCCAGCGTTGCACCGTTACTGCGCATCGACTAAAATCATGACATGCGGCAAAAGGAGGTTTCAGATTTGATATCAAACTGCGGTTTGCGAATTCACCACACACTCGTCGTTGTGACCTGTGTGGTGTTGGTTTTTCCCGCAGGTGCTGCGCCCAAAGAAAAAGTGAAGGATGACTCAACGCCGATGCTGCGGGCTGAGAAAAGCCTTCGCGATTTTGGCGACAAGGCGAAAGACACCGCGTCTGAAATCACCAGTTACGCCCTGTCGCTGATCGGTGTTGACTACCGTTTCGGCGGCAACACTCCTGATCAGGGGCTCGATTGCAGCGGATTGATCCGCTATGTATTCCAGCAGGCCACCGGGCTGTCGCTGCCACGTAGCGCGCGCGAGCAGGCGCGCGTGGGTCAATCCGTCAGCAAAGACAACTTGCAACCGGGCGATCTGGTGTTTTTTAACACGCGACGTTTCCAGTTTTCACATGTTGGGCTCTACATCGGCGACAACCGCTTCATCCACGCGCCCAGTTCGGGTGGCGCGGTGCAGGTGGTGAATCTCGACAACGCGTACTGGCAAAAAGCGTTTAACGGTGCGCGCCGCATCGTAGGCGGAATGCCCGACATCAGCGCGATCATTTCGACGGCTAATGCAGCCACGCCAAAGCTTTCGACCGAGTTGACATTGCCCGCCGCTGTGACCTTGGCAGCGCCGATGCAGCCAACAGAAAACGCGGCCGTCGCGCCGCGCATATCGCCAAACTTTCAATAGGTTCGGTGCGCCCTTGTTAGGCGACTAGCGCGCGTTTTTCAGTAACTCAATCGCAGCTTTGTGCTCTTCGCGCACCGCCCAGTCATAGGCAGTTTCGCCTTTGTCGTTCTTCTGTGCGATATCAGCGCCATATTCCAGTAACACTTTGACCACGTCGGTCTTGTTTTCGCGCGCCGCCATCATCAGTGGCGTGACGCCATTGGGCGATGAAGCGAGCGGATTCGCGCCCTGATCCATTAAATATTTGGCAATATCGGCGTGCCCATTGACGGCGGCATAGTGCAGCGCGGTCCAGCCGCTACTGTTGACGTCGCCGCCTTTGCTGCGCAGATAGCGCACAATTTTGTCGCGACCATTGAGTGCGCCAACCATGAGCGCCGTATCGCCCCATCGGTTGCGCAAATTGACCCTGGCACCGCCTTCGACGAGTATTTGCACAACGTCAAGTTGACCGGAGCGCGAAGCGACCACCAACGCGCTGTCACCGCGCACATCTGCTGAATCCGGCGACACCCCGCGACGCAACTGCGCACGCACTTCGGCGGGCCGCTCGATTTCGATCATCTTCAGTAAATCGGCCCCAGTCTGCGCGAACACGGGAGCTGCAGTCAACGTGAAAGTAGCGCTAGCGAGGGCGGCAGCGGCGGCGAGCACAGGTCGGAGGTAAAAAATCATGGGGCCACTCGAAACAGGGAAAAGAAGTTTTGACTCGTTCTGCGGCCAATCGTTTCCGCATCGGTTTCCCGCACGATCGCAATCGCGGCAGCCACATGCGGCACGTAGGACGGTTCGTTGCGCCGACCGCGATACGGCACCGGCGCCAGATACGGCGAATCTGTCTCGATCAGCATGCGCTCAAGAGGCACTTTTTTTGCCACTTCACGCAAGTCAGTCGCCGTTTTGAAGCTCACAATGCCGGAGAAGGAGATATGGAAACCCATATCGATGGACGCGCTGGCAACGTCCCACGTTTCAGTAAAGCAATGCATCACGCCACCAACCTCGCCTGCCCGCTCTTCACGCATGATGCGCAACGTGTCTTCGGAGGCGCTACGCGTGTGGATCACCAGCGGCTTGCCACATTCACGTGCGGCACGGATGTGGGTGCGGAAGCGCTCACGCTGCCACTCAAGGTCGCCCTTCAAGCGGTAGTAGTCGAGCCCGGTTTCGCCAATTGCCTGTACCTTCGGATGTTGTGCGCGCTCCAGCAGTGAAGCTACGGTCGGCGCTTCAACGTCTTCATAGTCGGGGTGGACGCCAGCGGTGGCGTAGATATTGGCATGGCGTTCGGCCAGCGCGACCACCGACGGCCACTCGGGGTAAGTCACGCTGATGCACATAGCGTGGGTCACATTAGCCGCTGCCATGCGCGCAACGATCTGGTCGGAATCGTCAGCGAAATCCGGAAAATTAATATGGCAGTGGGAATCTACAAACACAGGCGCAACGAGTTGGCTTCGATGCCAAGACTACATCGTATGGGTAGGCCGCGATGAAGCGAGCAGCGCCCCGAGAATGCCCTCAATGCGGCCCTTGGCGGCGCGCCCGGTGTCGTCCTTGGTGAACTGAACGCCGATGCCCTGCGCCCGCGCGCCCTGAATACCGGGTGGCGTGATCCACACCACTTTGCCCTGCACGGCAATGCGATTCGGGTCGTCCATCAGCGTGAGCAACATGAACACTTCATCGGTGAGTTTGTAGGCGCGCGTGGTCGGGATGAAAATGCCACCGCCTTCGATCCACGGAATGTAGGCCGCATATAAAGCGGTGCGTTCGCGAATATTGAGCGACAGCACGCCCGAGCGCATACCGGGCGCGGCTGTGCGCTGCACGCCGGTGTGGCCCATGCCGGTGTGGCCCATTCCTGTTGGAGTATCCAGGCCGCCGGAATCACTCATGATGCAAAGCCGATTTACCCTTTATAGCGCGTCAGCGAGACGCTTTAACGTGAGAACAGTGCTCGATAGTCGAGCAGCAACGATTCAAACTGCAAGCGTGCCGACAAGGTTGTGTCCGGCAGATAGAGTTTGCGCAGCAGAGCCCGATGATAGCGGAGCGCCTCAGACAACGGCAAGCCCGGCCCCAGCGCCGATAACCCGGCGCGCTCGGCAATAAAAACGCGAGGAACCAGTTGCGTGCGAACACGCGCCCAGTCGGAGGTCCAGTCGAGCAGAGCGCGCAGCAACGCCGCAAAGCGCTCGCGTCGCTCGGCCTTCGGGCCCGCTTCGACCCAGGCACCCCATTTGAGCGTCGGAAATTGTCCGGGGCGCAACAAATCGCGAACAAATTCCTCTCGCGCGCTGCCGCTTTCTGACTGCGATGCGGCCAGCGCCGAGAGCGGTTCACCGCGCGATTGCTGCAATAGCGTGTCAGGCGAACCCACGCCCTGCGCGCGCAGCCACGCCAGCGCCTCGACGGGCGTCGGCCCCGGCACGGCGATTTTCAATGCACGGCTACGAATCGTCGGCAACAACCGCTCGGGCTGCGCTGCGACCAACAGCCAGCGAGTATTTGGCGGCGGCTCCTCCAGCGCTTTTAGGAGTGCATTCGCGCTTTCACGAGGCAGTGCGGTCGCCGGGTCCACCAGCAACACACGGCCCTGCTCGCCCGCAGCAGTTAACTGCATGAAATCGAGTGCCTCGCGCACTGCGTCCACCTTGATCGTGGGCAGTTTGACGGTCTCGGCATCGCCCAAATCCGGCGCAAGTTTTTTGAAATCCGGATGCACATCACCCGCGAGCCAGCGGCAGCTTGGGCATTGACCACAGGCGACAGATTCTTTCGGTTGCGGGCACAGCAAAGACGCCGCCAACGCGGACGCCGCGTGCGCCACGCCGTCACCGGTTCGACCCACTACCAACCACGCGTGATGATGCTCAGCCGTCAACACGCGCGCCTTTTGAAGCCATGCTGTGTGCCAGGGAAGTGGAATGAAATCCATCGAGCTACTCCTCGCTCGCCAGCAACCGCTGCGCGCAGACCAGCACGCGCGAACGAACGGTGTCCTTCGATTGCTCGCTAGACAACACTTGGATGCGCTCAGGCTCAAGCTGTGCGCGCTGCAAATAGGCGTCGCGCACACGTTGATGAAATTCAGACGCTTCCGACTCGATGCGGTCCAGCTCGCCCCGCCGCGCAACACGGTCATGCGCTGCGTCTGGCGACAGATCAAACAGAAGCGTCAGGTCAGGTGTGAAGTCGGGATGCACCCAACGTGCGAGTGATGCGATGCGCTCAAAACCCAGCTCACGGCCACCGCCCTGATAGGCAAACGTGGCATCGGTGAAGCGATCGCAGAGCACCCAGTCGCCACGATGCAGCGCGGGCCACACGACCGTTTCCAGATGCTCACGACGCGCCGCAAAGACCAGCAGCGCCTCCGTGTGCGGGCTCATCGAGCGGCCCAGAAACAAGCCGCGAACGGCTTCACCCAGCGCCGTACCACCGGGCTCCCGCGTCATCACTACCGTTTTTCCGCGAGCGACCAGAAAGGTGTGAACGGACTCGATGTGTGTGCTCTTGCCCGCGCCGTCGATGCCCTCAAACGTAATGAACCTACCCTTCATTTACCGACCCAACTGATATTTTGCGACCGCGCGATTATGTTCCGCGAGATTGCGCGAAAACTCGCTGCTGCCATCGCCACGCGCCACGAAGTACAAAAACTCACTCACCGGCGGAGCAACTGCCGCCCGCAGCGACGCGCGCCCAGGCAGCGAAATAGGCGTAGGCGGCAAGCCATTTCGGGTGTACGTGTTGTAAGGCGTGTCCGTTTGCAGGTCGACCTTGCGCAGATTGCCATCAAATTTCTCGCCCAAGCCGTAAATCACCGTCGGATCAGTCTGCAAACGCATGCCAACTCGCAACCGATTCACAAACACCGAACCCACTAACGGGCGATCCGACTCACGCCCTGTCTCTTTTTCAATGATCGACGCCAGAATCAGCGCCTCGTACGGCGACTTGAGCGGCGTATCGGGCGAGCGCTGCTCCCAAGCCTTCGCCATCTCCTGTTTCATGCGTATGTGCATCAATTTCAAGAGCGAAGTTGCCGAACTACCCGGCGCAACAAAATACGTATCTGGGAAAAAGTAACCCTCCAGTTCGCTCACTTCCGCGGGCAATATCTCGCGCAACCTCGCGCGCTCAGGCACAGAGCCCGCAGCGAACGTAGCAGCGCCATCGGGTGCAGAATCGGGCTGTAGTAGCCCATACAGATCAGACACTCGTGAGCCTTCAACTACAGTAACAGCCAATTGCTTCGCGTTACCCGATTCAATCGCGTTCAACACGTCTGCCACCGACTGCGGCGCTTCAAACAGGTATTCGCCTGCCCGAAGCTTCCTCGCGCTGCCGCGAATCCGCGCCACAGCCTGCACCACCAGCGCAGGTGCGACCTCGGCCCGCTCAAGATCGTGGGCCAAGCGCGACAACGAACTACCCTGGCGCACGCTAATGCTGACACCGCTTGCGGGAACGTTGGCGGGCCAAAGCGGCAATGCGTACCACGCCCCAGCAGTCAGCAATGTAAGGCCGAGCAACAGTACAAAAAGCTTCTTCATCAATGCGTGGTAGAACGTGCCGTTCGAATTGCAATCCTATAATTTTGCCTATGTTGACCACGTCACCCTACTCAGCCCGCCCATTCAACACTGCACGCGGCTTCACGCTCATTGAATTGATGATCGCCGTGGTCATCATCGGCATCCTCGCTGCGATCATCGCGCCGAACGTAATCGGACGGCTCAACGATGCGAAAGTTTCGGCCGCAAAGCAGGATGTAGCGACGCTGGTGCAGACATTGACCATGTACAAACTGGACAACTCGCGTTTTCCTTCCGGTGAACAGGGCCTGAAAGCGCTCGTGGAAAAACCCGTGACCGCACCGATGCCGAACAACTGGCGCAGCGGCGGCTACATTCCACGCTTGCCCAATGATCCTTGGGGAAATCCATACCAATTTGCCAATCCGGGGTTGCATGGCGACATTGATGTGTACAGCCTAGGTGCCGATGGCAAAACCGGTGGCGAAGGCGACGGTGCGGATATTGGGTCGTGGAACCTGTAAGGTGGCGCACCAGGGGCTTCAGCCTTATCGAGGTATTGGTTGCAACCGCCATCCTCGCCACTGGCCTGATCGCAGCCTCACGCGCCGCGCTGGTTGCCACCAACGACCAGGGCATTCTGCGTGACCGTACGCTGGCGCGCTGGGTTGCGCACAACACCTTGGCTGAGATTCGCCTGCGAACGCAGCAGGCGCAAGCAGGCAGTGCATTCACCCAGCAAGCCCAGCAATCCGGCATTGTCTTTACCGCAACCGCGAGAGTGACGGCAACACCCAGCCCCATCTTTTCACGGGTGGAGGTCACCGTCTCGCGCGCCGCAGGCGACGGACAAATATTAGCCACTGCCGTCGGCTTCTCGGCGCGTCCATGATGCAAAAATCCTGCGGCATGACTCTGGTCGAAATCCTCATCGCACTGGCGATTGCGTCGCTCATGACGCTGACCGGCTGGCGCGCCGTCGATGCCCTGCAATCCTCGCGTGATCGCGTTGTGAATGAGGCGGCGCAGTGGCAAACGATTGACGATTTTTTTGTGACCCTTGAGGCAGACTTGCGCCGTGCGTCAATCTCTGAATTTAGCGGCAGCGCTGACACCATCACGGTCTTGCAACCCTCGCTTGAGGGCGGAATTGATGTGCAAACCGTCCGCTATCGACTCGCGCCTTCGGCTGCAGCCTTGATGGCCAACGGTTTCCCCAGCTTTCACGTACTGCGAGAACACGGCAACGATCAAACGCCGCTCACCGCGGTGCAGTCGCTCACCGTGGCCTACAGCATGGACGGCACCACGTTTGCGCCGAGCGCCAGCAACTACCCACGCGCGCTGCGCATCAGCATGTTACCGGTCGGCGCAACGGCACCGGTTGAACGGCTGTTCGCTTTGCAATGAAGGCCCAGCGCAATCCATCGCGAGGCGCAGCGCTGGTCATTGCCATGCTGCTCACCGCGCTCGGCGCGGCCGTGGCCGTGCAAATGATCGTGCCACTTTCGGGATGGATGGAGCGTGAATATCGGGCGCGCGACACACAGGCGAGCTATACCCTCGCGGACGCTGCGTCGTCGTGGGCAATCACTGTGTTGGCAGCCGATCTGCGGCTCGGCCCGATTGACCATTACGGCGAACTGTGGGCCACACCGCTGCCACCAACGCCGGTCGAAGGCGGAACGATTGAGGGGCGAATCACCGACCTGCAGTCGCGCTTCAATCTGAACAATCTGGCACCGCGCGGGGTGAAAAGTAGCGCGAATATCACGCTGGCAAAAGCCCTATTCACGCAAGCAGGGGTGCCGGTCAATCTGGTCGATACCTTGGCTGACGCGATTGATCGCGATGAGCTCACCGACGACGGACAAAGCGAGCGCCAGCGCTACGGTGGCGTACTGCGCAATGCGCCGCTGGTTCGCTTTGCTGACTTGCTGGACATACCAGGGTTTTCTGAGGTGATGGTGCGCAATCTGGCCGGCGCGATGGTGGTGCTGCCGGAAGCCAGCCCAATCAACGCCAACACGGCGTCTCGCGCACTCATCAGAACTGCGTTTCCGGCAGCGAGCCAGGAGGCTATCGAGAAACTCATGCTGAGGCGGGCGCAGCAGCCGTTCGCAAATGCGAACGATGTGGCCAGCCAACTCGGGCAAGCCCCGCTTGAAGGCGTGTTCAGCGCCAACAGTCAGTACTTTGCGGTCGAAGCGGTCATTCGCTTCGAGCGCGCCGCCCATCGCGTACAGTTACAAATTGCGCGACCTGCCGCCGCCCGGCCGGTGGTTATTTCACGCCTGATCTCTAACGCTTAAATAAATTTCGGTTTTGATATCGCTTCGACCTCCGCTTCCCGGGCTACTTGCACCGCCTGACCTGGGTCTTGCGCAACTCCGCATTAGCGGCTTTGCGGCGCTTAAAGCCGCTGAGCAGCTGCAAGCGGCGGCCCTCGCGTTGTATCGCGACTTAAGCGTTGAGCCCGGGAACTTGCGCCTTGCCGTGCGCGCCGCGCCCGATTCTCCCGATGTCGCGTACGTAGCTTTCTGCACGACGCCGGTTGCTTCCGCAGCAACCATTGCCACCCATTTACTTGCGGCAATGCAACCCGGAACGGCGTATTGGGTCGATGCTCCATCGGGATATATCGTGGGCGAACGCGGCGCAGCGACTGTCGATTTTGCCGGTTCGAACGACGAGTTACCGTCGGTGGTCACCGCGACGTTGTCAGCCATCGATGCAGCGAAAACACCGCAGTGCGTCCTCGTCAATCGGGACCGCACGCTCATCAGCGACGAGCGAATGGCGTGGTGGGCGGCAGCCAGCGGGGTGGCGATGGCGGACGGCGAACTTCCGATCAGCGCACCGACAACGCTACTTTCACCGCCTCGCGCCCGTGTGTGGGTGCGCAGGACAGCGCTGGATCGTGCCTTGCAGTGTGCGGCGTTTGCAGGTGCTCTCTGTGTGGCGCTAGCCGCGATTCAGTACACCAGCGCACCCGTGGCGGCGGCAGCGGAAACATCGGGCAACAAAGCCAGCCACGCCACCGCTGGCGCGCTGCTGGATCGCATCGGCACCATCGCGCCTGACGTGGTCGCGCAGATGCAAAGCGCAACCTACGCGAGCGGCGCATGGGTGCTGGCGTTGCCAGACGCCGTTGACGCGGAGGCGCTCAAACGTGGCGTGCGAGCCCTAGAGGCCAATGGGTTGGCCGTACAGTCGACGGGCGTACCGAACCCGCGTATTCGAGTGCAATTGCCATGATCAACCCATTGAGTTCACTATCCAGCAATCCGTTGCTGCTTCGCCGCGCAGCATACGTGGCTGTTATCGTGGGCTGCGTCGCCGCAACGCTCATTCTGGTTTCTGCAACTGAGCGCTCGACTAGCCGCGCTCGCGACATAGGGATTCAGTCTGCCTGGCAGGCAAACGCCGCACTACTGGCCGCGAAAGCCAGCCCCGAGGCGATATACAGTCGATTCAGCATGAAGGCTGCGGCGGCGAATGCCGACCTCACCTGGCAAGTCAGTGCGGGTAACGAGCTGCGCGCCAGTCTGCGTGCGCTCGACGCCGCAGGCATTAAGGTGGCGCAGGTCAAGATTACGCGCAATGGCGCGAACTTTATGGTCACGGCGGAGCGTGCGCCGTGAAGCGATTATTGCTGGCACTGGCACTGCTCGCCATCGCTTTGGCGGTCGCAATAGGGCGGGTGCCTGCTTCGTTGATCGCAGGCGTGTTGCCACCTGAATCGTCGCGCGTCGCCCAACTTCACCAAATAACAGGAACGATCTGGCGTGGCAGCGCACGATTGAGCGTGATAGGGGTGCCACCTTCCCTGTCGCTGGCGTGGCAATGCCGCCCGTCGCTCGCACCGCTTGGCGTTCGCTGCGAACTCAGTGAAGCGCTGAGCGCGCTGGTGAGCGTTGACGTTCTGGGCAACAAAGTCAGCGCCGAGCGCGTTTCTGCGTTGCTGCCCATTCAAGCAAACGTCGCAGGCGCGGCGGCGGCAGCTTCGCCCAGTGTCATCGCCACTTTTTCTGAAATCACCGTCTCGCGCAGCGCCTTGTCCATCAGGGGCAATCTGCGTGCCAGCGATGCAAGCTATCGCTTCGGCACAACCGAGACATCGCTCGGCGAATTGACGGTGGAATGCGCGCCATCGGCTGATGCAACCCATTCAACCTGCACCGTCAGCAATCGCGGTGGCAACGCGCGGCTCGACGGCAAGCTTTCGCTGACGAGCACCAAGGCCGGCGGTTCGCTGGAACTTACGCCCGCTAACGGGCCCATGCAGCGCGTCAACTTTTAGCCCACTGCCGTGCGCGCTTTTGCCGCTTTGTATGAGGCGCTCGACACCTCGACCAAAACCAACGACAAGCTCGCTGCGCTGAAGCGCTATTTTGAGCAGGCCGATGCCGAGTCCGCCGCGTGGGCAACGTACTTTCTGATCGGCAATAAACTCAAACGCACCGTTAAATCCGCCACCTTGCGTCAAGCGGCCATTGCTACGAGCGGACTGCAGCCGTGGCTGTTTGAATCGTCATACGAAGTGGTGGGCGATTTGGCTGAGACCATTTCGCTGCTAGTGATTGATTGCGCTGGCGACTTGCCATTTGATGACGCCACACTCCCGTTTTGGGTCACACAAAGGCTGGCGCCGCTGGCCACGGAACCCCCCGAACGTCAACTCGAACTGCTGCCCGCGTATTGGGCGAGTGTGCCGCGTCCGGAACGTTTTTTGATCACCAAGCTGATGACCGGCGCGCTCCGCGTCGGTGTATCGAAAGCCCTGACGCTCAAAGCCTTGGCTCGAGCGCGCGGCCTCGATGCCAACGTCGTGACGCAGCGGCTGATGGGCAGTTGGCTTCCAACCGCACAATTCTTTGAGCAAATTGCCGAGACGCCAACGGGCGGCGACTTGAGGCCTTATCCGTTTTTGCTTGCCTATGCCGTTAATGATCCTGCCAACGAACTGGGTGACGCAGCACTCTGGCAAGCTGAAAGGAAGTGGGACGGCATTCGCGCACAAGTGGTCAAGCGTGACGGCAAAGCGGCGATCTGGTCGCGTGGCGAAGAGCTGGTGGATGAAGCGTTTCCCGATGCGCTGGCGAATACGCTGCAATTACCCGATGGCACAGTGCTCGATGGGGAACTCATCGTGTTGAAGCCCGACGCGTCAACTCCGGAGCCGTTTGCGTCACTGCAAAAACGGCTCGGTCGCAAGACGCCGTCCGCCAGGATGCAAGCCGAATTTCCCGTGCAGCTGCTCGCGTATGACCTGCTCGAAATGGACGGCATCGATATTCGGCCGCAGTCGCTGTCCACGCGCCGGCAGATGCTCGAAGCCCTGTTCGGCGCTAAGGCGATGAAAGGCATCCAGCTGTCGCCGACCCTGACCAGCTCAACATGGACAAACCTTGCCGAAGCACGTCTTCAGGCGCGCGAACTGCGCGCCGAAGGTTTGATGCTGAAACGGCTCGACAGCCCGTACGGCGTCGGCAGAATCAGCGGCGACTGGTGGAAGTGGAAGGTCGCGCCGCTGACCGTGGACTGCGTCATGATTTATGCGCAGGCGGGTCACGGGCGACGTGCCGGTTTGTACACGGATTTCACTTTTGCCGTCTGGTCGGACCCGTCCGCGGCGGGCGTGCGTACGCTGGTACCGTTCGCCAAGGCTTATTCCGGCTTGACAGACGTGGAACTGCGTGAAGTGGACGTGTGGATTCGCAAAAACACGATTGAGCGCTTTGGCCCGGTGCGATCAGTCACGCCGACGCTGGTGTTTGAACTGGGTTTTGAGGGCATCAACCTGAGCACGCGCCACAAAAGCGGCATCGCTGTGCGCTTTCCGCGCATCCTGCGCTGGCGGCGCGACAAGCCTGCGTCAGAGGCCGATTCGCTGGCGTCACTAGGACAATTGCTCCATCTGTAAAACCGCTTGGCTAGACAACGCGTAAGGTTGTACGAATCGATTCCAACATAGCCATGCAAACCCTCACTCTGTCGTCCGCTTGTAGCTTCTCGGTTTACCATACCGTTATGGCTGATTCTGGAATTTTTTCGCCGCGCGATGTAAAAGCCGCGCCGCGAGCGGCAGACACCGCAACTACCGCACTCACGGCAACGACTGCGACAACCGGCGCGTTGCTGGAGCGTGATCGCCTGCTTTCAGCTTTAGTCGCCCGCATGGTCAAAAAAGAAGAGTCAGCGCTGTCTGAACTCTTCGACATGACGGCTAAGCGCTTGCACTCGTTCTCGCTGCGCATCGTGCGTGACGAAGGGCTGGCTGAAGAGGTGACCGAAGACACGCTGTTTCAGGCCTGGCGCGAGGCCACTCGTTTTGATGCAGCGCGCGGCAAAGTCATTACCTGGTTGTTAACTATTTGTCGGTCACGGGCGTTGGATGCGCTACGTCGCGCCGATATTGCCGACTGTGTCGAAGACCCGGATGAATTCCGCTCGCACGAAGCGAGTTTGATGGCCGAGCCCGAGCAACTGATTGCTCAATTTGAGACCGGAAGCGCCGTGCACGCTGCTCTGTTATTACTGCCATCGAAAGAGCGCCAATGCGTGAGTCTCGCCTTCTTCAAAGGCCTGACGCACCAGGAAATTGCCGACCACTGGAACATGCCGTTGGGCTCGGTGAAAACGCTGATGCATCGGGCGTTTGCCCAATTGCGCGTGCAGTTGCAGGCAATGCAAGCCCCGGACGCGCAATAATGAATGCCAACATACCCATGGACGACGACCTGCAAATTTCCTCTAACGTGATCTACGTCGAGGGCCTGATGGCCGAGGCCGTGCGCGAATCACCGCTTGACCCAATGACCCGGCGCTTCATGAAGTCGCGCCTGATGACCCGTGTGCGCGATGTCGAGCGCGGCGCAGTCACCCACACCGTGCGACCTGAAGCCGGTGAGTGGGAAAAATTCAGCCCGCGCATCAAACTGAAAGTGCTGCGCCGCGAGGCCGACGGCAGCAGTATGAGCTATCTGCTCAAGCTGGAGCCGGGCGCATTCCTGGTGCCGCACAAGCATCACATCGACGAAGAATGTGTCGTGCTCGAAGGCATGGTCACCATCGGCGAAGAACTCGTTGGCCCCGGCACCTATCACCTCGCCCCCAGAGGCATGATTCACGCCCCGATTCGCTCAGAGCACGGCGCGATTTTGTTCATCCGGGGCAAAGAACCGAGCTGGCGCGACACGGCATTGAAAGCGACGTTGCGTGCGATTTTGCGGTAACAGCTTTGCGCTGTATAGCTTGTTTAAATAGGGCTACCGCCTGTAAACGGTAGTTGTCGACTTTTGTCTTATTTTGCGCTGAGCCCAAGCTACATTGGCTTTTCGAGCAAAAGCTACTGAAACAAATGCTCGTGTTTTTGGCATTTTTATTGCCGCTGGACCGTACTTGGCGGGTTCGCTTCGTGATTGCGGCCCGACTGTAGGGCACCTCTAATCAACCGGTTGAAACTGGATTGAATCTCTGACCGTATAACTACGTTTGGTAATGCATAGGCGCGCGTTTTCTCGACCGTGCGGTCGTCCGCATCAATTTGAAGCAGCTCATTGAAAATCAATTCACACCAGGATTCGGCTGCTGGAGATGCGCTAGTCAAGCGCGGTAAATCCCTGTCGTCGGCGAGGCCGACGAAGCCGCTCAAAGCCCTTGCGAGCGTGCTCACCCAAAATGTGGAAGTCAAGAATCTGGTCGACGATGCCGCAGCCGACTTGTCGTCCGTTACTGCCGGGCTCAAGCAGGCAATTGAAAAGGAAAGCTCGCCGCCGCAGGTTGAGCACGCGCTGGTCATCAGTGAAACGGCTGGCGGAAAAGTCCAGGAAGCCGCCGACAAATTGGCCGTTGTCAATAGTGCCTTGGAGGACGCCGTAAACGAGCGGAACGCACTCGAAATTCAGTTGGCAGAAGTTATTGAACGCGAGGAAAGGTCGCGTCACGCGTCCTTTCATGACCCGCTCACCGCATTGCCCAATCGCGCATTGTCGTATGACCGGCTGGCGCACGGCGTGGCGCAAGCCAGGCGTCACGGTTGGCATTTGGCGGTGATGTTCATCGATCTCGACGATTTCAAAAAAATCAACGACCAGCACGGTCATGATGTGGGAGATCAGGTTCTGCGGGCACTTGCGACGCGACTGGCTAACAGCACACGCGACGATGACACACTGAGCCGGCACGGCGGTGACGAATTTTTGTACGTCCTGACCGAGTACGAAAGTGAGCAGGATCTCGCCGCCATCGCTGAAAAGCTGATCGCCCTCATTGAAGTACCGTGTGTGATGGGCGTCGGCGACGCCATGATCGAGACCGTCGTGAGCCCGAGCATCGGCATTGCAGTTTTTCCACGGCACGGCGAGACACCGGAGGCGCTCATCAAGAGCGCCGACAGCGCCATGTACCGCGCCAAACGGAGCCGATTCGGCTTTTCGTTTGCACGGTGACCGGCCACTTCCGTTGACTAATAATTCAAGATAGTCGACAGATATCGCACTTCCGCGCAAGAATGCATGACCAGCATTTTGATTCCGCGCACGACCATGAAAATCACCATCCTTGACGACTTTTTCGACACGCTACGCACGCTCGACTGTTTTCGCAAACTTGACGGCCACGATGTCACCGTGTGGAACGACCACGTTGACGATGTCGACACGCTCGCCATGCGGCTGGCCGACACGGAGATGCTGGTACTTATTCGCGAGCGCACGGCCATTCGTGCGCCGTTGATTGCGCGGCTGCCGAAGCTCAAGCTCATCAGCCAGCGCAGCGTGTATCCGCATATCGACGTCGATGCCTGCACCGCGCACGGCGTGATCCTGTCGTCCGATCAGCATGCGGGCACGCCGTCGTACGCAGCGGCAGAGTTGACGTTTGGCCTGATCCTCGCCGCAGTGCGACAGATTCCGCAACAGATGGCGGCGCTGCGTGACGGCCGCTGGCAGATCGGCGTCGGCCACACGCTGCGCGGCAAAACATTGGGCATTTATGGCTATGGCCGCATCGGGCGCGCGGTGGCGGGCTATGCGCAGTCGTTCGGCATGCGCGTGATCGTGTGGGCGCGCGACGCGTCACGCGAGAGAGCAGTTGCTGAGGGCTGGACGGTGGCGGCATCGAAGGCTGAATTCTTTAAAACCTGCGACGTGTTGTCGCTGCACATGCGACTGGTGCCCCCGACGCGCGGCATCGTGACCGCAGCGGATTTGGCGCAGATGAAACCCACCGCACTGTTGGTCAACACCAGCCGCTCGGGATTGATCGAACGTGACGCGCTGGTTGCAGCGTTGCGCAGTGGTCGGCCCGGCATGGCGGCCGTTGATGTGTTCGACGAAGAGCCGCTGACCAACCGCGACGATCCGCTGCTCAACATGGACAACGTGATCGCCACGCCACACATCGGCTACGTCACGCGCGACGAATACGAGCTGCAATTTTCAGACATTTTTGATCAGGTGGTTGCCTATGCAAACGGCCACCCGATCAATGTCATCAATCCCGCCGTACTGACCGCACAGTAACATTTACGGAACGCCGCAAAACACAACGCCCTCGTCAATCCAGCCAAGACGCGTCACCATGTCCTGATGCTGCGCGAGGCTTACGCTGAAGCGGTGATTGCCGTCGTCGACGTAGCGCGGCTCGCCTTTGAATGCGCGGTAGATCGGCGCGGTGCCAGCCGGGCATTGGTTTGAGGCGAGTTTGGGCACGGCATAGCCTTCAACGCCTTCCAAAAACGGCTTGGCGTCCAGCGGAAGATTTGTGGCGTTCAACTCGGCGAGTAACACCTGCTCCGATGGCGAAGCGGTGAAAAAATGTGAGCCGCGTGAACCACCTTTCGCGACCTTGTTGAAGTAGTGGCGCTCCAGTGGTTGTGTGCTGAGATTGGGTTTGGCGAAGACTTTTATTTCGTTGCCCGTGCGGGCGAACTCGGCCACGCTGTCGAGCAACGTTTTGTCGGAGTCACGGCCGGTGAGAAAGTAATAGTCGAGCGCTGTGTGGTAGTACTCGATCAGCGTGGTCGCCACCCTTTGCCCCGCAGGCAACACGTCAAGCGCGACCGAATTGCTGTTCACCGGGCAGCTCGTCGACAACCGGTTGAACACGAACACCGGCAAGCGACCGACAAACGGGAGGTTGGCGCGCGACACGGTCAGCTGCAACGTATTGCTGTCGACGAAGGTCGGCGTCAACAGGACCGCATTGACCGAAACGCGGGTTTCGGCGGTGAATCCGGTGCCGGACAGGGTGATCATGGATGACGCAGCATCATCACCGAAGTTCGGCGGCAGTAGGCTTGTCAAGGTAAGCGGTTGTGCGACGGTGTTGAAGGTCGCCACGAACTCGGGCATCACATTGTCAACGGTGGCGGTAATGGTCGGCGTGCTGCCTGTCACGCTGCCCGACCAGCCAAGAAACAACGCCGAGGTCAACGGGTTCACCGTGGCCGTTAGCGCGGTGCCGAAGGCGGTGTAGGTGCCGCTGTTGTTCAACGTGATCGTTGCCGCGCAACCCGGTATCACCTGTTTGTACACCGCCCACTCTCTGTGTGCGCGGATGGTGACGGTGCGGCTGCCGGTCATGGGCATGCTGACCTCCCCGGTTGCCGTGTTGTCGAGGCCATCGATGCCGTCGACGACGTAGCGACCGGAATCGCTGAACGCTTGCGGCGAGGTGACAGCATATTTCCACACGCCTGCCGTGTCGCGCGACAGCCGCGGCGCAATCGTGCGCGTGGTTACGCCTGCCGGTGACGTGACCGTGATCGCCACGTTGTCGGTCATTCCGCCGCCGATCAGCTCCACGGCAATGGAGTTTCCCGAATGAAACGCCACACCGATGCTGTGTGCAGGCAACGGCGCAAGCAAAAAGGTGGAGTCCGGCGACAGGCCGAATCCGCCACCGTAGGTGTAGGTCGGCCCTGCGCTGGTGAAATAGGTTTTAAAGCCCGCATTCGGCACCGCATGAATGTCGAACACGCTGTATTGCGGAAACAGCTTGGTCGTGCCCGGCCAAGCGCTGCCACGCGGCGTGACCGTGACGGTACCGCCGGCTTGTGTTGCCTGCGGCAGGGCAACCGTCATCAGCCGCACAAAGTTTGCCGTGAGCACGGTGGACAAAGGTGCCGCCAACGGCGCACCCAACGTGCCGTCGCCGGGAATCACCTGCCAGGTCAATTGCGCTGAAGGCGCGCTGCCTGCATCCTGACTCCAGCGACCGAAACCAAATTGATAGCCGTTTAACGTTTGCAACCCGGAAGGTGCCCACACCCGGTGCACGCTGCCCGGTGCCCAGTCAAGGGTGACCGGTGTGACAACGGGTACACCGTCCACCACGACCCTCAGGCCCGCGGGATGGGTGACGATGGTGGTGGCTGTGGGCGCGCTGCCGTACATGCGTTTAAGCGCGTCCACGTCGCCGGTTGAATAGGTCGGTGGATAGCCAATGTCAATGCCGGGCGGTTTGGTCTCGGTGGTGATCGGATCGGCGTACGCGACGAAGCCGGTGCGGCCGTAATGCATGATCGACGCGTAGTCATACCCGTCCAGCGTGCGCGAATAAAACCGCTGGTCACTCTGCGAGCGCGCAGGCGGCGGGATGCGGCTCAGACGAATGTCGATGAACGGAGCGGGGTTGACGTCAGCCTGGACATGCAGCAGGCCCATCGCGTGGCCCATTTCGTGAATCAATACATCGGCGCTGCATAGCGGGTCGCCGACGACCGTTTGCCGACCTCCGGTGCGCCCCAACGAACTCGCGCAAGCACCGCGACCGGGGGATGCGATATTGAACGCCACATAGTCGACCTGCACGCCGCGCGGCACCCATTGCAGCGTGCCCTGCAGCGCGCGGTTGACCTCGGTGATGGCGGCCATGATGTTCGCGTTGTTGCCGGCTTCAATCACATAGGGCACCTCGACCATGCCAGACACGGCGCGTGTCCACAATCCGAGGTCTGAGTCGACAATCAGCGCCTTGGCCTGAGAATGGTCAGAATCCGCGAGCGCCACCTCAAGCGCCTGCGTCGCTGCACGAATGCGGTCTTTACCGCCAATGATTATGTCGCCGTCGACGATGGCGTACTCGCCGAGCTCGACGTAGTTCACCCACTGACCACGCCACATCGTGCGCAGCGCCTCGGTGGCGACGCAGGTAGCTGGAAGCACGACGGCGCAGGCCACCAGAGCGCCCAGCAGCGCTCGTGGAAAGAGCTCAGTGATCATACGTAAAACCGCTTCCCTATGCTTATTCAGCTCGTTTAGAACTGAAGGCTATCACCTGAACCGAGCAGCGCCAGACGGCTGGCATGGGTTGACATCAATGCTTGCGAGGGTTTCAATATTTTGCCGGGTTCATCGACTGGACTTCGCTATTCCTGACACAGCTTTTTGCAAAATACCTTATTCGAACAGGGATAGCAGTCGAAATCGCTTAAAGTCGATAAAGTACGATTATCGTATTCAAGCCCGCAACCAACAGAGCATTCAGCAAAAAGCTGTTTCGTGATTTACGTGTTTGCAAACAAATAAAGTGCCGTACAAACAAGCGTTACAACAAGCGACGTACCATCGCAATTTAGGGACGACAGACGACGGTCCGTTGTTGTTTGCCGCGCAACACGACACAATACGTCGGGCGGCAGCACAACGCCGATCCTGCCAACATAGCTGGCAACATAGCGTCGGCTGGTTCGTGTACTGGCACTTGATGATTCGACCCCTGGAGAAACCACCGATGCGCAATACCACCCTACCCGTTATCCTGATTGCCGGAGGCCTCGCCTTACTTGGCTGGAACTACGGCTGGATTCCCAACTGGAACACGCTGGTGGCCGTTGCCCTGGTGAGCGCAGGCGTTGCGATCCTGTTGCTCGACGGCTTGACCAAACAATCCATTGTGGCGGGACCGGTGCTGATTGCCATGGGCATCGGCTGGTACGGCTTTTTTGACCTTGGCTGGCGTGCCCGCTTGATCGTTCCGCTGCTGATGATATTTGCGGGATTCATGCTGTTGGCTGCGCGCTTTGCGCTGTTGCCTGCAAGTAAGCGCCAGGATCAGTGACGCGCTCGCGTTTCAGCGTGATTTGCCCGCCGCCTACAATCCCGGCATGGCGAAACAAACCTATCTTGACTTTGAGCAGCCGTTGGCCGTGCTGCAAGCAAAGATCGACGAGCTGACCGAGCAGCATCACGGCATCGACAAGCTGGACGTGTCCGATGAACTGAAAAAACTCACGCGCAAACTGGGCGATCTGAACAAGTCCGTTTACGCCAAGCTCACGCCGTGGCAAGTGGCACAGGTGGCTCGGCACCCGCAGCGGCCCTACACGCTCGATTACGCGAACGGACTGTTCACTGATTTCATGGAATTGCACGGTGATCGCAGTTACGGCGATGATGCCGCCATCGTCGGTGGCCTCGCGAAATTTGACGGCAAAAGCTGCATGGTGATCGGGCACCAAAAGGGCCGTGACACCAAAGAAAAAGTGTTGCGCAACTGGGGCATGCCACGCCCGGAGGGCTATCGAAAGGCGCTGCGTCTGATGAAGCTTGCAGAAAAATTTTCACTGCCGATTTTCACCTTCATCGACACCCCTGGCGCGTATCCCGGCGTGGGCGCTGAAGAGCGCGGACAGTCGGAGGCGATTGGCCGCAACCTGCTGGAAATGGCGGCGTTCAAGACGCCCATCATCGTCACCGTGATCGGCGAAGGCGGCTCTGGCGGTGCCTTGGCGATCGCGGTGGGCGACGTCACCATCATGCTTCAGTATTCGACCTACGCAGTGATTTCACCGGAAGGCTGCGCCTCCATTTTGTGGAAAAGCGCCGAGCGCGCGCCGGAAGCCGCTGAGAGCCTCGGCATCACGGCACAGCGCCTGAAAACATTGGGGCTCATCGACCACATCGTCGCTGAACCACCGGGCGGCGCGCATCGTGATCCGGTGGCAATGATGGGCAATTTGAAGGCGGTGCTAGCGAGCGAATACGCGCGTCTCACGGCATTGACGCCCGACAAGCGACTCGCTGCACGACGCCACCGGCTAGCGGGGTATGGCGCGTTCAAAGTCGCAAACTGAGTCGGCGGATCTAGTCACCTCTGCGGTCGCAAAGGCGGTGGCGGGCTGGGCTCCGAGCACGCGCGTTTGCGTAGCGCTGTCCGGCGGCTCCGACTCCATCGTGTCGCTACATGCATTGGCTGCTCTACGCACCGATGCATGGTCACTCGCAGCGCATCACGTTCATCATGGCTTGAGCGCGAATGCAGACGCATGGGCTACGCATTGTGAACTTGTCTGCGCATCACTCGCGGTGCGGCTCACGATTGCGCGAGTGAACGTCGACCAACACGCAGGCACGGGAGTAGAGGCCGCTGCGCGCGACGCGCGTTTTGCTTCGCTAGATCGCGTGGACGCTGACATCGTCGTGCTCGCGCATCACGCGCTGGATCAAGCCGAAACCCTGCTGCTTCAATTGCTGCGCGGCTCTGGCCCCGCAGGCATGGCGGCGATGCCCGCTGCGGCGGGTCGCTACGTACGTCCGCTCCTCGGCGTGCCCAAATCGGCGCTGTCGAGCTACGCGCGGCAGTATCAGTTGCAATGGGTTGATGACGAATCAAACAGCGACAACCGCTTCTCGCGAAGTCGTCTGCGCAATGCGGTCTGGCCAGCGCTGGTTAACGCGTTTCCGGCAGCGGAGACGACGCTCTTTCGGGCCGCACAGCTGCAGGCGGACGCCTCCGTTTTGCTCGACGATCTGGCGGCGGTCGATGCGTCAACCTGCGTTGTTGACAACGCGCTTCGACTAGAAAACTTCAACGCCTTAAGCCTTCGGCGCCGCGCCAATTTGCTGCGCTTTTGGCTTCTGGAAAACGGCATTGGCCCGCTCGCTGCTGACACCCTGCGAGAATGGTTAAAACAGCTCGCGAGTGAAGCCGCGATTCAGGCTATCGAATTGCGAAGCGGCAAACACGACGCTGCCGTTCGCGTGTATCGGGGGCGCGCTTATATGGCAGAAGATGTGCGCCACTGGCTGCCCTGCCCCTGGGCCGGAGAGCCGAAGCTGGCGCTGCAAAGCGGCGAACGTTGGGTCGGAGCGATTGAATTTTTACCGGCTGCGAGAACGGATGTGCCGCTGGCTTTTCGCGGACCGCAACCGGGAGAGCATTGGCAAGTGCGATCACGACTTGACGGCGACGGCATCGCGCTGTCCGAGCGCTCTGGTCACGTCGCGCTGAAAAACATCTTTCAGCGCGCGAATATCCCACCGTGGCTGCGCCCTACCTGGCCGCTGTTGACGTGCAATGGCGAGATCGTGGCCGTAGCTGGCCTTGCGACAGCAAAGCTGTTTACCGTTGCTACAGGTCAACCGGGAGTGGTCTGCCAGTGGAAACCCGTATGGCGGCGTACACCCGATTCGTAAAATCAGGGTCAGGTCAACGTGCGTGAAATGCGTCACGTTAGGCGTCGTACAACCACTAACCGCGGCATCGCCGCGCTTTTAATCTAGGTTGCCAAGCAACCACTCCGGAGAGTTTTATTTTATGTTCATGAAGAAAATTTCGATGCTTGCAGCAGCCATCATGTGCGCACTGTCTGCCAGCAGCGCGTTTGCCTCGTATCCCGACAAACCAATCACCGTAGTGGTGCCATTCGCCGCAGGCGGGCCGACCGACGTGGTAGCGCGCAGCTTGTCACAAGCGATGGGCACACAGCTTAAAGGCTCGATGATTGTCGACAACACGGGCGGTGCTGGTGGCACCATTGGCGCAGGCAAAGTGGCGCGTGCCGCCGGCGACGGCTACACGCTGCTGTTCCACCACATTGGCATGTCCACCGCTCCCTCGCTTTATCGCAAGCTCGACTTCAAGCCGCTTGAAGATTTCATCCCGATTGGTGCAGTCGTTGACGTGCCGATGACGCTAATCGCCAAGCCACAAACCACGCAGACCAACTTGAAGGACCTGCTGGCCTACGTCCGCGCCAACAAGGACAAAATCAACCTCGCCAATGCCGGTGTCGGTGCAGCGTCGCATCTGTGCGGACTGCTGCTGCAAAGCGCGATGAAGACGGATCTGACGACAGTTCCGTTCTCCGGCACCGGTCCCGCAATGACGGCATTGCTCGGCGGCAATGTAGACATCATGTGCGACCAGACGACCAATACCACCGGTCAAATCAAGGGTGGCAAGATCAAAGCGTTCGCCGTTACCAGCAAAGCCAAACTGGCTAACTTCCCGGAGCTGCCGCCACTGGCGACCGAGCTGCCCGGCTTTGAAGTCGGCGTCTGGCATATTTTGTACGCGCCAAAAAACACGCCCGCTGACGTCGTCGCCAAGTTGCAGACTGCGTTGCAGGCAGCCATCAAAGACCCTGGATTTTCCAGCAAGATGAAGGAACTAGGCGCGGAAATCATGCCGCTTGACCGTCAAAACTCAGTCGGTGCCAAAGCCCTTTTAAGCAGCGAAATCGCCAAATGGTCACCGATCATTCAGGCTGCCAAGGCTTACGCGGACTAGGAGCCTGTCGGGTTTGAAACATCGTAGCGAAAATTCGCCCGCCCGAGGGCAGATTTTGACTGTTTT
>JAYVNO010000002.1:0-2532 GCA_043758415.1 Burkholderiales bacterium
CGCGTATGCGCGAGGCTCTGATAGTCTTTCATTCGATGTTTCCTTTCCTTGGTCGGATTGGAAGCATCTATGACCGCTCCACACGGTCAAACTCCGTGAGTCCCCCGGCAAAGCCGGGGGCTTACCTCATTTAGTTATTTCCGTAACGAAATAGAAACGGAATTAGTCTTTGCTGCGATAAATTAGCGGTCACACTTAATCCGCCAACGCCGCGCGCACATCGCCGTCACTTCTGTCGATCCGCTGCTGCGCGGCGCTGGCGTCGACTTTTTTGAGCAGCATGACGATGGCGACTTTCACCCGAAAGCGGCACGCTTTCAATGCCGCTTCTGCCGCGCCCTCGTCAGCACCGGAAGCCAGCGCCGTCAATCGAATGGCCCGTGTCAACAGTTTGGCATTGGTCGGCACCAGGTCCACCATCAGGTTGCCGTACACCTTGTGCAATCGCACCATGATTGCGGTGGATAGGGTGTTGAGCGCTATTTTTTGCGCCGTACCCGCCTTCAGTCGGGTGCTGCCTGACACGAGCTCCGCGCCGGTATCGAGCGTGATGCCGATCTCTGCCTGAATGACGACGGGCGCATTGGCATTATTGGCAATACCGATGGTGAGCGCGTTAGCAGCACGCGCCGCTCGCATGGCGCCCAACACATACGGCGTCGTTCCCGACGCGGCAAGCAGGATCACTACGTCGTCGCGCATAACGAGTAACTTACCGATGTCCGCCGCGCCTTGTGGATCGTTATCTTCGGCCCCTTCAACCGCGCGATAGATTGCGCCCGCTCCACCCGCAAGCAGCGCCAGTGCGCGCTCCGACGGCCAGGCGAAGGTCGGATAAAGCTCCACGCTGTCAAGCAAACCCAGACGCCCCGACGTCCCTGCGCCAACATAAATCAAGCGCCCGCCGCGCTTGATGCGCGGCACCGCAGCCTCGACCGCGCAGGCGATATCGCCGCAGGCGCGCGCCACGGCGGTTGCCGCGTTGGCCTGATCGCCGACCAGCGCGTTGACCAGTTCAGACACCGAATATTCATCGAGTTGAGTGTGTAACAGACTGGGGCGTTCGGTGCTGAGGACGGCTTTTTTCATCGACTTTTCACCGCGTCAGCGTCACTTTTTTGAGGCGCGGCGGTTGGTCAGGATCAAGGCCCCTGGCACGCGCCAGTGCGTCAATCGCGGCAGCACTGGTTGCGAAGAGCGCGCGCACCGCTGACGGCGCGGCGCGCGTGTCGCGCTGCATCATCGTTTCAGCGTGTGAGATCAACCGCCCGACCTTCCGTCAATACCTGCGTAACGTTCAGATTTTGATCGAGTACAACCATGTCAGCATGGCATCCCGCCACCAGTCGTCCGCGATCCACCGCGCCAATAAATTCCGACGCGAGCGTCGCCGTTCGCTGCGAGGCTTCTGCCAGACTCATATGCATCACGTTAACGAGATTCCTGAATGCCTGATCCATGGTCAGCACCGAGCCTGCGAGCGTGCCGTCGGCAAGCCGCACGCCGCCCACGCAACGCGTGACCATCTGCCGGCCAAGTCGATATTCGCCGTCGGGCATGCCAGCCGCCGCGGTGGAATCAGTGACGCAGTACAACCCCGCAATCGAGCGCAGCGCAGCGGCAATGGCACCGGGATGCGAATGCAACATATCCGGGATCAACTCGGCGTGGAGCGCATGCGCCAGCGCCGCACCGACCATGCCGGGCGCACGATGATGGAATCCGCTCATCGCGTTATACAGGTGCGTGAAGCCATGCGCGCCCGCGTCCAGCGCCGCGCAGACCTGCTCGTAAGTCGCGTCCGAATGACCGAGATTAATTTTGTAGCCAGCCGCGATAAGTGCAGGAATGGCTTGCAAATTGCCACCAACCTCTGGCGCGAGGGTGATCAAGCGAATCGGCACCACCGCGTTTAGGCCATTCAGCTCAACGAGCTGCAAGGGTCGCGCGAAATCAGGCTGCGCGCCAAGCCGTTTGGCGCTGATATACGGCCCTTCCAGATGCACGCCCAGAACGTGCGCGCATCCCTGTGATGGGTTGGCTCGCATCGCGGCAAGCCCCGCAAACGCTGCAACCAGGTCGTCGTGCGGCGCGGTCATCGTCGTTGCCAAAAGCGACGTGGTCCCGAACCTGGCGTGCGTCAACGCAACCGTCGCGGCAGCATCGCCGCCGTCCATGATGTCGCGGCCACCACCGCCGTGGACATGCAGGTCAACGAAGCCGGGGATCACCATGGGCAGTGCGCTGTTGCGAACCGCTGCTTCGACAACCGGAACACCCGCGACCGCGTGAATGCGACCGGCAGCAATCACGACGCGTCCGTTTACAAATCCTTCAGGCGTCAGGATGTGGCCTTCAAGGTGGGTCATGTAGCATTTTTATCATCGACGCCAGCGCACGGCTATGCGATTTCAACATCGCGGTTTTATCCGTGATGAGACAGAATCGTCGCTGACCTTCATTCGTGAATACTTATTACTAAGTCAACCAAATATGACCGTTTCGGCAGGCTCCCTCTCCCTGGGGGAGAGG
>JAYVNO010000003.1:0-2507 GCA_043758415.1 Burkholderiales bacterium
CCACGCGATACGCCAAAAATTTGTCCTCATTTGTCGCCTCCGTACAGATTCGATGCATGGTGTTGTGGCTTAATATCTCGTGACGACACTATCTAGTAAGCCCAATTGAAATAAGGCTTTCACCGAAAAGTTAAACTTCTAGGATCGGGTTATCGCTGCGTTTTTGCGGTTCGCTGCTTCCTAAAATCAGATGATGTTCATCGCGCCCTACACAAGGAATTTCATGCAATTTCGCCGTTTTCGTCGTGTCCTCGTTGCGAGCGCTTTGCTTCTCGCGGCACCGCTCGTTTTTGCTCAGGCCTACCCGAACAAGACCCTCAAATTCGTCGTCCCCTTCCCGGCTGGCAGCGCCACCGACGTCGTGGGCCGAGTGCTCGCCGAAGCGATGGGAAAAGAGTTTGGCCAGACTATCGTCGTCGACAACAAGGCGGGCGCGCAGGGCACCATCGGCGCCAATGAAGTGAAGGGTGCCGCAGCCGACGGCTACACGCTGTTGGTCACCACCAGCACTACGCAAGCCGCTGTGACCAGCCTGATGAAAAAGGTACCGTACGATCCGGTGAAGGATTTCACGCCCATCGGTAAGGTCGCCACCACGCCGTTCGTGCTGGTGGTCACCGAAAAAATGCCGGTGAATAATCTCAAGGATTTCATTGCCTACGTCAAGGCCAATCCCGGTAAAGTGCGCTTTGGGCAGGGCTCCAGTGGCTCATGGGTGTCCGGCTCGCTGTTCGCCTCCATGATCAACGGGGACATGCAGATGATCCCGTACAAAGGCATACCGCCTGCCATCACCGACATGCTCGGCGGCAACATCGAAGTCGTGTTCGCCGACCTCGGCAACGCGCAGGCGCAACTCAAGGGCGGCAAGGTCAAAGCGTTCGGCGTGACCAGCCTCAAGCGCTCGGCCGCGTTGCCGGATTTGCCCGCCATTACCGAGCAGGTGCCCGGATACGAGTTAGTGCCCTGGTTCGCGTTAATGGCTCCAGCCAATCTGCCGAAAGACATCGCCGCAAAATTGACGACGACGCTGCAAAAAGTGCTACTGACCTCCGAGGTCAAACAGAAACTGACCGCAGGCGGACTTGATATCGATTCCACCGACGCTGCTGGCTTGGCGAAACTGATCGAAAGCGAAATCAAACGCTGGGGCCAGCTCACCAAAGCGGCGAAGATTGAGGCGGAGTAATCGTTTTCGTTCGCCGCCGATTTACTCCCGCCCAGCGCAACGTGCTTTCGTCGTCGCAAAACCCGGTGGGTATTAATTTCACCACCAGCTTCAGTAGCCACGTCACCATTCGCGCGACCCTCATTGATGTCGCCGTGGATGGCACCGGCGCTTGCCAATTTCACTGGCATTGGCGTGCTTGACGCCTCTAATGTGAGCGGATTTGTTGCCCTCGAAATCACCCGTCGCAACAACGTGATCGCCCACATCACCGGGTCGACCGTCGCCGTTCACTGCAGCACCACGCCCCCAACTACGTGTTCGGCGATCGAATTGAGCCAATACACCGTCGCACGCTCGTACCCCAATTTAACGCTACTTCCGCACGACGCTGAGGCGTAGACTTCGTCGGGTTGGCTTCTTGTTGCGCCGTTCATCAACATTCATGAATCTGGTCAGTTACTTGCTTCAGACAAGCGCCCAGCATGTAGCGCAGGGTTCAATTTCAACAAGGGCTCTCGATGGCTGAATTTATGCAGCAGTATTGCATCGACGAGCCATGTGAGCGCCGCTTGGTGGCCGCTCGCTGGCCCGAGGGGTTTGTGTGCTCGTGATGTAGCTGCAAGCGCTTTGCGCTCACCTACAACGGTCGTCGCATCTGGGAGTGTTGGGACTGCGGCTATCAATGCTCCTCGATGGTCAGCACGCTCTTCGAGCACACCCAATTGCGCCTCACGCAGGGGGCCTCGGGGTGAGCTACACAACGGCGTGGCTTGTGAAGCACAAGCTGATGCAAACCATGCTCGTTCGCGAGGCACCGCGTCGGCTCACTGATCGGGTAGAAATCGATGACGCTTATCTGGGAGGCGAGCGGGTGGGCGAGACGCCTGGGCGCGGCTCTCCGAACAAAGTGCCGTTGGTGGCGGCGGTACAAACCGAGCTTACGGGCAAGCCGCATGTGATGCGCCTGACAGCGGTGGCGGGCTTCACCCAAACCGCGCTCGCCGATTGGGCTGCACACGCGCTCGCGCCCGACGCTCACGTGGTTTCCGACGGATTGTGGTGCTTTGAAGCCGTGACAACGGTTCCCGACACCACGCACGAACGCCGCGTGGTAGACCGCAGTCCGCAAGCGGTCAAGCGCCCTGAGTGTCGCTGGGTCAATACGATGCTGGGTAACGCTGAAAACAGCCTTGGCTGGGTACCTATCATGCGTTCGACTACGCTAAAGGGCACCTCTAATTCCCATTCTATTTCAAAACAGCATTAATTTTTGACGCAGATTAACGCGGATTTCACACTGATTGCCGCAGACATTTTTGAATATTTTCTATTGCAG
>JAYVNO010000004.1:0-7893 GCA_043758415.1 Burkholderiales bacterium
CGACTGCTTGCGGGCATCTTCTTTTTCCATAAACTTTCGACCGCAAAAACTATCAAAAGTTCATTTATAAAGCGTGCCGGGTCTATAGCTTGCGGCGACAGGCAATGTAGAGCGCCTGCTGTGAAAAGCTCAACGCTCTCCACGCGGGCGAATCCAATATCGACCAGTAAATTCGAACGTGTCCGCCTCTCGGGTCTTGGAACTTGGCCATGCTCAAGCCCTCCACTCTGGGCGCGCTGCCCGCTGATTCGCTCGACTGCTGTCGAGTCTTGAGCGCGCAAGCTGCATCGCATCTTGGATGAGAGTTTCAGCGTCGTATGGAATCGGTTTCGTCGCGTCCCAAGTGAGCAGGAACTGCAATTGCGTCTCGGGTTCTTTAAGCGGGGTCGGTAACTGCTCCACGGTGAAGGCGCGGCTCATGCAGCCTCCCGAATCAAAACGTACTTCCCTACGCGGTGCTTAACGCCCGCTTCTGTTTCGGCTTCATCCCAGACAGTTTCGATCTGATTGCCGCGTTTCCGTAGCTGGAGAATTCTGCTCGCTGGATCGTAAATGTCGAGACTACGGCGTGCTTCGCATGTTGTGACAGGCGACTTCCGCAAGCGCTCCAGCAGGCGACGCAATTGCGCGCCAGTGCTGTTACCTGTATGCTCGTTATGTTGAGGCTGTGAAGGCGTTGACCGTGCCCCGGAAGCGTTGCTGCGCTTGCCGGGGTTTTTGTTGTCTGGCGCGCGCATTACTGCACCCCCTTTGCCGCACGGTCAGCAAGAAACTGGCTAACGTCTCCAGCGACCCAACGCGAACATCGTGGCCCAAAACGGAGGGGTTGTGGCGCTTCCTTGGCTGCGACCATTCGATACCACTGTGATCGCGACACACCCGTTAGCGAGAGCACTACGTCAAGGCGTAGATGCGCGCCGGGGTGATTGATTGCTTCGAGGGGTTGCCGCACTTTGCGGCGTGTTGCGCGATTCGTGACGCGCGCGGATTCAAGTGCAATTTGCATTTTTTGTCCTTACGACGCCACCCACTTGCACCGATAAGTGCGGGTGCGGCACCGTAGGGATAACTATCTACAAATATTCAACGTGGAAATACACCTATGCGTTGCATATGTGTGTGATGCCGTGCATCAAGTTACTTTGCTGCTGGTGCCTTCCTCCACTCATTGACCCAGTTCTCAATCGTGCGCGGATTTTCGATACTGCGGCATTCTTTGTGAACTTCGCGTGCAAAATCGGCTTTGCTTTTGTAGTGTGCCCCGCCTGACTTCCATGTGTCGTACCTTTCCTTCGCAAGCCTTTTGTCCGCCCGCGAATCCCATCGAGCGCTTGCGGCATTCTTCGCATTGGTAGTGCTCTTCGACTTACGTATGTGCAATTCAGACATAGTGCTGATCACGCCGCCCGACAAACCACGTAACTGGTGGAGTTGCCTCAATGCGTCCAAAAACGTATCTTCTAGGGACGTGCCAATTCTCAATTTCATTCCCGTGCTGCACGCCAGCAGGGCGACAAACAGCACGAGTTGGTCGTGAGTTAAATGTGACGCATCGACTTGCTCCACGAAGCACATTGCATCGCCAACATCGGAGTGTTCATTGGGTCGTGCGGTATTGATCGGGAGATTCTTCAAGGTATTCTTTCGTACCGTTTCAAAACGATTGCCGCAACGGACAGCGTAGCTCTCCGGTGTTTGCCCCGTCAGACGAGGTGCGGTGAACGGGTTAGTGTCTGCGCGTAGCGGCCAAAGTTTTCAACCGTTGTAAACGTCGCGATACACCGCTTCGACCGTGGCAACAACGTGTAAGTGGCAAGCGTCCAACGATGCAACCGTCGTCCAATTACCTTCCCCGTCGTTGTCGACCGCGACACCCCCTGGAAGCCTCGTCATCCTTCGGCACCCGCTCCAGACCACTTTGCTGTCGGCAGTTTGTTGAACAAGGTACAGACCCCCGCCTGTGCCTACGTCGCACCTGTCGAAGTTCGCTTTGACAAGGTCGCCAGGTCTCACGGCGTCGCCGTAGCGACAGAGCGCACCGTCGATAAGGCTCTGCCCTGTGCGACTAGAGCCGTGCGAGGTGTTGTCTATCAGGGCTAAGGTGTTCTCCATGCTCATGCCTCCTGCGTTTGTTTGATCGAAGAGTTAGCGCGAGACCGCCGCATCTTCGCGAACCACGGGTTACGAGGCGGGCGTGGGGATACACCGCCTCCCTTCACAAAATCAACGAGTTCTTGGACGCTATAGCCGCCCAGTGTTGCCGCAACGACCAAATCGGTCTTGCGGCAACTTCTGCCCACGAGCAGCTTCGGTTCTGTAGAGTTAGCCACTGAGCAAAACAGCCCGGAATCAGAGCCTTCGACAAGTTCCAGAACGGGTCGATGCGGGCCGGTTCGGCTCAGTTTGTACGCCTCTTGCGTGTAACTCGGACGCTTCTCTCTATACGGCACACCTGCGATGGCGGCGTAGCCTTTGCTTTGCACGACATCGAGCGGGATGTACTCCGCGAAACCGAGTGGCAACATTGTGCGGCGAGGCGTGCGCCGTCCGACTCGCGCATCGAGTTCGGCTATGTCAGCGTTGATCCCCGCCAAATATTCGGCAGAGCGCGCCTGCGAAATCGGTAGCGGCCTGCTTGGAAAAATCTTGGCCCACGCGTACCTATCTGCCAACACCTCGTTGGCACGCAGCAATGCTCTGTTCAATCTGGCGAAGTCCTCTTGTTGCCGACATTTGCCTGTAAAGAAATCAATCTGATCGTAGTTGTCCGCCTTATGCCCGATTTCGTGCCACAGAATGAAGTCGTAAATCAGGTTGGCGGGGATATCAGCCCAATCCAATTCGGGCCGAATACACGAGCGGAAAGCAGCGACGTTTATGCGCTCTGCAAGCGTGACCATTGATACCTCCTCGAATGCCGTCGCATCAACGGGAGCGGTCGCATTTTTTAATGCAGGCAAGGCCCATGACGAATATGCCCCCCAAGCACGCCCCATGCGCTTGAAACTGGAGATATTCAGTGCTGCGCCTGCTTCGCTTTTCGCGATGGCATGTAGCCGTCGATATGTGCGCGTTGTGAGGCGAACGACTGTGGTTTCGCCAACCGTAGAATGGAAAGTAGTCATTGTGAAATCACCTTCATCGTGGTCAGACGGACACGGTGGTAAGAGCACCGTGTTCCGTCGCTCTGCCCTTCATGATCCGGCGAAGGGCTTGCCGGGGTCTATGCCGCTTTAGCGGCAAATTGAATGATGTTCGCGCCCGCTTCGAGCGTGTCTAGGTAGTCTGCCCACGCCTGCATCATCGTCTTGCGCTGTGGCAGGTAGGTAGTGCGGTTGTAGGCACGTCCGAGCGGGTCACGCACGGCGTGTGCGAGCTGGGCTTCGATCACGTTCGGGTCGATGTTCAGCGCCTCAGCCATGATCGTGCGCGCGGTAGCGCGAAAGCCATGCGCCGTCATTTGATCGCTGGCGTACCCAAGCGAACGCAGCGCGGCATTGATGGTGTTTTCGCTCATTGGGCGGTCATGATCGCGCTGGCCGGGGAAGCAGTATTTGCCGGGGCCAGTGACAGGGTGCAGGTAGCGCAGCAATGCAATCGCCTGTTTCGGGAGCGGCACGAGGTGCGGCTGGCCGTTCAGTTTGTCCTGCTTGCGCCGCTTCATCCGGTCGGCGGGGATCGTCCACATTGCCGCATCAAGGTCAAGCTCATCCCACCCCATACCGCGTATCTCGCCCGGACGCTGGAAAAGCATTGCCGACAGTCTTAAGGCAACCCGAACAGCGGGCGAACCCTTGTGGCCCTCAATGGCACGCAGCAGCGCCCCCACTTCTTTGGGCTCAATTAGGGCCGCCATGTGCTCCGCCTGCACCGGGGCGAGGGCACCCTTCAAATCGGCGCATGGATTGCGTGTGGCCTTTCCTAACGCGATTGCGTAGCGGAAAACTTGCCCGAGACTTTCAAGAACGCGGTGAGCGGTTTCGTTGATGCCACGCTTTTCGAGCGGGCGAAGGATTTGCAGCACGTCGGGGGGTTCGATAGCGGCAATGTCACGACTACCAAGCCACGGAAACACTTCACGCTCAAATCGCCGCATGATGCGTTCAGCGTGTGACGCGCTCCACTTCACGGTTTGCAGCTGATGCCATTCGCGGGCGATGAACTCAAGCGCGTTGGCGGTCAGCGCAACCTTCGCCGTTTTCTCCCGTTTGCGTTCAGCGCCGGGGTCAATGCCGTTACGCAGAAGCGCGCGAAGCTCTTCGCACTTTATGCCCGCTTTCTTTAACGATATCTTGGGATACACGCCGAGCGACAACATCTTTTCGGTTGCCTGAAACGAATACCGAAAGCGCCACCACTTTGAGCCGTCCGCGTTAATTTGCAGGAGCAAGCCTTGCCCAATTGCGACCTTCTGGAAACGCTTATCTGGCGGGCATTTAGCGGCTTTTAGGGCCTTGTCGGTGACTGTTTTCACGGGTAACTTTCCACCCGAAAACGGGTATCGAGAAGTGTTACCCGCTAAGTTACCCGTTTGTTACCCGCGCTGCAAGGGGGCAGTACGGGACATATAGAATCATCGAAACGCCTGTAAGTCCTTGTTTTCTATTACTTATTTGGACTTACTGGGACTCAATGGAACAGTGTGTTGGTGGCGCTTCAGGGACTCGAACCCCGGACCTGTGGATTATGATTCCATCGCTCTAACCAGCTGAGCTAAAGCGCCGTGTCCACTACTCCCGAATTTTCGTGTTTTCGTAGCGAAGCCTTCTATTGTTGCGGATTGAGCGCTGGTTGTCAAAAACGGGGCGCGGGTTCGGGCGGACGGCGTATACAGCTTTTTGCTGTGCCCCAGCTTACACTGGGGCTAAGACCCTATTTGTGCAACTCTCGACTTTAGCCAATCTGCCTGTTGTCCCAAATGCAACAAGGCTTTCAGCAAAAAGCTGCTAACTCGCTGCGAACTTCGCACGAATCATTTCGACGCGTGAGCGATTGAAGCCTTTGTCGCCGTAACCGAGGCGCGACGCGGATCTGACGTGGATGACGCTGGCTGCGGGGTCGACACGCGCTTCAAAATCGTCGATGTAGCCGAGGGTCTTGCTGCGGAATTCGGCGTGCAGGTAGGTCTCTTCCACCTTGATGATCGCGACGCGATCCAGCGCCTGCAAGACGTTGCCGAGTTTCGCCAGCGCGGCTCTGGGGTCGCTCGTGAACGCGATGGGCGCGACGTAGGCAGGGTGTGTCGATTCAACGCCTTCACTGACCACGCTGTTCGGCGTTTTTCTGGGGCCGGAGAGCTTGCCGTCCTTGACGCCGAGTGTGGACGACGGACCACCGAACCACATGGAATTTTCACGCCCCGTGAGGTTAACGAAGGCGATCCACAGGCCGAACATAACCAGCACGGCCAGCAACAGCAGGCCAAAAACTCGCACCAAAACCATCATGTGTTTCTCCTGAGATGTTTCCGCGATTATCTGCGCGCGGCGATCAGCGCGGTGGCAAATTCAACAAAGCCTGCACCACATTCTGCGTCGCAAATGTAGGCGGGCGGTGTGGCAATTTTGCCGAGGCTGGCGCGCACGTTGGCCACACCCACGGACATCGGAATCGCGGCGAAGAGCGACGCGTCGTTCGGTGAATCGCCGATGAACGCGGCGCGCGCATGCACGTCGTTCGCGCTCATCGCGAAAGCGGCTTGCATCAGCGGATAGACGCCGTCGGCCTTCTCGTTGGCGGGCTTGTAAGCGTGAATGTGGATGCTGCTGACGGCGGTTTGATAGCCCTCGGCGCGCATCCAGTCGGCGATGTCTGCGACCGTTTCGTTGTTCACGCCGTGCGATTGTTCAGCGTAATCTATGGCCAGATCAGTGAGTCGATACGGCTGGTCGGCACTGATTCTTACTTGTGGATAACGCGCCGCAATCGTGCTGCCGAGTACGCGTAATTTTTCGATATAGCCGTCGCCGCGATGCGCTTCGTGAATGACTTGCTGCCGCGCAATGCCGGTCGCGTCTTTCCACGAGATCACGCCACCGTTTTCGGTCACACACGCCGTGATCGGCCAGGTGGAAAGCATGACGTTGCCCCAGCCCGATGGACGACCCGTAACAGGGACGGCGGCGATGCCCGCGTCGCGCAATGCGAAAAGTGAGGCGTACGTTTCAGGGCGAAGCAGCCCGTGCGTGGTGAAGGTCTCGTCGACGTCGAAGAGGAGAAAATCCATGTTGCGTAGCGCGCCATCGGGGATTGCACTGAGCGGGAGCAGGCGGGATGCCGCAGTCATTGCAGCGCGGCAGCAATTGCGGCATTGATACGCGGCAGCGACACGGGCGACGCGAGCAGATTTGTCTTTGTTCGCCGTTGCAGCATCGCCTGTGCCGAGTGCGCCCATTCGTGATCGCGCAGATACGAAATCTCCGCTTCGGAGAACGTTTCGTCGAATATTTCGCCCATATCCTTTGAGGCAATCGTTGCTGCTTCCAGGCCGTAACGATTGACGAGACGTTGCGCGTACCCGTGCGCGAGGCCACGTGATTCAATCTCGGTGACTAGCGCCGTCAACGTCGCGGGCGTTGCGCCGTCCTGCAGCGGCGCGTGCGTCCAGGAAGTCTTTTTCGCGTCCGGAAAGAATGGCAGCAACTTTTCAAGCGCGTGCTCCGCGAGCTTGCGATAGGTCGTGATCTTGCCACCGTAAATGTTGAGCAACGGCGCGCCGCCTTCATAATGGTCGAGCTTCAACGTGTAGTCGCGCGTGATCGCGGACGGGTTGTCGTCACCGTCGTCGTAAAGCGGACGCACACCAGCGTAGGTGGCAACGATATCGCTCCGGGTCAGCGATTTATCGAGATAGGTGTTGGCGAGGTCAAGCAGGTATTGCGTTTCGTCGTCACTGATTTGCGGCGCATCGAATTCGGTGACTGGCACATCAGTCGTGCCAATCAGCGAAAAGCGTTCGAAGTAGGGAATGACAAAGACGATTCGACCGTCCTTGTTTTGCAAGATGTACGCGTGCTGCGCGTCATGCACGCGCGGCACGATGATGTGTGAGCCTTTGATGTGCTTGACGGTTTCCTTCGTCGCGGGCGTGTCGATGCTGGAGAGCAAATCTTTGACCCACGGGCCAGCAGCGTTGACGATGGCGCGGGCGTGGACGGTTTGTTCGATGTTGGTTTTGCTGTCGCGAATCGTCGCCTGCCACAAATCACCTACGCGCTTTGCGCCAATGAACATCACGCCCACGCGAATGTCCGCGCCGCGTGCGCGAGCGTCCTTCGCGTTTTCAACAACCAGTCGCGCGTCGTTGACTTGGGCGTCAGAATAAACGAAACCTTCGCTGAATTGCGCCTTTAGTCCCGCGCCCCAGTTGGACGAAGCGGTCTTCCCAAGTCCGGTGGCGAAAGAGGTCGGCAAGGTCTGTTTCTGACCACTCAAGCCACCCAAGCGGTCATACAAAAACAGTCCCGCACGCAGCATCCATTTGGGCCGCAAATGCGGTTCGTGCGGCAATACGAATTGCAGCGGCTTGATCAGGTGTGGCGCAACACGCAGCAATACTTCACGCTCGGCGAGCGCTTCGCCCACGAGACGAAATTCGTATTGCTCTAGGTAGCGCAGGCCGCCGTGGATGAGCTTAGACGACCATTGCGAGGTGTGCGCTGCGAGGTCGTCTTTTTCGACGAGGAGGACCGATAGACCACGGCCCACAGCGTCACGTGCGATACCTGCGCCGTTGATGCCGCCGCCAACGACTAAAAGATTAACGGTGAGCGGTGAGGATTGCGGCGACTGCATGGCTTAATGGTAGCGAAGGTGAGGCGCGGGCGCGCGACGGTTCTTGCAGGAGCGGCTTACCGCGAGCCGCGCACGTTGCAGAGTCGTGGCAAGCCGCGC
>JAYVNO010000005.1:0-2501 GCA_043758415.1 Burkholderiales bacterium
GGCAACGCCTTTCACACTCTGGCCGGTACGATATGAACCGGCTCAAGGAGGCGATGTTGATGCTGATCGCCAACAATGGCCCCTTGGGACCTGAATGGCTCGATCACCCGCTAAAAGGCGATTGGGAAGGCCACCGTGAATGCCATATCGGCGGTGATTTTTTGCTCGCGTATAAAGTCGATGACAGTGGAAAGACCGGGATGATCGTATTTGTCCGGGCGGGAACTCATGCTGAATTGTTTAGCCTGAAGTTCCCCCCGCCGCCTAGCGTATTTGTCTTTCTGCATCAACACGTTATGCGATTTTCGCCTGCGCTGGCGCTGGCTACACGGTAATGGTTCTGAGTCTTTCTATCGCGCTTACCTGTTTTGGATTTGGGGTCGTGGTGATATCGAACGTGGCTGTGTTGGTATCGCTGCTGCCATTGGTTCGGCAGGTGTTGCGTACGATGGTCGCCAGTTCGGCCAGCAGGGTCGAGAAGCTGTGCGCGGGAGTACCGTCTTCAAGCATATGCGACGCCACTTTTGCCAGCGCTTGTGCTGATCGCTCGGCGGGGGCAACCGGATCGCGTGTCAGTTTGGCTTGGCTGTCGGTATCAGCAAACATGAGATCGCGCCATGCCTCGCGCATATGCCACTCAACGTAGTAGGCGAGCATGCACAGGAAGATGTGCGCACGCACCCGCTCAGCGGTGCGGTGATGGATGGGGCGCACCTTCAGGTCAGTCATTTTCAACGACTTGAACGCACGCTCGACGTTGGTCAATGCCTTGTAGTTACGCACGCAAGTCGCTGCATCCATCTGCGTGCTGGCGACCGAGGTACGAATGATGTAAATGCCATCGAGTGCAGTCTCGGCGGTGATGCTGTCTTGCTTGCGCTGGAACGTAAACGACGCCTCGCCGATGGTGATGTCGATGTGTTTGGCGACCTTGAAGCGATCAACGACCTTACCCACGCATACGCCGATGGCATCGCGACCTTTGAGCCTTGCGGCGTCTACCCGTGCCTTGACTTTTCCGAGCGCCGCTTCGGTCGCGCACAGCAGCGCTTCCCGCTTGTGTGCACGTCGCCTGGCTAATGCCCCATTGCGACAGGCCATCAAGCGCTCGCCTGGATAGTCTGGCGAGCTGAGTTCAAATAAATTACGTTCATCAAACAGCCCGAGTTGCAATTGCCCGCCTTCAATCAAGGCGCGGATCGATACGCTCTTGAGCGCCGTGATCCAGTCAATGCCATCCGTTTTCCGCATGGTATCAATGGCTTTTTGCGAGATCATGCCGCGGTCACCCACCATCACCATGCGCTCGATGCCGAATTGTTCGCGACACCGTTGTACGGCGGGCATAAAGGTCATGCTGTCAGCCGTGTTGCCTTCATGAATCGACACGGCAACCGGACAGCCACGCACATCGGTCAGCAGGCCGTAGTTGACTTGTAGCGTCCCCTTCTTGCCGTCACGGCTATAGCCAATTTTGGCGAGCGGACAGCTACTGCCCTCGAAGTAGCTGGAGGACAAATCATAGAGCACCAAGCTACCTTCACCAAGATGCCGGGCCGCGAGCTTCTTCTCGATGGCAGCTTGATGCGCCAGCAGCCAGTCCATCGCCGTGTACAGATCGTCCTCGTCAGCATCGGTGACGCCGAAGTCTTCGGCCAATGTTGTGGTGTGCCACCACCGTGTCGTTGCCAGCTTGGTCTGCGGGGCCAGTATGCGCGCGGCGACCATCGCACAAACCAGGTCGCGTTCGGGGCAGGATCGAGAGTTGAGCAATTTGCTAAAACCAAGCTGGTGCATGGCTACGGAAACAGCTTGAACCTGACCATGCGGCAGTGATCGGATGACTTCAAACAACGCTCCGGTCGGTCGCAACGGCTCACCGCGCAGCACGCTGCGGATCGCGTCAATTTGTTGGTCACTGAGCGCCGAGAGATTTGCCAACGTACGTTTGCGCACGCGCGAACCGTCGCGGTAAGACTCGCGCAACAAGTAGGTCGGTCGGGAGTCGCGGTTCGGGACAATGTCAATATGCATGGGTGCATACTACGCCACATTATCCATGAACGCAAGCATTTACATGGCTACATATTGCACCGAAATCTAAAGCACTATCCCCTCGTTTTCACTCTTCAAAGGACGTTAGAAATGAGCGCTCCGGGCGGGGAACTTCAGCCTAGTCGTACGGAGGAAATTCGACTGGTTGAGCGTGCGCGGATTGTATTGGCCTGTTTAGCTGGCGGGCGCAACGATCAGATTGCGGAGAAACTGTCGGTGCAGGCAGCGACAGTGGCCCTTTGGCGCGATCGGTTTCGCGTCGGCGGCATGGCGGGGTTGATTGACCTGCCGCGGCCTGGGAAGCCGCCAATCTACGACAAGAGCGATTTACGCGCGCGCCTGCTCAAGCAACTCGAGCAGACGCCACCGCATGGGCTGTCGACCTGGGACGGCGGGTCGCTGGCCAATGCTCTGGGCGTGTCCGACGATGCGGTCTGGCGAATTTT
>JAYVNO010000006.1:0-7875 GCA_043758415.1 Burkholderiales bacterium
AAAAGGCGGACTCGGGTACTCCGTCATCATTGTCGGATTCATCCTTGGGGCGATTACTGGGACGGTAGCGGGACAGGTCATTGCCATGGCGCTGATTTCGCTGCCAGTCATGATGCGCTATGGTTACAACATGCGCTACGCGACGGGCGTACTGGCCGCCTCCGGAACGATCACCCAACTTGTGCCGCCCTCGCTGGTGTTGGTGGTGCTGGCCGATCAACTGGGACGCAGCGTAGGTGATATGTACAAGGGCGCGTGGGGGCCGTCAATCCTGCAAATTCTGATCTTCGCGATCTACACCTTCCTGGTTGCCAAATTTAAGCCTGAGTACGTGCCCGGTGTGCCGAAAGAGGCCCGCACATTGAACGGCTGGCCGCTTTGGCGGAAGTGCCTGAAGGGTATCGTTCCGTCCGCCATTCTGATCTTCACCGTGCTTGGCTCGATGGGCGGGCTGCCGGGTATTAATGTAGCTATTGCAACGCCCACTGAGGCGGGTGCCATGGGTGTCGTCGGCGCTCTGATCCTCGCGTGGACACAAAAGCGACTGACCTGGCCTTTGATTCGCGACGCAATGGAGGGAACCGCTCGCCTCACGGCGATGGTGGTTTTCATTCTGATTGGCTCGCGCGTGTTTTCGCTGGTGTTTCAGGGCGTGGATGGTGCGAAATGGGTTGAGCATTTGTTGACCGGTTTGCCCGGTGGCCAGGTGGGCTTCCTGATCGTCGTTAATATCTTTGTGTTTTGCTTGGCCTTTTTTCTCGACTTCTTCGAGATCGCCTTCATCATTATTCCGATGCTGGCTCCGGTCGCCGACAAGCTGGGCATTGATCTAATTTGGTTCGGCGTGTTGCTGTGTGTGAACATGCAAACGAGCTTCATGCATCCGCCATTCGGCTTTGCGCTGTTCTATCTGCGCGGCATTGCAGACACGCTCTACAAAAACAAAACGATACCGGTCAAAGTGGAGTCGAAGGACATCTACATGGGCGCAATTCCGTGGGTCATCATGCAATTGATGCTGGTGGCCATCGTTATTTTTGTGCCACAAACGGTAACCGCCTTTCTCGATAAAGAGATCAAATACGATCTAGATAAAGTCAAGATCGAGGCGCCGGAACAGGAGAAATCGCCCGAAAAAGAGCGCAGCATGGAGGATTTGTTCAAGCAAGGCACGAGTGTCGCTCCCGCCACGCCTGCTGCGCCCGACACCAAAGCCGCAGACGACGCTATGAAGGCTGTGCTCGACGCCGCGAAGACGGACGAGGCGAAGAAGTAGTCGCGATCTGCGTCGATTTTGTCGGAGTGGGCTTGCCCGCGATTCCGTCGTTGCGATGTGAAGGAATGATCGCGGCCAAGGCCGCGCTTACAAGGCATTGCCTGCGACCCATTCTTGTGCGGCTATGACCGAACCCGTCCGCCTTTCAAAACGCATGAGTGAGCTTGGCCTTGCATCGCGCCGCGAAGCCGACGCCTGGATCGAGCAGGGCCTTGTGCGCGTCGACGGGGTGCCCGCCGTCCTCGGCCAAAAGGTATTGCCGCATCACGTCATTACCATCGACCGCGCGGCCACCAACGAGCAAGCCGAGCGGGTCACGATCCTCCTGAACAAACCTATCGGCTACGTAAGTGGTCAAGCAGAAGACGGTTACGAGCCTGCTGTAGTTCTGATCAAACGCGAAAACCGCTGGCGTGACGATCCGTCCGCTATCCGCTGGAATCGCGAACACACACGCGGCATCGCCCCCGCTGGCCGACTCGACATTGACTCGACCGGCATGCTGGTGCTCACGCAAGACGGGCGCATCGCCAAACAGTTGATCGGTGAGAACTCGCTCATCGACAAGGAGTATCTGGTGCGCGTGCAGTCGGTGCGCGGCGGACGTCTGCACGAATCAGATTTGCGCCTGCTCAATCACGGCTTGTCGCTCGACGGAAAAGCGTTAAAGCCGGCAAAAGTTTGGTGGCAGAACGAAGACCAACTGCGCTTTATATTGCGCGAAGGCAGGAAGCGCCAGATCCGCCGGATGTGTGAGCTGGTGGGCCTCAATGTGGTCGCACTAAAACGCATCCGCATCGGGGCTGTGATGCTTGGCGATTTACCGATTGGCAGCTGGCGATACCTTGGGGCGAACGAGGCGTTCCAGGCTGCCGCCCACAGCCGCCCGCTTAGTCTTTGAGGGCGGGAATCCACACCTCGCATTTCGTAAGTGGATGCGCGGTTGCCCTGTCGGCCCGCGACCTAGCGGCTAAATTTTGGTAGCGTCGGCGCTACGTACCCACGCGTTACACAGCGTCGTATTCAATGCGCGTGGGCAGCCGGTCGCCCGCACGACGCCGTACAGACGCAACCCCCAACAAAAAGCCCGAAGGGCTTGCGCCGTGCGGGCTGATCGTGAAGCGAGGGTGACTACAGCTTTTGCGATTGCATGAACGTGTCGAAGCTCATCTCGGTGAAGCGGAACCACAAGTTCGCGTCAGCGCGGAATTTCGAGTAATCGTCGTACACTTTTTTCCACCCAGGATTTTTCGCGGAAAGTTCAGCGTAAAGGTCGATCGACTCTTTAAACGCCTTGTCCATCAAATCTTTCGGGAAGCGATGCAGCTTGGTGCCGCCTGCGACGAGCTGCTTGAGCGCGCCAGGGTTTCGCGCGTCGTACTTGGCCTGCATTTCGGTGTGCGCGAAGGCCGCTGCGTTTTCGACAATTGCTTTGTACTCGGGCGTGAGTGCGTCATAGGCCTTTTGATTGACGAACAGGTCAAGCTGCGGACCGCCCTCCCACCAGCCGGGGTAGTAATAGTTTGGTGCGACCTTGTTAAAGCCGAGTTTTTGATCGTCGTAGGGGCCGACCCATTCGCAGGCATCGATGGTGCCTTTTTCCAGCGCCTGATAAATTTCGCCGCCGGGAATGTTTTGCGGCACGGCGCCCAAGCGCGAACACACTTTTCCAGCGAAGCCGCCCACGCGGAATTTAAGACCCTTGAAGTCGTCAGCCGATTTGATTTCCTTCCTGTACCAACCGCCCATTTGCGCGCCCGTGTTGCCCATCGGAAAGCTGATCATGTTGTACTTCGCGTAGAACTCGCGCATCAGCTTCAGGCCGTTGCCTTCGTATTGCCAGGCGGTCATCTGGCGGCTGTTGAGGCCGAACGGAATCGCGCAGCCAAGCGCAAACGTATCGTCTTTGCCGAAGTAGTAATACGGTGCCGTGTGCCCCGCTTCAACGGTACCGTTTTGCACGGCGTCTACAAGGCCAGCCATTGGCACCAGCTCGCCGGCCGCATGCACAGAAATCTGGAATTTGCCACCGGTCATCCTGCTGACCTGACCCGCAAAAACTTCAGCCGCGCCGTAAATCGTGTCGAGCGATTTGGGAAAGCCTGACGTCAATCGCCAACGAACCGCTGGCGATTGCCCGATCACCGCAGGTGCCGCCAGAATGGCACCGCCAGTTGCAGCACCGGCGGCGGCCTTGGTTAGAAAATCACGACGTTGCATAGTCTCTCCTGAGTGTGGTTTTGCGGCGCGCCGATATCGGCGAGCGATGTGTTTTGGGCGGTGTTTGGTCCCATTGATATTGTAGGAAGCTACGAATCGCGCGCATCATGGGTTTTCCCCGAATTGCAGGGTAACTTTGTTCAGATGCCCGAAAACCATGCATAAAATAATGTTTGATTGGGCGCGCCGCGACGCGTTGGCGTAACAGAACCGGGGCTACCAAATGTCCTCTTGCGCATGCATGACTATCACGCCTTCTACCTATGCGCCAGATCAGCCTGAATGAATCCGACCACCACTCAGCTTGTTGCGACCATGCTCTTCGCGCTGGCCATTCTGCATACGTTTCTCGCGTCAAAAATCGCGTCTTTGGGACACAAATATCCCACGCATGAGGGGTTGTTTCATCTACTCGGTGAGGTTGAAGCCGTATTCGGCATCTGGTCGGCAATACTGCTGGGCTATCTGTTTGCCACGGGTGGCTTCAAGGTCGGCACAGACTACATCGACGGGCGCAATTTCACCGAGCCGCTTTTTGTGATTGCCATCATGGTGGTCGCGGCGAGCAAACCGTTGCTGCACGTGGCAAAGCGGGCGGTGACTGGACTCGCGCGATTTTTGCCCGTGCCGCGCCCGGTAGCGCTGTACTGGCTTGTACTGGTGTTGGTGCCGCTGCTCGGCTCATTCATTACTGAACCCGCTGCCATGACGCTGGCGGCGTTCATGCTGCGGGACAGGTTTTACAAAGCGGGCATCTCGTCGCGCTTGATGTACGCAACGATTGGCGTGTTGTTCGTTAACGTGTCCATCGGCGGCGTGCTGACGCCGTACGCAGCACCACCGGTGCTCATGGTTGCGGCGAAATGGGACTGGGACATCGGCTTCATGGTAGCCAATTTCGGCTGGCGTTCGGCGTTGGCGGTTGCCATCAACGCGACGATAGTGGCGGCCATATTCTTCCGCGAGATCAAATCGCTTGCTGCCACCGATGACGGCACCTCAGAAGGCCGCATTCCCGCCTCAGTGTGTCTTGCTCACATCGCGTTGCTCGCCGGTGTGGTGGTGTTTGCGCATCATCCCGCGTTATTCATGGGCTTTTTGCTCATGTTTCTCGGGGTGGCTAGCGCCTATCCGCAGCATCAGGATCGATTGATCCTGCGCGAAGCGTTGATGGTGGGCTTCTTTCTGGCCGGGCTGGTCGTGCTCGGCGGCATGCAGCAATGGTGGCTGCAACCGGTGCTGCTGAGCCTGTCGCCGGATCAGGTTTACTTCGCGGCAATCGCGTTGACCGCAATCACCGACAACGCAGCACTTACGTATCTCGGCTCGCTAGTGCCCGGCTTGTCACCGGAGTTCAAGTACATGCTGGTCGCCGGTGCTGTGACCGGAGGCGGTCTCACGGTGATTGCCAACGCACCGAACCCGGCGGGGTACTCGATCCTCAAACGCTACTTCAACGACCAACACATTAGCCCGCTGTGGCTCTTCCTCGCGGCGCTGGGTCCAACGTGCGTCGCGATCATCACGTTTTGGGCGCTGCGCTGACCTGATCGACACCACTACCGCCACCACGGACGCGACGGGCCCTCTACGGACGAATCAGCTTTTAGCTGAATGCACCGATTAATATGGGCGTAGACCTATAAAAAGCCAAAAGTCGATAACTGGCTATTTAGTCGTCTATGCCCTATGAGAACGCTATTACAGCCAAAAGCTGATACCCTCACGCTACCGCTCCGCCTATAATTCTGGCAAGCGTGTAACTGGCGTAAGTGTCGCAAAATTCTGCGATATCTGAGAGGGAGCCACCCTCAGGAAGCCCGCTTTTCGCCTCGGTATTTTTCGAGCGAACCCGCCGTCCGCCTGGGCAGGCACTGGTTTTTGGCCAGCGCACCATCCACCCAAAAAGGAAAATGCCCAATGAATGCGCGTCCCGAATTTTTTGTCTCCTCGCTGGCTCAGGTTGATCCCGATCTTTTCGCCGTCGTGCAAAAAGAAAATCAGCGTCAGGAAGACCACATCGAACTCATCGCCTCCGAAAATTACGCCAGCAAGGCCGTGATGGAAGCGCAGGGTTCGCAGCTCACCAACAAATACGCCGAGGGCTATCCGGGCCGTCGCTACTACGGCGGTTGCGAGTTCGTCGACATCGCGGAAACGCTCGCGATTGATCGCCTGAAAACGCTGTTCGATGCCAAATTCGTCAACGTGCAGCCGCACTCCGGCGCGCAAGCCAACGCCGCCGTGTACTTCGTGCTCCTGCAGCCGGGCGATGCGTTCCTCGGCCTATCGCTCGCCGAAGGCGGTCACCTCACGCACGGCATGGCGCTCAACATGAGCGGCAAATGGTTCACGCCGCATGCGTACGGTTTGACCCAAGACGAAGTCGTCGACTACGACCAGATGCGCGCCAAAGCCCACGAAGTCAAACCAAAAATGATCATCGGCGGCGGCTCAGCGTATTCGCTGAAATGGGACTGGGCCAAGATGCGCGAAATTGCCGATGAAGTCGGCGCGAAACTGTGGGTGGACATGGCGCACTACGCGGGCCTGATCGCTGCGGGCGTGTACCCGAACCCGATGCCGCACGCGCACGTCGTCACCAGCACCACGCACAAAACGCTGCGCGGCCCGCGCGGCGGCATCATTCTCACCAACGACGAAGACCTCGCGAAAAAACTCAACAGCGCCATCTTCCCAGGCCTGCAAGGCGGCCCGCTGATGCACATCATCGCCGCCAAGGCCGTGGCCTTCGGCGAAGCGCTCAAGCCCGAGTTCAAAACGTATCAGGCGCAAGTGCTCAAGAATGCCGACGTGCTCGCCAAAACGCTGGTCGAGCGCGGCCTGCGCATCGTCAGCGGCGGCACCGAATCGCACTTGATGCTGGTCGATCTGCGCGCCAAAAAAATCACCGGCAAAGAAGCCGAAAACGTGCTGCACAAAGCGCACATGACCTGCAATAAAAACGCCATCCCGAACGACCCGGAAAAGCCAATGGTTACGAGTGGTATTCGTTTGGGTTCGCCGGCGTTTACGACGCGTGGGTTTAGGGAAGCGGAAGCGAAAATGGTGGGGAATTTCATTGCGGACGTGCTCGATGCGCCCGCGGATGAAGCGGTGATTGCACGAGTGCGCGGAGAAGTCGCGGCGCTTTGTGCGAGGTTTCCGGTTTATCGGTAGATAGTGCTCGCGAAAAGGCATTGGGTGCGGCTTTACACTCCCTACTGCCGCGAGCTAACGTTAAAGATGCTGCTCACAGTTTCGTAGCGAGAAGGTCGGAATGCTTGCGGCTCCAACTCGCACCACCGCCGAAGGCATTTCAACCACGTTGCATCGTGCAACCGCATTCGGCGAAACCCCTTTGCGCTCCACCCTACACTCCAGCCATCAACGATGATGGAGCGATCATGGCCAACGACGATCTTCAGTACGTGGGCTTCTGGCCGCGCGTCGGCGCAAGCTTGCTCGACACCCTCTTGATCATGGCGGTGATGTATCCACTTCTGGTGGCGGTTTATGGCTGGGCTTACTTCGGTAGCGAAAAACTGATTCAAGGTCCCGCTGATGTGTTGATCTCGATTGTGCTTCCCGCTGTCGCAATTGTTTGGTTTTGGCTGAAGCGCGGCTCGACGCCGGGTAAAGGCGCGATCTCGGCGAAGATTGTTGATGCGAAAACTGGCAATCCGCCTACGCTAGGGCAGAGTGTGATTCGCTATCTCGGCTACTACGTGAGCACGATTCCCTTGGGCCTTGGCCTCATCTGGGTTGCCTTCGATCCAAGAAAGCAGGGCTGGCATGACAAGATGGCGGGCACCGTGGTTGTGCGGCGGCGGCGGGGTGCCACGCCGGTGGTATTTCAGTAGCCGCAGACTCGCGCGACTGATCGAGGGTGTCGGTCTATGAACCCGTGTGAGGAACGATGGTGACCGGCATAGTGGCCGCGTGAAGCACCGCCTGTGAAACCGAGCCGAGCAGCGCGTTGCGCAGCATGCCCTTGCCGCGTGCGCCGAGTACGATTGCATCGCAGCCGAAACATTCCGCAACGTCGATGATCTCCGTAGCTACGTAGCCTGAGCGAACTTCGCGTTCAAACTGAACACCCGCAGCCTCAAGCATCGACGCGGCGGCCTCAAGCGTCTGTGTGCCAACTGACTGGTTGACGGCCTCCCGTTCCTGCGGATCTGGCATCATGAGTAGTTCCGACATGCCGCTCGGCTCCAGCACCGTCGCAAGTACAAAGCTCGCATGCAGACCCTGATGCACCAGGCGCAGCGCATAACGCACGGCATCCAGCGAAAGCTCCGAACCATCAATGGGGACAAGTATCTTCACGAGGCACTCCGGTTATAGACCGATAGTATGCGCCGCTCAACGACGGC
>JAYVNO010000007.1:0-7861 GCA_043758415.1 Burkholderiales bacterium
GACGTCCTTCGGCTGTACCCAGGCGATCTCTTTGCCGTCCGGCGAAATGGCGTAGTCGTTCGCACCGGGATCGCCCTGGCTCAGTGACCACGGCTTGCCAGCGAACAAGTCCTTCGCCTTGCCGCTGTTGACGTTGATTTCAAAAATGTGCGGACGCTTGCCGTCGCAAATCCAGCTGTCCCAATGGCGATAGTTGTCGACCTCGACGACCTTGGCCTGAACCTTGGATTCCTTCAATTCCTTCGCGCGTTTCGCCTGCTGCGCGTCGGTCTTCAAGTCGGGCCATACCCATGACACGGCTGCGACGTGCTTGCTGTCCGGGAACCAGCGAATGCCGTCAACGCCGTTGGCGAGCGTGGTCACGCGACGTGCCTCGCCGCCGTCGGGCGCGATGACATAGAGCTGCGCTTCGGTATCTGCGGTTTTGCCCTCGCCGCGTTTCGCGCAGAAGGCGATCAGCTTGCCATCGGGCGACCATAGCGGCGCGGTGTTCTTCTTTCCTGCGCTGGTGAGCTGTTTGCGGGTTTTACCGTCGGTGGAATAGAGCCAGAGCTGCGTCGCGCTCTCGTTGGTTTCCATCGAGTAGGTCGATTGATCGACCACGACCCATTGGCCATCAGGCGAGAGGCTCGGCGTGCCGATGCGTTCGCATTGCCAGAGGTGCTCGACGGTGAGGTGTTTTGCTTTTGCCATTCGTGTTTCCAATTGATTTGTAATTCGTAGGTTGGGCACCCCGTGCCAAACTATTTTTTGTATCGCTGCGGAACGCATGGGCAACAAGTTGCCCACCCTGCGTACCTTAAAAAAATTACATCACACCTTCAAACATTTGCACGTCCACCACCGCGCCCGGTTCAACGCCGCCGACATCGGTGGCGAGCACGACGAAACAGTTGGCCTGGGTCATGGAAGAGAGGATGCCCGACCCTTGATCGCCGGTCGTCCTGACCTCGCATCCGTTAGGGCCGATGCTCAGTACGCCGCGTTGAAACTCAGTGCGGCCCGGCATTTTTTTGATCTTGTTGACCAGCGTGGCTTTCACCGTCGGTGGCAGCATGTAATCGGTGCGGCCTTGCAGTGTGGCAAGCGCTGAGCGCACGAATTGGTAGAACGTGACCATCACGGCGACCGGATTGCCGGGCAGACCAAAAAAGTGTGCGCCGCCGACTTTGCCGTAAGCCATCGGGCGACCCGGTTTCATCGCGATTTTCCAGAACAGGACTTCGCCCAATTCGTTGAGCATTTGCTTGATGAAATCCGCCTCGCCGACGCTGACGCCACCGCTTGTGATCACCACGTCGGCGTTCTCGGATGCCGCCTGAAATCCGGCACGAATCGCGTCCGGTGAATCGACGAAGTTGCCGAGGTCAATCGGTTGGCAACCCGCACGCTCCAACATGCTGTAAAGCGTGTATCGGTTGCTGTCGTAAATCTCACCGAGGCGGAGCGTTGAGCCAATACTTTTCAGTTCGTCGCCAGTCGAGAAAAACGCCACCCGCAGCTTGCGATAGACCGACACTTCGGCGATGCCGAGGCTTGCGAGCAGGCCCACGGTTGCTGGGCCCACGAGTGAGCCGCATTTCGCAGCCAATGCTCCGGTTTTCAGGTCCTCACCGCGAAAACGGCGGTTTTGTCCGGGCTTCAAATCGTTGTGAATATGCACGCCTGCACTGTCTTCGGTCACGCGCTCCTGCATTGCGACGGTGTCACATCCAGCGGGCATAACCGCACCCGTGAAGATGCGGACGCATTCGCCCTTGCCTACGGCGGCGAGATAAGGTTTGCCAGCGTAGCTGGTGCCGACTCGATGCATCAACGTCATGTCGCCCGCATCCAGATCCGCGTGGCGATATGCCCAGCCATCCATTGCGCTGTTGTCGTGCCCCGGCACGTCAAGGGGCGACACGATATCCTCCGCAATCACGCGGCCAAGCGCTGCGCGAATGTGCAGCCGTTCGCTGGTGGTGATCGGGGTGAGCACTTTGCTGATGAACTCGCGCGCCTTGGCAACTGGCATCGAATTTGGGTCGTAGTCGTCGGCGCAGGAGAGTTCGCGGATCGTGTTGGTCATGCTGAAGGGCTCGTGAAAACGGCTGAAGAAAGCAGTTTAGTCGTTCGGCAAGTTGATCTAGAGCGAGTGTTTTGCGACCGCTAGCAGGCTGCCAGGATGAGCATGTGCGGCGGCGTCACGGTAGCATTAACGTCAAACATTATGGAGATACCTCATGATCCTTGAAGTCGCAGATATCCGCATCCCCGTTGGCAAGAACGCTGAGTTCGATGCCGCCATCCAATACGGCGTTGAAACCGTGATCAGCAAGGCGAAGGGGTTTTGCGGATACAAAGTCAACAAGGGCGTCGAATCGGCAGAACGCTACCTGCTAATGATTTATTGGGAAACACTAGAAGACCATACGGTGGCCTTTCGGCAGGGGCCATTGTTCCCCGAATGGCGTGCAATTGTCGGACCATTCTTTGCGCAGCCGCCGGTGGTGGAGCACTTCGAGCTTGTTGCCCAGTCAGCTTGATCAGGCTAATTCGCTTGCTTCGCCTGGCTCGCCAGACGGCGCCAGCAGCGCGAGTGTTGCGCACAGCCCACCCTTGTCCGCGTCGGTGCCGAGCGTAAATGTGGCGCCCATGAGCGTGGCATAACGTGCGACGATGGCGAGCCCCAGTCCGGAGCCGCCCTGTACGCGCTCGCTGCCCTGACCGCGCGCCCATCGTTGTTGCAGGCGGCTCGCCTGCCCGGCGCTGAGGCCGGGCCCGTTGTCGGCTACCGACAGTTCGATGCGCTCTGTCGCCACATTCGTCCTGACGCAAATGGAGATGTGTCGTGGCAGTCCATCGCCAGGCACCCCGTAGGCCACGGCGTTAGCGAGAAAGTTGGCAAGGCAGCCCTTCAGCAGGGTCGCGTTGCCCAGCGCTACCACCGTTCGATCCAGCCCGGAGACGGAGAGATCCAGATGCTTGTCGCCGCTCCGGCTGAGCAGATCAGCGACGCTGTCTTCCACGACTTCATTGACGCTCACAGGCACGAGTGCCAACTGTTCACGCGCCTCGTCAGCCAGAGCCAACGCGAGCAATTGGTCAATTAGATGGCTTGCGCGGGTTTCACTTTTGGCGATGGCTTGAAGCTGCTCTCGCAAAACGGCGGGATCGTTTTGCCGCAACCCGTATTCGGCGAGCGCACGAATACCGGCGAGCGGATTTCGCAGCTCATGAGCAACGTTTCCGGTGAATTCGCGTTGTCCCTGAATACCGAGTTGAATACGCTCCATCAGCGCGTTGGTCGCCTCGGTCAACTGAACCACATCGCGGGAATCGCCAGTGGCCGGAATCGCCGACAGATCACGTGTGCCACGGCGCTGCAAGGCCAGTCGCAGGCGAATGAGTGGCTCCAGGTCATGACCAATGGCGCGCAGCAGCCACCCCGCCAGCGCGAACAGCAGAACGGCTTGCGGCACCACGGCATAGAGCAGCAAGCGCTCGATGAGTCGAGTTCGCGACCCGGTGGTTTGCGCCACGAGAATCGTCCACGGCTTAGCGACCGTTGCTGGCAGTGTCACCACACGAACGGCAGAACCTTGACGCGCGCGGTCACTAAACGTGAACGGAATACTAGTCTCTTTCACTTTACTCGCGTCGCCCGTCGGCGCGCCGTCAAGCAAGGCATCGAAGAGGCCGGAGTGGCCCGCCAGCAACGTACCATCAGTGCGCTGCACCGCGAAATAGACCCGCTCCGACTGATCGAACAGCAGGGACGCCAGTTCGCGCGACGACAACTCCAGGGTCGGCGCTCCGTTTTGCAAACGCACATGCGCCGACAGCGCGTAAGCGTCGTCAAGCAGCGCACGATCAAAGGCTTGCAATGTAAAGTGGTAGGCAATACTCACGGTCACCGCGGTGCCCAGACACCACACCAGAAACAGAGGCGTCAACACGTGTTGAAGCAGGCGCTGCCGTAGTGTGCCGAGCGGCTTGAGACGGACGCTTACTTCATCAACGGCCACGCGTCATGCCTCAACTTCCAGTAGATAGCCGAGACCGCGCAAGGTGCGAATCGTGGCACCACTGCCCTGCAATTTGCGGCGCAGGCGGGAGATGAATGCCTCCAGCGCGTTGTCACCGAGCGCCTCGTCGAAGCTGGACAACTTGTCGGAAAGTAATCGTTTGCTGATGACGCGGCCGGGTTTCGACGCCAGCTCCCACAGCACTTCAAACTCACGCGCAGGCAGATCAAGCGGCACCGCATTGAGGAAGAATCGGCGCACCGAACGATCAAGCGTGAGTTGCCCCACTTCCACGCGATCTTTGCCGCCCTGCGAGCGTCGCACCAATGCGCGCAATCGGGCTTCCACCTCCGTCAGCTCAAACGGTTTGCCTACATAGTCGTCTGCGCCTGCGTCCAGTCCTGCAATGCGTTCGTCGGTGCGGTTTCGTGCGGTGAGCACCAGCACGGGCGTAGCGTCGCCTCGACGCCGCGCGTTTTTGAGCGCGGTCAGACCGGAGCCGTCGGGCAGGTTGAGATCGAGCACGACGGCATCGTATGGCTGCAAAGACCAGAACGATTCCGCTTCGGCGCAGGTGGCGGCGGCATCGACGCGATGACCGGTCTGCGACAGGCTGCGCGTCAACACATCACGCAACACGGCATCATCTTCAACGATCAAAAAGCGCATAGCTCGGCAACGGTCAGGGTTTGGTCAGGCGATCAACGCGATATTGCGCGACCAGAGGGACAGATGATAAACACTCGATACATTTCGGCGCGCCACCTGATGTGCGCCGTGCTTGCGGCGTGCGCTGGATCGGCAGTGGCACAAGCGGTTACCAATGCGCCCACGCTGCATGACGTGTTGCAGGCGGTCAACAACAGTGCAGAGGTTCGTCTCGCCAGGCAAGCGCAAGTCGGCGCTGAGGCCGACGTGCTGACCGCCGATCATGCGCCACTACCGGTGCTGTCGGCCAAGCTTTCGCAAATTGACTTGCAGAATGGTCTGGGTGCAGGTGATTTGCTCGGGCGCAAGCGTGTCGATAAGGGCGTCGGACTTGACTGGACTTATGAGCGCGGTGACAAGCGCACGCACCGCACCAATGCCGCCAAGCGCACGCTGGCCGCGACCGCCGCCGAGACGCAAGAAGCGGTGTTGCAGCAAATGCTGACGGCACAAGCGGCCTACTACGACTGGTTGGCGACGCGTGAACGCGTGCAGTTGGTTGTGTCGATGGAAGAGGCGGGTCGCGAGGCCGTACGTGCCGCGCAGATGCGTCTCGCGGCTGGTGACTTGTCGCAACAGGATGCCTCACGCATCGAAATTGATGCAGCACGGATTGCGGCGGACAAACAGTCAGCGCAGCTAGATCTCTCGCGTGCTGCGATTGTGTTGTCACAAGTGTTGAATCGTGCTGATATTGCATCAATTCCTGTGGGTACGGTTGCGTGGCCAGAGTTGCCGAATGCCACCTCCGCGGCAGCGACACTGCCCGCAACCAGTAGCGAATCTGCCGCTGCGAAGATCGAAGCCCGTGCCGATGTGCGTGCCGCGCGTGAACGAATCGCCGCTGCAAAATCGAGTCTCGATGGTGCCTATGCGTTGCAGAAAACCGACCCAACGATTGGCATCTCTTTCGACCACTATCCCGGCACATCAACGCGTCTGATCGAGCTGCGAGTACAGATTCCGTTGACCTGGGGCTATCGCTATCAAGGCGAAGCAGCGCGCGCTCAGTCTGATCTCAAGCAGGCAGAGTTGACGGAAGAGCGCGTGTTACGTGACGCTCGCACCGAGCTTGCGCGGTTGCAGCAAGAGGCGATCTCGCTCACGCAGCGCACTGCGAGTTTCGAGAAAGACATCGTGCCTCGCGCGACGCAAGTGGCAAATCAAGCGGAGTTTGCCTATAAGCGCGGCGCGCTCTCGTTGACCGATCTGCTTGACGCGCGCAGAACGCTGCGTACAACGCTGCTCGATGTACTCGCAGCGCGCACTGATCTCGCAAAAGCGCGAACGGCTCTCTTGCTGCGTACCGAGCCGCAGTTGCTTGTTCGCTAAAAAATATACCTACCTGACCGCATCATGGCATCCTCTCGTTTCACCGTTACTTTTTCGATACTGACCGCAGTGGTCATATTGACGCTTTCTGGCTGCTCGGAACCCGTAGCACCCACACCAGAGCCCGCTTCAGCCGTGCTGCAAGGCAATCAACTGCGGTTTCCGGCGGGTCATCCACAGCTTGCTTTGCTGACCACGGTTGATGTGCGTCCGTCAACGGCAGTAGCCATTGATTTGCCAGCCCGACTGACCTGGAATGAATCGCGCACTCAGCGTATCTTTCCGGCATTTGCCGGACGAGTTACGGCCATTCGTGCAGACGTTGGGCAAAGTGTGAAGGCAGGCGCGGTGCTTGCTCAAATGGCTTCGCCCGACTTTGGTCAAGCACAGGCCGACGCAGCGCGGGCGGCAGTTGATGCGCAGCTCACACAAAAAAGTCTGGCACGGCAAAAAGAATTGCTCGCTGCCGGTGTGATCGCTCGCAAGGATTTTGAGCAGACGGAAGCCGAGGCAGCACGCGCGCAGACCGAGGTTGCGCGGACTCAGGCACGCACCAAACTCTACGGTGGTGGCAGTGGCTTCAATCAGCAACTCGGTCTCGTCAGCGGCATCAACGGCCTCGTAGTTGAGCGCAACCTGAATCCAGGACAAGAGCTGCGGCCCGATCAATCTGGCGTCGGTGTGCCCGCGCCATTCGTGGTGTCTGATCCGACGTCACTGTGGGTGCAGATCGATGCCCGCGAGCGTGATTTGGGTAGTCTGCGTGCGGGCTCGATCTTTGAGCTGATTGTGCCAACGCTGCCGAACGAAAAATTTTCCGGCAAAGTGGTGGCCAGTGGCGATGCCATTGACCCGACTACACGGACGATCAAGGTGCGCGGTGAAGTCGCCAATCCTGACCGGAAGCTCAAGGCAGAAATGCTTGCGACCGTGCGTCTGGAGCGCCACCTCGGTGGTGGTGTGGTGATACCTGCCTCAGCCGTCGTTCTGCGCGGTACCCAGCGTACCGTGTATTTGCAAACCGCTGCTGGCTTATTTGAGCCGCGCGACGTACGCCTGAGTTATCAGGACACCAAACAGGCGGTGGTTGCCACGGGGCTCGAGGTGGGCGACAAGGTGGTCGCTGACAACGTGTTGCTGCTGGAGCGTCAATTTGCGCTTTCCCGTGAGTCTGGTACTGTCCGAGAGACCGCCAAAGACCCGTCGTTGAAAATGGGTAACTTGGCGACGCCAGCGGACGCAGGCAAAGTGGGCACCACGCCAACAGTCGCGCCTGCACAAGCCCCAACGAAGCAGCCATGAGGCGTCTCGTTCTCCTCGCGCTGACGCAGCCGGTACTCATCGTGCTCGGCACGGTGCTGTTTATTTTTGCTGGCGTTGTAGCGTTCAAAAATCTGTCGGTGGAAGCTTTTCCCGACGTGACCGATACCCAAGTGACGATCATTGCGCTCTACCCCGGTCGCGCAGCCGAAGAAGTCGAAAAACAGGTGAGCCTGCCCATCGAGGTGGCGGTGTCGGGACTGCCGAACGCCTTGAGAGTTTTTTCACACACCCAGTTTGGACTGTCCTACACCGTCATAACCTATGACGACAAGGCTGACGTCCTGCAGGCACGACAACAAGTGACCGAACGGTTGCGTGGCATTGATTTGCCGACGGGTGTCGATGCCAGTCTGGCACCCAACGCCACCCCGGTGGGAGAGGTGATGCGCTATCGCCTGCGCGGTGATGGCTACTCGACCACCGACATCAGAACGGTCGAAGACTGGGTCGTAGAGCGTTCAATTCGGCAGGTACCTGGTGTCGCCGAC
>JAYVNO010000008.1:0-22573 GCA_043758415.1 Burkholderiales bacterium
GTTCATCCCCCTTCGACGAACAGGGAACAAAAGCAATCGATGCCAAGTCAGTCGAGCATCTCCCTCGGCCCAAGGCACGTTCGCCCGTCGCCTCGTTCAATGCAAAAAAATATCGTGTTTCTGCCAGCAGCGTCGTGCGAAACTTTGTATGAAGCGTTGCAAGCGATCCAAGCCCGCTGCGATGGTGCTCAGGCACGAGATGGAGAAGGGTTCGCCAAACTAGATATCCAACCCGCAGCACTCCTGCTCGGTAGCCATCCAAGCATCTGGACGGACGAAGAGCGTCTGCAGGCCGCCACTCTCGGTCACAAGTACCGAAAGCAGGCGGCGAGCATCGGGCATGACTTAACCCGTGTGTTGAGCGAATACCTGGTCAAAGAAGTGGTCCGCATCCACACCGTGCGGCGTGAACAACGCGCGAAAGTGGCGAAGGGCCAGATTAGCTTTGCGAAAGAGGGACGCATCGTTTTGCAGACACCGTACAGTGACGAGTTGCTGGAAGTCTTGCGTTCGCTCCATGACAGTCAATGGGATGCGACCACAAAGCAGTGGCACTGTGCCCCCTGCCTGCAGAACGTGCACAAATGCGAATCGATCGCGGCCAACTTTGGCGTGAAGTTGCCGAAGGATTGGGCCGTACGCGTCAAAGGCATTCAGCCGCGCGGTGCCATTAGCGTCCGCGATGGTCTGATCCGCATTTCGCAATTCACCCGCCGCGAATGGCCAGGCCACGTCTGGGGCTTTGTTGGTAACACGGTCGTTTTTGAGCAGTCGGTTTGCATCGACTGGGACGCTGGGGGCACGAGTGAATCCGGCACGCTGCCCGCGACGTCGTGGAATTTGCAACGGTTGCAGGCCCTGCTTGAGCGTTCACCTGAACTTCATTTTTTACGGGATGCACTGGCCACGTCGTTCAAACGCTGGATCGCTGTGGCCGCGCGCGCGGAAGATCGGCGCTGGGTTCGATCCGAAGATCTGGCGCTGGGCGAGGCTGAGACGCAGACACTCCTCGCGCGCCTGCCAGCGGCGGCGCGCGAACGCGGCGTTCTGCCGCATCAAGTGGCAGGGATTCGAAGCCTGCTCGAACTACCCGAAGCCGTGCTCGCCGACGAACAGGGCATCGGCAAGACCATGCAGTCGCTGTTAGCTGTGGAGCTTGGCACTCACTACCCTCTGATCGTCGTCTGCCCTGCGGTTGCGCGACTGAACTGGAAAGCGGAGGCCACGGCGTGGCTACCGAACCGACGGGTTCACGTGGTCGGAGTCGGTGCCATGCGGCAAGGCTGTGAGCTCGGCGAAGCTGAAATCGTCATCCTTAACTACGATGTTCTGCAGGACAATCTCGATCTGCTGATGGCGCTGCGCCCGAAGTCTGTGATCTTCGACGAAGCCCAGTATTTAAAGACCTACGATAGCGAGCGCACCAAAGCCGCCGTGACGCTGCTCAAAGAAACACAGCCGAAGCAGCGCCTGTTGCTGACCGGGACGCCGGTGTTGAACCGACCCAGCGAGCTCCTCACACTTTTGACTTTATTGCCGGACGCGCTTTGGCAACTAGGCGGCTTTGCATTTGTGGCGGCCCGCTACTGCCAAGCAAAAAAAAGGCGGGTTACTGGGTCGTTTGGGTCCCGCGAAATCTCTGATCTCTCCGGTGCCGCCCACTTACCCGAACTCGCTGAGCGCTTGCGAAAGACGTGTCTCGTGCGTAGGGAAAAAAAGCAGGTCTTGCCGAATTTGCCGGACAAGACCCGCACCACCCTCGCCTGCGAATTGAGCAATCGCGGCGAATACGACCTGGCCGCAGAGAGCCTCGCACTCTGGCGCGCCGCCCATCGCATCGATGGCCCGAGACCGGAACTCACGATTCGCCAGCGTCGCCTCGAACGAGACAAGGCCATTCATTTTGCGCCACCCGTCGATCTCGATCTGGACGCTCCTGACGTCGTCCTGCACGATCTCGGATCCCCATTTGCAGCGTGGTTCGCCGAGACGACACCCGCGGAGCGACACGAACTGCTCACCCGGATTGGGGTGCTCCGACAACTGACCGGCTTCGGTAAGGTCGCCGCCGCAGTCGCCTGGATCCGCGAATTTTTAACCTCTGAACCCGACGACGAGAAACTGCTCGTGTTCGCGTTTCACCTCGATGTGCAAAAGGCGCTCTCAGCCGCGTTTTTAGATGCGCTCGTGATCGATGGCAAATCCTCTCCAAGTGCACGGGATACCGCCGTGCGGACATTTCAAAGCGTGGGGAGCCCACGTGTGATTTTGTGCAGCCTGAAAGCGGCGCAAACGGCGTTGACCCTAACCGCGGCGCGGAACGTTTTGTTCATCGAGTCGGAGTGGAGCCCCGCGGGGATGGAGCAGGCTGAAGATCGCGTGCATCGGATCGGTCAGACGGCGGCCGTCCGCATCACCACACTGATCGCGCCGTGCACGATTGATGAGCGAATTCAGACCGTGCTCGAAGCGAAACGAGAGATCATCCGACAAGTGACGCTCAATCGCGAACGGTTGCGGGACGATGCGAACTATGAAGTGGGTCGTCAAGGGGACGACGAAGGGAACGACGAAGGGGAGGAGCTCGGGGAGGATCAAGGACACACTACGCCATCGCCCCCACCGTCCTTCGGCATCCAATCAGACGATACCGCCCAGCACCCACCGACCAAGACGGGACGACCCCGTGTGCTGTCCGATGACGAGCGTCGAACGCGCAACAACGAAGCGAAACGACTCTGGAAACTGGCGAACGCAGCCAAACAACTCAACTACAACCGTCTGTCGCGAGCCAAACGCAAGAAGCCTAGCGGCGAGACAACGACGACTCCTTGACCCCTCGATTCAGCGTCAACCAACCAATGCCGCGGTCCGGGATGCCACAGTCTCGTCGGATAGGGAAAGTAATGCTGACAGTCGCAGGTTGATCTACCGCTTGCCTCAGACTGCTGAGCGACGCGGTAATCGGTTGAGTCGTGGTCGAAGCCTTCTCGACCACGCGAAGACGCGACTGTACTAATGACGCGGTCATCGAAACACACTATCCACCTCATCCTCAACGACCGCAGCGGACGGGGGCCGACGGCCCCCGTCGCCCATGTGCGGCGCTTGACTGCCCAAGACGGCGCTCGACCCGTGGGATGACAGCGAGCTCAGATTAGCACTCGCGGCAACCGCACTCGCCAGCTGCTGCTCCACCCGTAAACCGCCAGTGCCGAGCAGACGCAGTCTCTCCGCGCGGTGGCGACGATCAACGTCCAGCATTGCCGCGAACAACGCGGGGTGAACTGCCTTCAGTACGGTCACTTCAATCGTCAATCGATCGACCGCCGCGAGGCTCACAACCGCCACATCCCCATCCGAGGCCAAGACGTCGGCCGCGGCGTCGCGCGCAGGAACGGCGACGCAATCTGCTGGCGTCGCGATCATCGCGCAGCCTCGGCCAGCCACTGGAGTCCCCTCGCGATCAAGAACTGCGGCTCTTGAGCGACCGAGACGTACTTGCCCTCCATTTGCTCCTCAATGAGCGCTTTGAACTGCGCGCAGCCGCCGCCCACGAGGAGGACATCGCGAATGTCGGTCGCGCTGCCGATACTTTCCCAAATGGGGGCAAGTGCGCTCGCCATTAGGTGTTTTCGGAGGGGCTGAAACTGCGCGAAATCGACGAGTTGATCATCGACGACGATTGATGGCTCGCTGCGGCACAACGCCTCCTCGACCCGCTCTCGCATCCGTAGAGAAGAGCAGTCTCGGCCTGTGACTCGAGCTAATTCGAGGGAAATTTTTTGAACCAGACGGGATACGCCACCAGGGGACGATCCCGACCTCGATGGAACGCCGCGCAATCCTTGCGTCACCACCCAGTCGACGGTCCGGTAGCCGACATCAATGGTCAAAGCGGTTCGCCCTTCGATCTCACTTCTTTTCCCTCTCGATTGAATCTGCCAAATGAACGCGGCCACCGGCTGATCGACGATGCGGACGTTGTCGACGCGCACGCTGCGACCGTTGATTCGCAGCTCGCCCACGAAGCGCGATTTGAGATGTTCGATGACTGCAAGCGGGCTGTTGACTGGCACGCCGAGCACCAGGCACTCAAGCTCGGCCGGGTAGGCCAAGTTCGCCAGTGCCGCTTTGACCAAGACTTCATATTCGGTGGTCATTGCGTAGCGAGCATTCAACGGTCGCCCGCCGGCACCGTCGTCGGCCAAGGCGGCGTGTTCTCCGACGAGGTAGCGCAGCGCCCCCAGTTCGATGACCCGCCCGCGACTTACGGAGAGTGGCGAGTCACTGTGGACGAACCCACTCTCCAGGACGACCACCGACGGGAAACTCACGACGGGTGCGGTGAGCGTTCCGTCCGGCAGCCTTTGGATCGGTGCGGTGCAATGCTTGACGTGGCCAAATCCTATGTCGATCCCCAGGTGCCGCGCGGAGAACGGCGGCGTGGATGTTGCTGTGAAATCCATATTGCTTTCCCTATCCGATACTCAATTTCTAAGAATTCAACGACGTTGTGCAGCGAACCGCTGCGGCAACGAATGCAGAGGCACGGGGGCGTTCTGCGAGCCCCGTGGCGCGATGGCGCCACGGGTTTCCTGAGCGAGCTAAACCGCTGCGTTTACTTTGCTTCGCGCAGCAATCCACGCTTGCACATCGCTCGAACGCCAAATCAAACGGTTGCCGAAACCTGCAAGCGGAGCCGGAAACAGCCCCTGTTCACGTAACTCGTACAGCCGCGTCCGACCCAAACAGCACTGTTTGCGCACCTGGTGGTGGCGTAACAAATGATCTTCCGAAACCATGTCGAACTTCCTTTCTCCATCTGCCCGCACTTGCAGCACCTTGTCGGCGAAGCAAGCTTGGGTACCCACGCGCCCCTCATCTGCGTCCCGATGAGGAGCTCGTGCCGGCCACCAAACGCAGCTGGTGGAGCGGAGGCCTTTTGACGGAGGACAGCGCCGACCGCGCCCCTGCGCGGCTGCCCGCGTGACGCGAGCGAAGAAAGTTGGATGGGGAAAGCGGCCGCGATGAAGCAGCAAAGTTGGCATGCCGCGGACGCGCGAAATGCATAGCCGAAAGGCGAAGTGATAGGGAAAGAAAGTAGGCGCCCCGCGAGCGCGGGCGACAGCGCAAAAGCGCAGTTAGGAAATGAGGGGGGGTTCAAAGCCGCCGTGCGGTTCGGCAAATTGAAGACGAGCGCGTGCTCAACGGTGAAAGCGCGGGTTTTGAGCATTGGGTGATTGGGAGTGACCCAACTGACCACGATGTCATCAACCATCCACCCAAGTTGGGGTGAACTTTTCGCTTCAGTCCCCGAAGGGACGATGGATGCGTCGGCACACCGAAGTGGCTGACCTGCGAATAAATTCGCGAATTTGTCACTGCTTAAGGACGTTTAGTCCCAAAGCGTTGACAAGAGGAAACTACCGCAACTCCAGCGATCTCGTGGGTCACACCGACGAACGGTAGTGAATCGCCGAGCGAACGAATGAACCGATGCAGCGCGTGCGGCGCGTGCAGCGATTGCCGCGGTTGCACTTCGGCCAACCTCGAGTAACTTGACGTGGGTGCATTGCTGCCTCCCCAACAGTCGCGGGCGGGTTGCAACGCTTGGATCAATATTTTCCCTATCTCTTCACACGCCGACGATGAAACCTACGCTCACATTCCTCAACTTTCGACCGAGCCAACATGACTTCCGCGGGCATGGCGCTCTTGGCAGCGTTCAGGCCGCGACGCTGCTCCCCGATCGCGCGAGCCGCAAAGTCTTGCAAGCCAGCACCCCGTCTCCCCTTACCTGGTGGCAGACGTATCGACTACTCTGGCGGCATCTCTTTGCACGCTTGGCTTACAACCACACCCAGATCCCTTTCTGGGAACGCCGTCCAGCACGCCTTCAACTGCGAGCCGATGTGCGGCGCGCGTGCTATTTTCTGGACAACCACAAGTATGAGGATGCCCTCGCTGCGCTGCCTGCGCATCGTGCGCCACCGAACGAGGCCTTTTGTTCTGTGGCGGCCTCGGTGAAGCACGAATGCGCCACCCGCCAGTGAGTCAGACTGCGGACCAGAGTGACGGTGGTCGAGAACCCTTCGGCGGCGCGTCCTAGAGATTGCGTGGCCGAATCGAGGCTCGCACTGCTCTTTGCTTGCGGCGATCCACGACACGCTGAACGCTCGTCACTTCTCAGTAGCGTCGCGCGGTTGCAGGGCCAGCCTGTGTTGCAAGAGCAAACCGTTTCGGCCGTCGCCGCTAACGAATCACAGGCGGTCTTCGCTGCGACTCATCGTTGGGTGATGGTGCCGCCAGTGCGCGACGAGAGGTTGCAGGGGCGCGCTTCAACGTTGTTTAGCGCACCGCGTGGCCGACTACGTGCGAGATGGGTTCGACGACTCGCTGGACTTTCGACCATGCGATCGCGTTTGATCAGATCACAAAAATGCGCTGGCAGCACGACTGAATTCCGACAAGTGGGCGGAAGCGATTGGCCACGGAATCGAACGATAGATTTGCGACGACTGATTGTCGCGTTCATCGATCCGAAACGATGATTTGACGTTCGCTACGAAGGACGGTACTCCATGGAACGGGGGTGTTAGGGAAAGGAATTCAATGAATGAAGCTCGGATTTTGCGGCGGTGCTTCTTGCGCTGGGTCCGCCGTCTTAAGCGTCACTACGTGATCGTACAGAGGGCTGCCCGAGGCGAGCGAGGAAAGTTGCAGGCAGCGCCTCAGGCCAGCGGTGTGGTGCGACGTTTTTTGACGAGTTATCTCCGCTCGTTCGTACACGGTTGGAATGAAGGTATTGCCCTGTATCTTGCTCCGCTGATCGCTGTACGTCGCATGCTTCACCGCGCAATGCGTCGGCTGCGAAATCGGCGTCATTGAAGCTGCGGTTGCAATCTTGATTTGATGCGGTATCTTGTTCGTTGAAGGGGCGTTTCGGCCAATGCGCCACCCCTTCCCGCCGCGCTGAGAGCGTCGGCTCCGAATCACCCCTGCCGTGCAGACACGGCCCCATCGTTCCTCTGTTGCGCGCCCGCGCGCTGTCGTGTTGCGCCGACTCCTCACCAGATTTCCGCTCGATCAATTTAGCGCGGGGATGCACGACTTGAACTCACCATCTTTGAAAGGCCATGCTATTTACCATGCCAGCGAATGACCGCAATCCAGGCAACGCGAGGCTGCCGCCCAAGCTCCTTAGCGACCCCAGACTCGACATCAAGCGAATCACGCAATGGGTCATCGCCACCTTCGGTGCTTTGATCGTGACAACCGTCGTGTTGTTCCTACTGCGAGCGCTGTTGCACAACTACGCGTTCGACCAAGGCGAAGTTCAAGTCAACACGATGAACTTGCCGCTCTGGGCCTCGACTCCAGTGAGTTGGATGATCGGGGCAGGCATCGTTACGAGCCTGCCCGCCCTCTTTCGTCTGTTCACGACCGGCGCGGTGAATCGAGGGGAACGGTGGTAGTTAATCGTTTTTGCTTTCGGCGCGCTCACGGTGAACTTTGTAAGTTCGCACAACACCCCCAAACGCCACGGCTGCGATGAAGCTGAGGCCTGCTTTGGGTCACAGGGACAGCCACTTCGATGGTACTCAACCGAACGGGACGGTCGCGTTGTCCTGTGGGACAAAGGCGGTCGGCACCCCACACGCAATACTCCCCTTCTACCGATTACCGCCGACGTGGTGGCGCGCTGGGAAGCACAGGCAACGTTGCCTGGATTCACACGAAACGGAGAGGCCGATTCCGCTTGGAAAGAACGACGCTGATGCGCTCAGCTCGAACGATCCAGGAGCTCACCGTTGCGGGCGCGCTTGAAGCACCCCCTAGCCCGCCTTCAGCGCCTCGGGCGACTTGCCCTTGTCGCAATCAAACTTTACTCAACACTACATTACCCACACTAAAAAACTATGCGTCTACTCCTCTGCATTTTTCTGCCATTTCTGGGGTTTTTCATGATTGGGCGACCGCTCGCCGCGATCGTGTGCCTGATTCTGCAGCTCACGGTTCTGGGCTGGATTCCGGCGGCCCTCTGGGCTGTGTTTGCGCTCAGCCAATGGAAGACCGATCAAAAAATCCAGCGTGCCTTGAAGGCGTCACAGGCGTCAGCCGCAAATGCTGCGCGAGCTGCCGCGCCCTTACCCGCAGTGACCAAAGGCGGAACGCAGAATGAACCCGACCCACACTGATACAGCAGTGGTGCCGACGCGGATGGGGTGGATAGACATCACCGCCCGCGATCTCCCGATTGCGGAAGACAATTGGATTCGTGCGGCGGTCAGTCAGGACGCACAGCAGCGCTGGGATGCGTGGCTGTCGATGCCGCGGTATCGGGTCTGCTACGACTTCGCGGCGTGGGCCATCGTGGTCGTGGCATTCAGCGGTGAGGCACCCGGTGGAGCGCTGATGCGGTTGTTGCGCGACACCGGGCGCCAGCGCCGAGCAACGGCGTTTGCAATCTGCCGCACCACGCACCGGTTGTTTCGATTGCAACGGCTGCCGATCCCGTTCCAGATCGGGAGGGAGATGCGTGGTTACGTTGATGTTGACGTTGACGTTGACGTTGACGTTGATGTTGATGTTGATGTTGATGCCGACGCGATGATCGCTGCGCCTGCGCTCGCCGGGGTTGATCCGGCTGACGCGGCGGGATACGTTCCGCTGACTTCGGAATGGGATGACGCAAAAAGACTGTGGGTGTGGGAATCGCTATTGGCTGATCCAAATCACTGGCACGAGAGTGAATGTGCACAGTCCCCCCGCTCCGGGTTGTGGTTGCCTGAGCTCATTCATCCGAATGTGGATAGCGCCCTCGGTGACTTCAGCTGGCAGTCGACCGTCGGCGAGGAGCCTGCCATTGCTGCGCGTCCCTCCGCCGACCATCGGCGCGGCTCAAGCGAGCTGTACCGGCGCGAACGACGCCTCGCGCTTCTAGCCTTAAGCCACATCAGCCAGATCACAGGTGACTGTCGGCCTGACGTCATCGCACTCGCGGCATCGGCGGGAATCGGGCATGTGGCGGGATCGGCGGTGGCCTACAACTGGTTGTGTCATGCCTCAGCGAACGCTTTACCGCGCCGAGTCCAGGCGCTGGCGGCCGCACCGGTGTTGTTGCCGCTACTGCTGCAGGTCTTTCACTGCGTCGAGCCAGGCGGTGCAGATCGGCTGACTTCGCAGTCGCGAGGGGGTGACCGTGGGGATGCTGGAACGCTGCGCGCTGAGCGCATTGAACTCGATCAAATAGTCGATCAAGGCGAACCGCTGTTTCCCGGATTGGCGCGGATGGGTCACATCAGCGAGCGCACGGTCCGCCATTTGCGAGTGAATCCGCTTCGACAGCATACGTTCAAGCCGCTTTTTGTGTTCACTCGGTCCCGGTCGTGGCGCGGTTTTGCGCAACGATGTCTTGGCTACCTCGGCTGGCTGGATCAGCTTCCCGTTGAACGCTGGCCAAAGACACCTCGGCAGTGGCGCAGTTGGGCGGAGCTGATGAGCGCTGCCGAGCGAACCTTCGCGGCGTCCCGTGTATTTGCGGCAGGCGCCCGTGTCGAGCACGATCTGTCGACGTTGTATCGCTTTGCAGCGTCGGTGTTCCAACAGGAGGCGGCCAGCGGTTGGCGTAACCGTCGATTTGATACCCGGGGGTGGACGCCTGAGCGAGATTACGATGGGGCGGCAATGGCGGTCGGTGAACTGGTGCGCTCGATTGAGTTGGTTGCGCAGGCGGGTAGAGCGCCGTGGGAGGCTGGCGACAATCGTGGCGACGATCTCGGAGACAATCGTGGCGTCGATGAACGTGATCAACTCGCAGAACGCGATGAACCTAACAATCCATTCGACCGCTTCGATCCCGTCTCCCGCTGCGCGTGGTCTGGTCGGCGTGAAGCCGAGGATGCTGAGTATGCGACTGCTCTGGCTGAGCTTCGATCCTGGTCGATGCGGCAGTGGCTGGAGGCGGGGTGCCGCTGGCAGGCGGTGTGGGTGCCTGAACCAGCGCCTGATGACGCCGAGAGGTTGGGGGCGGGTGCGGGTGACGATGACGATGACGCTGAGGATGCGGACGAAGCGCCAAGCGCGCAGAGGCACGGGGAAACACGTTGGCTTCCCCTCGTTGGCGTGTGTGATCTGCCCGCGCTCGCGCAGACACTCTTGACGCGATACCAGCGCTCGGTTGTCTGGCTGACGTCGCCCCAGGCGTTAGCGCGTGAGGGACGGTTAATGCAGCACTGCGTGGCGAGTTATGTCGAGGAGTGCGCGCAGCAGCGGGAACACGTGGCGTCGATCCGCGATGTGTCCGGGGTGCGGCAGTCGACGCTACGCGTGCGTCTTCATTACGTCAATGGCCAATGGGTCCCCTCATTACTTGAACACCGGGCGGTGATGAATGCGCCGCCGGGTGCGGCCTGTGTTGCAGCGGTCCGGGCAATGATGGCGGCGCTCACGAGTACCGACGCGAGCGATGATTTGCAGGTCCGGTAGGGCAAGCTTGAGGCAGCGCGCAAGCTTCGCTGGACAGCGCGGGCTGTGATGGGTGCGGCGCGCCACCGGGAGTCCGTGGCGCGACACCGGGCGGTGCTCGAACAGGTGTTACCGCCGGGGATGGCAGCTGCGCTGAGTTTGTAGGCGTAGAGTCTGTTCGGGTTCGCGGCGGGTTCGGGTTGGAGCTGGGGGCGACTTGGGGGGACAGTTTCGCGTGCCGGTCCAGCTGGCCCTTGAGGTTGCAGATCGTGGTTTGTTGCGTATCGTGATCTTCAGGCCGTCGCGCAGACGCGATGGCGGCTTGAGTGAGTTGCTTCGAGGCAAAAGGGTAGTTTTGAAACGCCCTCGCTGCCGTCAGAAGCACCGCTCCAAATTTTTATCAATTTGCCGAAAGACTTATGCCAACTATCCAAACTGCGGCGATGGGTCCGCACCCTGCTTTCGCAGCGTCGCTACCGTTTTGTGATCGGTCGGATCGATCGCCGCTGCCGCCGACAAACGTTCGAAACCTAACGCCGCAACAGTATGAAATCTCGCAGCATACGGCGCTGCGGATGGCACAGCGCGGCATTCCATCACGAGTTGTTTCGGCGCTCATTGCGACGGGTAAGCGTGAGCATGATGGACGCGGAGGACTACGAGTCCACCTAAGACACAAGGCAGCACAACGGAAATTTGCTGAACTGATCGGCGAGCGCGTCGCCAGCAGCTATCGCGACCTGTACGCGGTATTGGCAAGTTATTCTCAACAGGCAGGCCCTACGTTGGTGACCGTAGGGTGGCTGTCAGGAAGGCGGCTGAGGCGGTAACTCCAGTGCCATTTAGCAAGAAAAATCGATGCAAAGGCGTCACCGGCCAGCATGGCACCAACCTGTTTCGCGGACTAAATGCTGGGAGGGGTAAACGGTGGGGTAAAAATGCAACACGAGGCTGGAAGCCCCGTGTTTACTTGAATTTTGGCGGAAGCGGTGAGATTCGAACTCACGAACGGGTTGCCCCGTCGCCGGTTTTCAAGACCGGTGCCTTCAACCGCTCGGCCACGCTTCCACGATTCAAATTGTAGACGGTCGGCCAATACGGTTCATCGTTGTTGCATGTAGTTTTGCTCCGAGATAAAACTACATACATGACTGATCACTCAAAAAATAGCCAGCCCACGCTGCTGAACGCGACGGTTGCCGCCATTACGGAATTGATTCGCACACGCAGTGCCAAGCGACGTGCCGCCTACCTTGCGACCGTAGAAAAACAGCGGGCCTATCGCCTCTCGCGCCGTCGCTTGAGCGCCGCTAACCAAGCACACGGATTTGCCGCGTTGCCTAATGGTGACAAGCTCAAAGTGGTGAGCGAACCAGTGCCTATGATCGGCATTGTTTCCGCTTACAACGACGTGCTGTCGGCACATCAGCCGATGCAGGATTATCCGACGCTGATCAAGGACGAAGTGCGTAAGCACGCCGCCATTGCGCAATTCGCAGGCGGCGTGCCCGCGATGTGCGACGGCGTGACACAGGGTCAACCGGGCATGGAGTTATCGCTGTTTTCGCGCGACGTGATTGCGATGTCCACGGCCATTGCGCTGACGCATGATTTGTACGACGGGGCGATGCTGCTCGGCGTATGCGACAAGATTGTGCCGGGGCTGCTGATCGGCGCGTTGTCGTTCGGTCATTTGCCGTCGATTTTTGTGCCCGCTGGGCCGATGCCGAGCGGCTTGTCGAACAAGGAAAAGAGCAACATTCGCAAGCTACACGCGCAGGGAAAAGTTGAGCCAGCCGCACTGTTAGAGGCTGAAATGGCCGCGTATCACACCGAGGGCACCTGCACGTTTTACGGCACCGCGAACAGCAATCAGATGCTGTTAGAGGCGATGGGTCTGATGATTCCCGGTGCGGCGTTTGTGCAGCCGAATGACCCGCGTCGTGCGCTGCTGACGAAAGCTGCGAGCGCGCGCATGGCGGCGCTATCAAAGCAGCCGCGCGGGCTCGGCGAATGGGTCAATGAACGGGTGCTGGTCAACGCAATCGTCGCCCTGCTCGCCACCGGCGGATCGACCAATCACACCATGCATTGGGTGGCAATCGCTCGCGCCGCGGGTTTTGAATTGACGTGGCAGGACATCGACGCGTTGTCCCGCGTGACGCCACTGTTGACGCGGCTCTACCCCAATGGCGAAGCCGATGTGAATGATTTCAACCGCGTTGGCGGCACCGGATTTTTGTTCCGCGAATTACTTGCTGCGGGCCTCATGCACGAGGACGTTGAAACCGTCGTGGGCCACGGTCTTTCGCATTACGCGCAGACGCTAACAAATAATTCGTATCGACTGACTTACGCGGCGCCTGTTGCGGTTTCCGAAGACTTGACCGTGTTGCGATCGGTCGCCAAACCATTCAGCATGGAGGGCGGATTACGTGTGCTCGCAGGCAACCTCGGGCAGGCTGTCGTGAAGATTTCTGCGGTCGCGCCAGAGCACCGTGTGATCACTGCGCCCGCGCACGTGTTCGACGCACAAATTGACGTGATCACCGCGTTCAAAGCGAACCGATTTGTGGCCGACAGCGTGGTCATCGTGCGCAATCAGGGCCCGCGTGCTTGCGGCATGCCGGAGCTGCATCAGCTCACGCCCGCGTTGTCCGTATTGCTGGATCACGGCCTCAAGGTCGCGTTGGTCACAGATGGCCGCATGTCTGGCGCGTCCGGGCGCGTGCCTGCTGCGATTCACGTCACGCCGGAAGCCGCAGCCGGTGGCGCGTTAGCGCGGGTGCAGGACGGCGACATGGTGACCGTCGATTGCGAGACCGGTTCGCTCACGCTGCACGTTGACGAAACCACACTCGCGGCGCGACACAACGCGCCGCTGCCCCCCCTAGACGCGCAAACAGGATGGGGCCGCGAACTGTTCAGCGCGTTCCGCGACAATGTGTCCGATGCCGATTGTGGCGCTTCTATTTTCGGGAATTGATTGATGGATTTGAATCTCACTTTACGCAAGCTCGGCTACGTGCCCGTCGCGGTGATTGACAACGCGGATGACGCGGTACCACTGGCTGAAGCCTTGATCGCCGGTGGCGTCAACAGCATCGAAGTCACACTGCGCACGGGTGCGGGACTGGCGTCGATCAAGGCCATCGCAAAGTCGGGACTGTCGATTCTGGTCGGCGTTGGCACGGTGACGCTGGCTGATCAAGTTGCGCAATGTGTGGACGCAGGCGCGAAATTCGCCGTCTGCCCGGGTTTCACGACTGCGGTGGGCGCGGCTTGCCTCAAGGCTTCATTGCCACTATTGCCCGGCGCGGTGACACCGACCGAAGTGTTGAGTTGTTTAGATGCTGGTTTCAGCGTGCAGAAGTTTTTCCCGGCGACCGTGTTCGGCGGCGCGGCGTGGCTCAAGATGATTGAAGCGCCGATTCCGCAGGTGAATTTTTGCGCGACAGGGGTTGCCGCCAGCGATATTCCGGCGGTGCTCGCTTGCAACAACATCGCCGCGATTGGCGGCTCAGCCGTTGCCACGCGCGAGATGGTCGCCGCAAAAAACTGGACCCTGATTACCGAGAACGCAAAGCAGATGATGGCGCTGATTCGTCAGTCGCGCGCTTTATAGTCGCCCACAGTATCAGCGGCGTGCCTCAGCGCGAAAAGGCTGAAGCACAACAACCTCGCCGCTGACGCTCATGCGCTGAGTTAGCTGCTCTGCTTGACTCGCCAGGCGCTCCAGAAGGCGCTCAAAAGTCATTTCAAATTCATCCATTTTCCAGCGCTCTTTGCGTTGGCGAACTGATACATATATCCCATGGCAGCACGACTCATGTTTGAGGTATTGCCCGACAAGTTGGTGAGAAAGGCCGTCTTCTAGCTTGCTAACCGTCCACGGTTTGTCTACGAGTTTCATTTCAATGGCGATTTGCTTGCCGCTCCGGTGAGCCGATGTCACCAAAATATCCGGCTTCTTTTTGTTCGCGACCTGCGGCTCGCGCACTGCTGTGAACCGTCCATTTGCGAGCTTGTTGAGTTCACTCGTCAACCAGATCTGAAAGTGATCTTCACTTGGGGCAAGCCGAAGCAAATTGATATTGCTAAACGCGCCGTGAAGCAAGTCATGCTGAATGTCGGCAAGGCGATCCATCACTAACTGAAGCAACTGCTTTCCGGTCGCGGGAGTCATTTCGCTGCACGTGTCAATTTCGATGATCTGCGCTGGCGTCAGCGGCGTTGGCTCAGCATCCTCGGTAACTCGTTGTTCCACCATGCGAGATATCCATTCGCCCAATGGTTCAGCGTTCGGTTGGGCGCGGATGCCTTGCAGGATCGCAACTGTTGCGCCGCCAGGGATCCTTCCCAATTTCTCGAGCAAATGATTTCGTGCCTCCTGCGCTCTGCTTCTAGACGACGGCGTGTGCGGCCCCTCGTCAGAGTGATCTACGTCGAACTTTGGATCGATAGCAGCAAGACTTAACTGGACGAGCTCACAGTAGATTTGGCGCTTCTCGTCAAGCGATGTACTCGGCAGAAAGCCAAGGTCGACTTGACGATTGCGACTATCAAATGACGCTGCAAAGAATTCAGCGATGTCTATTAATGAGCACTCACGACTCGTTAGGCAAGTGACGCCGCGACCTGCATCGACTCGCATCAAGTGCGTTAAATACATCAGTTGCGCATCCGTTCCTTCGCGCACGCGAGCGTCCAGCAGTGCCGCTAGCTCCAGTTGATCTACGCTATTCGCGCTCACTAAAACGTCAAGTACCGCACCCAATATGGCATCTGGCTTCCTGCGATTGCTGAGCAGCCATTGAAAAATGTCAGGCGCGAGCAGTTCCCGCAACCTGGGCAGCCGATACTGCAAATCACGGATCGGTTGGTAGTGCTCGTTCTGATCCAACAATCGAGCACGCAATGGGCCGATCAGCTTGGCGCGAATGAATGTTCCAAAGTGCGGTTCAATGTTATCGAGCCAATTCGGCAAGGAGTTCTCGGACATCGCCCATTCAAGCGCTCGAACGAGGTCTTGCTCGTTGAGTGTCAATACGAAAGTGGGTTCATCCCCGCCAAACTCCATTTCAAGTCCGAGCAGAGCCATTCGTATGCGATCAGACGACCACATGCCGTTACCTTCAATCCTTGCCGGGACAACCACGTACTTGCGCCAGTATTCACGCATGCCGGTTTCAAAAAGTGCGCCGATGTGGGTGCCGAATGCGTAAGCCAGCGCTGGTAGCTGTAACGCGAGGTTGTGCGCGCCGCCTGAGTGCAGTTTTTTCTGGCTGCGGGAAGAGAGCCAATTCCGAAGCGCCAGCAGGTCCGAGTCAGCGAGCGCATCCGTACTTTTTTGTAATCGCTCGTGGAACTGAATCAAAGCTTCACGGTTGCGATCAGCCTTTGTATTTTCGCTCGCTTTGTAGTCGGTAGTACGCTTCTTGATATTAGAAATCGTCTCATCGACTGGCACAGGCTGGAGCCACTTTTCAAGTATGGCGGAGAGTTCTTGATCGCCCCGTATCGCAGACCGCAGTCGCGCTAGGCCATCAAGGTTTAACCCGCGTTCAGCGTCCATGTCGAACAAAAAGTAAAGTGCTATCTTGCGATCATCGGCACCTCGTGATGTTGAAATTCTTTCGTAAAAATTTGCGATGTCTTCTTCCGACCACGAGAATCGGTGGATCGACCAAAAATCGAATGGCGAGTCGGTAGACTTGCCAACAACAGCGCGACGACGACGTGCAAGAGCGATTTGCTGCCAATAAATCTGATGCTTAACGCCTAGCCTATTGTTCAGCGACTGAACAATTTCAGCTTGAATCTCGTTGGCGGAAGTATCCGCAGCGTTGAGGCTCAATAGCTGTACGCACGAATCGATTAGAACGTCTTCACTCTCGGCGTTCTCGGGCGCTGACAGCCAGCGTTTCACTAACGCACTAGCAAAGGTAAACAACGGCTTGTTGTTCGGTGCAGGCAGTTCGTACTCAGGATGATCACACTTCACGTTTAGTGTGACGCGCATCACGCAAGCTTGCAGAAGCGCCGCACGATCCGAATCAGGCTGGACGCGCTCCGCCCAACCAGCCGCATAGATGTGCAGCGCGTAAGTTCCGTTACCGCTGTCCGTCTCCCAACGAACAGCTAGTTTCACAAAGTCGTTATTTGTAATGAACTCGGGAAATAGGTATTCAATCGCCTGCTGAGTGACTTTCAGTGTGAATCGTTTCCTGCGCGAATCTTTCATCAAGCGCTCAACAAAGGTCGCTTTTGCCGATGCAGAGTTGCTGGCCGCCAGCGCTTGAACACCAAGCAGGTTCGTGCGTTCGCCCCACTCAAATCGCGTCGCAGCGTCGAGCGTGATTTCCGCACAGCCATGGTCTTGTGCTTCCCTCAGAATCCAAAGCAAAAATGCGCGTACGTTGACGCAAGCGCCTGCATGCTGCGTCCATAAGTTTTGCAATCTACGCAAAGCGTTAGGAAACACAAATGCACGCAGAATGTCGGCGTCAGCGCCCCATTCCATGCCACGCAAGTCAGCGCCTGTAGAAAGAAAGCCCGCGCAAGCATCTAGTATTCGAATCCTTTGATTTTCCGAAAATGCATGCACGGCTGTGTCCACTACGAACCTCAACGGCGCATGCAAGAGCAACTGATCAAAGAGCGCTTCGTCGTCAATCGACAGCAAGATAGCAAGGCTCGCTCGTGAATTCAGCGCAATAGTTCGACTACCTACTGAAACGAGTACTTCACGATGAATTCGCCAGCCCTGCCCGTGGCCAGCGTACACGCGGCGAATCCACCTTGCGGCAAGATGCTCTACGAGATCGCGGCGCAGCCGTAATTGCCCGATGACTACTGAATCGAATAGGGCGCGCGACTGAACGCTAAGGTGGTCGTTTTGGGTTCTTTCAGGCCAAATATCTTTTGCCAAACATGAATCGAATTTCACGCCTGAATTTGGCACGTCTGGCTCGTCGATAGCCAAAATACCGCCGACTCGTCCCAGCACGCAAAGCGCCGCGAATCGCTCGGTCATTTGTCGCGCGGCATCGATTGGTGTGACATGCGCGGTGTTGCAATACGGTCGAAGTTCCTTGAGGCTCTCTTCGCAGTATTCGTTCAACATCTCACGGTAAGTGGAGATAGCGCCGTGCTTCAGCCAGTACTTTGCAAAGATCGATAAGTCTCGTGGATATGCTGCGAGTGAACGCAATCCGGAGCCAGCGAGTTTTTCGAAAAACGCGTCGACGTTTGGCACCGGATGTTCGGTCTTGCGCGACACATATACGCGCGCGTCTGCATCGCTGAGCGGCGTCAATCGCACGACCTGAAAATCACCTCGATCTGCCAATTTTTCAAGTCGAGTAGCGTGGCTCGTTTGATCAGACTCCAAAACGGAAAGCAAGACTTGCTCGGACGTTTCGGATGACGAGTACGCAGAAGCTAGCGGACAGAAATCTCGAAAGACTTTGACATCATTCTTGGCAGTCAGATCAGATGGGCGAGTCGACACAACAATGTGCGCGCGATCAAGCTTTGCGCCTAGCTCTTGCCCAAGTCTGCGAAGCGCATCGTCCATGCGTTCACCTGCTTGCACCGCTTCATCTTTGGAATCGATAAAGAAATAGCCTTCATCGCGTTGGTTTTGCCATTTGTCGAACGCAGCAGCAGATGCAACCGGAAGGCTAGCAGCGAAACCCGACTTCGCCAAGCTGCGCATCGTCACGAAAAAGGCAGCTTTTCCATGCTGCGCCAATTCCCGTGCGCGCTGCTTCATCTCCTCGGTTTTTCCGGCACCAGCCGCACCGGAAATGATGATTCGCTTCAAGCGCAGTAACTCTGCCCATTCCATATCGCTGGAGAACGAGCGGTGCCGAAAGGGAATGTCAGCAACTGAAGTTTCTTCAGCGAGTGGCTGAAATGTGCGCTGTAGCGGAACGTAGCTCATGCTGGGATTGTGCCGCAGACTCGAGCGTGTCGCGAGCGCGGGCAATTTTTTCGTCAATACAGCAAGCGCTCCGGATTTCTTTGTTTACGAAGCGCGGTGACGCGACGTATTTCCTGGATTTTGTCGCGCCTAAAGTTGCGTAGCCACCCAACTCGAAATCGCAGCGCGAATTGAATCGACCTCGCCAATGGGCGGCGCGACGGTAAAGCGAACGTCTGGATGTTTCGTCTGCGCAGCTTCGATCAACGCAATGAGGTCTTTTCGGGTGTGCGCGCCTGCCGCGAGAAACAGTGGAATCACCCGGATTTGTTCGGCGTGTTGCGCAACAAGCGCGGCAACCGAAGACGCGAAATCGGGCGACATAAATTCAAGAAACGCTAGCTCGGAAAGTTTCGCGGCATGCATGCCGCGAAAGTCCGCGAGGATCTCGTCAAACGGCACGCGCCAGTTAGCGTCGCGCGAGCCGTGGCAGAAGAATAGGATGGCGGTCATGGCTGGATTATCTTCCGATCCAACCGCTATCGCGACACAGACCAGCTTTGACGCAGATTACCGCTGATTTCACGCAGATGCGCGCTGATTTTTTATTTGAATCTGCGGCAATCTGCGTTCAAATCTGAGCGAATCTGCGTCGAAGGTTTTCTGGCGAACTAGCAAAATGCCTTGACTGAGCACTTGCGAGTTGCAACGCGCGCTCTGCCATCGCCTCGCCAATCACTAAAACCGCTGGGCTTTTAAGTTGCTGCTGAGCAAAATCATCCACCATCGTCGCAACGCTTGAACTAACACTTCTTGCGTCGTGCCGTGACGCATTTTCAACCGCAATTACCGGCGTATTTCTTGGGAGCCCGCCCGCAAGCAAACTCGCCTGCAACGAGGCCGCGCGCGCGACGCCCATGTACACGACCAGCGTCAATGCGCTTTGCGCGAGCGCGTGCCACGGAATTTCTGCGCCCTCCGCGCCATGCGCGGTGATGAACGCAACACCGTGCGCGTGATCGCGGTGGGTCAGCGAGCTTTTTAGCGCGGCGGCAGCGGCGAGACCTGCCGTGACGCCCGGCACGACTTCAAATTCAATACCTGCTGCTTCCAGCGCGGCAATTTCTTCGCTGGCGCGACCGAATAGCGAAACGTCGCCGCCCTTCAAACGCACCACCGCGTTGCCCGCCTGCGCTTCGCGCACGAGCAATTTTTCGATGAACGATTGCGGCGTGCTTTTGCAGCCGCCGCGTTTGCCGACGTGAATGATGCGCGCTTGCGGGCAGAGGCTTAACACTTCGTCACCGGCCAAGTCGTCAATCAGCACGACATCGGCTACGGCCAGCAAGCGCGCCGCTTTCAGCGTGAGCAGCTCGATGTCGCCGGGGCCTGCACCGACGAGAAATACTTTGCCGGACTTAGCTTTTTGTGGGGGCGATTTCATGTGTTAGTTGATGCACGTGCCGTGCCAGCCAGTCGATCCACGGCGGCATGGGGCGCTCACCCCGGATCACGGACTCGATATAGGCGACGGTTGTCGCGATATCGCAAGTGTCAGGCAGATCGTGCGCCGTCACACCGGGCCATTCGTGCATAACGGACGTGCCGTTGTGGAATATCTGCACGGGGACGGCGCGCTTGGGATGCAGCACGGGCTCGCCTTCGCAGCCCCGAAAAACGACGGCTTTGGCCTTTAGCTGCGTGGAAATGTGTGCGCCCATGCGTTCGATGTAGTCGCCGTGAGTCAGCGCGATCACGCGCACGGAGGGGCCGTCGATGGGTTGCAGCAGCTTGGTGACGGTGTGTGGCGTGGAGCGCACGCCAATGCGCCAGCGGTTGTTGATGAGCGCGGCGAGCTTGGGGTGAAGGGTGTCAAGGGGCGTGAACGCCATGTTGCCGTCGGTGAGCGCGGCTTCGGTCGTGCCAGCCGTTTCGGTGATCGAGAAATTTAGCGCTTGGAACAATTCATAGGTGGTGACCCGCGTTGCATCCTGCCTGACACCGTGCAGCAGTACTTTCACGCCGTATCCGACAAGCGCCCAGGCCAGCAGCGGCGTGAGATTGGGCAGTTGCCGTGCGCCGTTGTAGCAGGGCAGAACGACCACAGGCTGCGTGCTTTTGACCCGTGCTTTGACGTTAAATGCGAGCGTGGCCTGCATCGCTTCGACGAACGCGGCGAGCTCCTCGGGCGTTTCGCCCTTGATCCGCATGGCAAGCCACCAAGCGCCGAGTTGGATATCGCTCACTTCGCCTGCGAGCAAGGCAGTAAAAGCTTCTTGCGCAGTGGTGGCGTTAAGCCCACGAGCACCTTTGGCGCCGCGACCGACTTCTTTAATGATGGGAGTGAAGTTCAAAGTTTAATCAGCTTTTTAAGGAAACCCATATTTTGTAGAGGCAATAACATGATTTCGTCTAAAGTCGACTTCGGCTAAATATGGCTGCTAGCCCAATTAAGACGGGGCCTCTGCAACTAAGCCGCTAGGGCGTGTCGTTAATGCTTTGATTTTCGACGCAGATTAGCGCCGATTTAATGCAGATGACCGCAGATTTCTACAAAAAAATCTGCGCCAATCTGCGTCAAATCTGCGGGAATCTGCGTCAAATTTTCGGAAATCTGCGTCAAAAACGTCATCGCATCCCCGGAATTCGCCCTTTCATTCCGGGCATTCCGCTGAGGCCCTTCATGAGTTTGCCCATGCCGCCTTGTGAGAATTTCTTCATCATCGTTTGCGTTTGCGCAAATTGATTCAGCAGGCGATTGACCTCCTGCACCTGCACGCCCGCGCCCATCGCGATGCGGCGTTTGCGCGTGGCCTTGATAAGGTCGGGCTTTCGCCGCTCCAGCGGCGTCATCGAGTTGATGATGCCCTCCATGCGCGCCACCTGCTTTTCGTCCACGCCGCCCGATTTCGCGGCGGCCTGCTGCAATTCGTGTGGCATTTTGTCGAGCAGGCCCTGCATGCCGCCCATCTTTTTCATCTGGCCAATTTGCTGCTTGAAGTCTTCGAGATCGAAGCCTTTGCCGCTCTTGACCTTCGCCGCGAGTTTTTGCGCCGCCTCCATGTCAACGGCTTTGGCCGTGGCTTCGACCAAGGAGAGCACGTCGCCCATGCCCAGAATGCGGCTGGCCATACGGTCGGCGTGGAAGGCTTCCAACCCGTCGAGCTTCTCGCTAACACCGGCAAATTTGATCGGCACGCCGGTAATTTCGCGCACCGACAGCGCAGCACCTCCGCGAGAATCACCGTCGAGCTTGGTCAGCACCACGCCGGTCAGCGTGAGGCGTTCGTTGAACGCCTTAGCCGTGTTGACCGCATCCTGGCCGAGCATGGCGTCGACGATAAACAGCGTCTCCGCTGGCTTGATCGCCGCGCTGATAAGCGCTGCTTCCTGCATCATCGCTTCATCAACCGCCAAGCGACCCGCCGTGTCAACGATCACGACGTCGAAATAACGCGAGCGCGCCCAGTCAATCGACGCTTTGGCAATCGCGACCGGATCGTTACCCGATGCGGCTTCCGGCTCGTAAAACGCGACTTCGACCTGAGTGGCCAGCGTGCGCAATTGCTCAGTGGCGGCGGGACGATAAACGTCGCACGGCACCAACAGAACTTTCTTCTTTTGCTCGATGCGCAGCATACGCGCGAGCTTTCCGGCAGTAGTGGTCTTGCCGGCACCCTGCAGGCCCGCAAGCATGATCACAGCGGGAGGGGTTACGGCAAGATTGAGTCCCGGCGTATCCGAGCTCATCAACGCCACTAACTCGCGATGAACTACGCCGACAAAGGCTTGGCCCGGAGAAAGCGAGGTTGCGACCTCAGCGCCCAACGCGGCCGTCTTCACGCGCTCGATGAAGGCCTTGACCACCGGCAACGCAACGTCGGCCTCGATCAAGGCGAGGCGCACTTCGCGCAGGGCATCCTGCAAATTGGCCTCGGTCAGGCGGGCGGCGCCGCGCACCGTTTTTACAAGGCGGGCGAAGCGTTCAGTCAGTTGATTGGCCATGGGAGCGCTTTAGTCGTTGATCACCTGATTTTAGGGCTCCTCTAATAATTCATTTTTTGGGGATGCAGTGTTAGGAGCCCGGAGCGCAGCAACCGGAGCGTACGCCCTGGTACGTGAGGATTGCGAGCACCGCGCGACGACACAATGCGCCCCACAAATGAATTATTAGAG
>JAYVNO010000009.1:0-7834 GCA_043758415.1 Burkholderiales bacterium
GGCCACCACCACCCGCAGCGCGCGCATGTCAAACACCCGGTCGAGCGCCAGGCCCTTGCCGGCCATCTTCTTCCAGATGCTGTAGAGGTGCTTGGGCCGTGTCGGGTTGCCTACGAACCCAACTCGCTCGGCGGTGGTTGTCCGTTTCAGGCGGGTGCAAAAGGTTTCGTCTCATTTCCCGAGCGTATTTCGGACGATAAAGTTCGCGGAAAGCCTGAAAAATTTGCTGAGCACTATGCGCAGGCCACGCTGTTCTTTGACAGCCAGACCCCGGCGGAGCAAGCACACATAATCGCGGCCTTTCGCTTTGAGCTCAGCAAAGTCACGGTGCCTGCTATCAGGGAGCGTATGCTGGCCTCTCTCGCCAACGTGCCCGCTACGCTTGCAGCTGAAGTCGCCCTGGGCTTGGGTATCCCGGTCCCGACGCCAATGCCGAGGGCTGTCGACAAGCAGCCTGCCGAAGTCGCCTCGTCACCGGCGCTTTCGTTAACGGCTTTGCCCGGTGAACGAGGAATCAGTACCCGACGTGTCGCCATCATCCTCGCAGAGGGGTTCGACTTCGAGCTCGTGCAAAAAGCTCGCGAGGCGCTGACGCGGGCGGGCGCGATGTCCACGCTGGTGGCCACCCGTCTTGGCGTGTTGAAAGCGTCGAACGGTAAGGCCGTTAATGTCGAGGCGACCTTTGAGAACAGCCCTTCGGTACTTTTCGACGCCATGATTGCACCAGACGTTTTGGACAACGCGGCGTTTTTTGCGCAAGGCCAAGTGACGGAATTTATCCAGACTCAGTTCCGCCACTGTAAGACGATAGGCGTAGGTCATCCTGCCCTGCTGCGAGGCATTGGCATACCAGTGTCCGACGAAAAACCGCTCGCTGGCATCATCAACCTGAAGGCACCAAAGGCAATTGACAACTTCCTTGCTGCCGTGGCGCAACATCGCCATTTCAGTCGTGAAACCGACCCACCGTTAGTTTGACCGAGCAACGCCTGAACGGCGAACGCCGCGTGAAGAAAAAAGCCCATGCAGCATGAATCGCACGGCTGTTTTTAACCTGCTCGGGGCCCTGCGGAGCAGTTCTTTGTTCGTTCACCTTGAGCCACTTTCCGGGGTGAATGATTACGCTTTGCCACACGCCTGCGCCGTTGCGCGGTGTTAACCCAACAGAGATCACGTGCCCAACGCAGACGAATCAGATCGCGGCTCCAAGCACAAACATATTGACGCGCTGGTCGCAGAGAACGTCAACTCGGTCTTGAGCCACGAGCAGAAGATTCGCGCTCAGATGCCTCGTCTGTATCGCGCGGTCGCATTGATCGCGTCGTACTGCGGCACGATATCGTTCCTGGCGGCAAACCTTGGTGTCTTTTCCCTCTGGATTGCGTTGAATCAAACCGTCTGGCAGTTTGATCCGTTTCCTCACACCCGGTTGATATTTGTGGTTTCGCTTGAGGCTGTCGTGCTGAGCATTCTGGTCTTGATAGGCCAGAATATGGCAACGGCGGAAAGCGAGCGTCGCCACCATCTGGATTTGCAGATCAACCTGCTAAACGAGCGCGAAATGACCGCGCTATTGAGGCTAACTAGCGAAATTGCCACGACCGTCGGGGTCGCGGAACGCAAACTGGCGGAGGTTCGCGAATTCGCGCACGATACCGATCCTGCCAACGTTCTGAAGCAGATTAGCGAAGCCGAGGCTGCCAGGAACGGCGAGCCCGCCACCAGTCCTGACGTTTCGGTTGCAGAATCGGAGCTTTGAAGTCGATGTCACGTCGGCGCGATTACTGCGACGTCCAATGCGCCCGTAGTGCTTGACGGGCTGTCACCAATGTCCGGATTAACAAAGTGGAGATGGCCGATGCGGAAGACATGGCGAGAGTCTTTTCACGCCTGCGCATCGCCTGACTGAGCGACGGACGCGTTGATGCGTCCGAAAGGCGATGCGCAGGTTTTCCTAGTTTTTACGAAATCTGTGCCGCATGATCAGTTCGCTCAACGACTGTCGTCAAGCAAGCGCAACCTACCGCGCCGACCGTGATTCGCCGATGCTAACGGCGATCAGGCGGTCGCAGCCTCAGCAGCCATGAGCGCTTCTTTTCGAATTTCAAGCTGCTCACCAATTGCGAAAAGATCGAGCTTCTTTGAGGAGCGCGCTTTGGGGAACATTTCGTTGCGCTCTTCGCCAACGTGATGATTAATGTACTCCCCCAAAACCTTCACTTTGGCATCGAACAACGGCTCGCTCGGCTCGCTGGCTTCTATCTCGGCGATTAACGCTTTGCAAGAGGCATGCTCCACGTCGGCTTCATCGAGAAGCGCATCATCCTTAATGGCAGCACGCACCTGAGGATAGAAAATTTCCTCTTCGATAGTGGCGTGAACCGTCAATTCGCGACAGATCGCGCGCGCAAGCGTCGCTTTCTTGGTCATGGCACCCTGCGCCTTCGAACCCGCCAATTCATCATATTCAGTGAACAGTTTTTTAACGGTGCGATGATCGGCATCAAGCAGATCGCAGGCATCCTTGACAGCTTTGGTTGGCATATGCACTCCTGGTAAAGAAAATAAATTTGGCACTTACAAACGTAAGCAAGCATTTATTTCACCTGCGCATTCCATCCCGCGCGCTCGGAAGATTCGCCGTTCCGCTGTAGGACGCTTACTTATATTAACGAGTCAACTAAATGTGTCCTATCGCAACTAGTCTGACACAGGGGGGGGTGGGCTTCCACCTAGTTATCGTTTCGGCCGGTCACCCGCCAAGTCCACATACTCCCACGCATCATGCGAAATCGGGTGCTTCTTGAACCCCATGAGCCAAGGTTGTTCGAGGATGTACTGAGTGTCGTTCCACGGAGCAATCCACGGCGCGTAATACTTCACGATGTCCTCCATTTGCGTGATGAGTTGCGCGCGTGCCGGACTGTTTGGCATTGACCGAATTTTTTCGTAGCGCTCGTCAAAATCTTTGAACTGGAAGCGCGCGTAGTTTTCGCCGCCCGGTTGCGCGGTGGTGCTGGTGAGCAGTTGCAAGAAATTCTCTGCATCCGGGTAGTCTGCGTTCCAGCCTTCGCGTGTCATCTTGGCCCGCCCTTCTCGCGCGGCTTTGCGCATGTCGGGGGTCTTCATCGTCTCGATACTGATCCTGACGCCGATGGCGTCCATCGACTTTTTCCATAGCTCCGCAAGTTGCCGCTCGATCAACGTGGTGCGTGCGATGTAGGCAATGACCAGGGGCGAACCGTCCGGCATTTCGCGATAGCCGTCGCCATCGCGATCCGTGTAGCCAAAGCGATCCAGCAGGGCGCGCGCAAGCTCCGGGTCATACTGATGCGCGCGTGCACGCTGCGGCTGGTGGCCCACGACGTTCGGCGGCACGATGCCGTTTGCGGCCACGCCATCGCCCCGGAAAACGACGCGAATCTGCTCGTCCAGCGGATAGCCAAACGAGATCGCGCGACGCAGCGCAATCTTGTCGACCGTGTAGCCGCCGACCGTCGGGTCGGTCATGTTGAACATGGTGAACCACACGTTCGGCGTCTGCCGTTTGACCATGCGGATACCCTGGTTCGCGTACTCTGGTTTAAGCGCGTCTCCGTCTTTGGCCACGCTGGTCATCGACGCCGGCAATTGCGGCAGATAGTCGTGCTGGCCCGAGACAAACGCAAGCCATGCCGCCTGGCCTTCTTCAATGGCGTTGATTTCGATGCGTCCAATCGCGGGCACTGGCTTGCCGGTCATCGCGTTGATCATGGCCTGATCCTCCGGCGCGGTGGAGGTCCAGTCCCAGGTGCGTCTGCGATAAGTCGGGTTGGCAATCAGCACCGTGCTGCTGCCGCGTTTGTATTCGTCGCGCTTCAACTGGTACGGCCCGGTGCCGACTGGATGGCTGCCGATATCGAGTCCGTACAACTCAACGACCTCGCGCGCAGCCGCGCCGGTGCTGGGCATGGCAAGGATGTAGGGAAAGTTGTAGTCGCTGCCTTTGAGTCGGATGCGCAGGGTATAACGATCAACGACCGCAAGCCCCGGCAGCGGCGCGTCGTAGTCAAACTTGCCGGATGCGACGGCGGCAGCGCGCGCTTCGTCACCACCAATGAGTTTGCCTTCGATCAAAAATTGCCACGGTGATTTCACCTTTGGATCGAGCAAGCGCTTGATCGAGTACGCGTAATCGGTGGCGGTCAACTCGCGCTGTTTGCCTTTGAACGCTGCATCATCTGCGAAAAAGATGCCTTTCTGAATTTTGCAGAGAAAGGTCGCGCCGTTGTCGCTGACCACAGGCATTGCCGCCAGCGTGCGCGGCACCAGTTTCACTGGGCGCGCGAGGTAGTGATAGTCAAGCATCGGCTCAATGATGCGCTCGCCCACGCTTTGCGAAACCGCGTCGGAAGCGAAGGCGTTGTCGTAGCTCGTCTCGGGGATGGTGAACGATAGCCGCAGAGTTTTGTTGGCATCGGCGGCGTCGGTCGGCGAGGACATGATGGTGACCACGACCGCGCTGAGTGCAACGGCCCACGTGAACGCATGGGGAAAGTTCATTATGTCTCCAGCAAAGTTCATCAACGCGCCACCGCTACATGGCGTCATTGTCGACGCATTTGGAAGGCGAGGGCAATCGAGCGCACATGGACGGGTGTTTTCTCTGTCTCATGGATCTGCTTTTGTCGAAGCGGCCCCGGTCGGGGAAACGCTCGCTCGCAACGTGAGAATCGCGGGCAGGACCGCTCCTACATTTCCGAACTTTTCGCGCGTGAGATTCGTGGCGGCAACGGTGACTGCGTTCGCGCCAGGCGGCCTTGGCACGGGCGACGAATTGCTCCGCATTTCGATAGCAGCTTTTTCGTTAAACGATGGGTGCATCGTGGTAATTGCACGATTGCGCTCAAAGTCGACTTTACGCATTTTACGATCGTAGTCCCATTGCAACATAGCTTTATCGGAAAAGCTGAATTGAGAAAATCACGCCGAGCGCGGACATTCGTGTACTGTCGAATTCACGCAATGCCAGCGCAACCCGATTTGCGCTGATCGCCACAGGAGGCACTCATGCATAACGACAGCAACCCCTACAACGTCGGCCTAGACAAAAACGCCGCGAACTTTGTCGCGTTGTCGCCGCTGTCCTACATTGGACGCGCAGCACTGGTGTATCCCGACGGTGTGGCGTTGATCTACGGCGAGCGGCGGCAAACGTGGGCGGCAACGTATGCGCGCTGTCGTCGACTGGCCTCGGCGCTTGCTGCACGAGGCATCGTTGTTGGCGACACCGTGGCCGTAATGCTGCCCAATGTGCCTGCGATGTTCGAAGCGCATTTTGGCGTGCCCATGTCGGGCGCGGTGCTCAACACCTTGAACACGCGGTTAGACGCCGAGGCTATTGCCTTCATGCTGCAGCACGGCGAAGCGAAGGTCTTGCTCACGGATCGCGAATTCGCAAGCGTCGTCGAAAAAGCGCTGGCGATTCTCGGCGACGAAGCACCGTACGTGGTCGAAGTGGAGGACGACGAGGCACCTCCGGGCAAACGTGTCGGCGCGATTGGCTATGAATCATTTCTCGCTACGGGCGATGCCGACTACGTCTGGAAGCTGCCGCAGGACGAGTGGGATGCCATCGCGCTCAACTACACCTCGGGCACCACGGGTAACCCGAAGGGCGTGGTCACCCATCATCGCGGTGCCTATCTGAATGCCGCGAGCAACGTGATCTCGTGGCAGTTGCCGCATCAGGCGATGTATCTGTGGACGCTGCCGATGTTTCACTGCAACGGCTGGTGTTTTCCGTGGACGATGGCGCTCATCGCGGGCACCAACGTGTGCCTGCGTCGTGTCGATCCTTTGTTGATTTTTCCGCTGATTCGTGAGCATCAGGTCACTCATATGTGCGGCGCACCTATTGTCTACAGCATGCTGATCAACGCGCCGAAAACACTGCGTGACGGTATTACGCATACGGTGGCAGGACTGATCGCAGGCGCAGCACCACCGGCTGCGGTGATCGAAGGCTGCGAGGCGGCGGGCATTGATCTCACGCATGTGTATGGCCTCACCGAGGTCTACGGCCCGGCGGCGGTCTGCGCCAAGCAGGCGTCATGGTCGGGCCTGCCGCCGGAAGAGCGGGCACGGCTCAATGGCCGTCAGGGCGTGGCCTATCCGCTGCAAGAGGCGGTCACCGTGCTTGATGCGGACACCATGCAGCCGGTGCCTGCCGACGGCGAAACGATGGGTGAAATTTTCTTTCGTGGCAACGTAGTGATGAAGGGCTATCTGAAGAACTCGGCGGCCACGCGGGAGGCGTTCGCGGGCGGCTGGTTTCACACCGGTGACCTTGCCGTGATGCATCCCGACGGCTACGTGAAGATCAAGGATCGCAGCAAGGACATCATCATTTCCGGCGGTGAAAATATCTCGTCCATTGAAGTCGAGGATGTGCTGCACCGCCACCCCGCCGTGATGCTGGCAGCCGTCGTGGCGCAGCCCGACGAAAAGTGGGGCGAGGTGCCCTGCGCGTTCGTTGAACTGAAGCCGGGTGCGGAAGCAACGGATACCGACATCATCGAGTTCTGCCGCAGCGCGCTGGCGCGATTCAAGGTGCCCAAGCGGGTGGTGTTTGGTGAATTGCCAAAAACCTCAACCGGGAAGATCCAGAAGTTTGTGTTGCGCGGCAAAGTGCATTCGACGGCGGCGATGCAGTAGCTGCGGGTCGCGTTGTCCGCGCTACCAGTGGGTCGTCTGGAGTGTCCGCCGTCGCGGCTACGCAAGCATAAATTTGCTAACTTCATCGATCACAACCAACGGGTGATCGCGGTGCGGTGAATGGCCGCAGTTTTCAAGCTTGATGAGTTGCGCCCGTCGTGAATTCGGTACGGCGCGCGCGATACCGTCGATTTGCGCCATCGTGCCGTACTCATCGTTGACGCCCTGAATGGCGAGCAGCGGGCAGGTGATTTGCGGCAACAACGCTTCGATATTCCACGCCCGAAAAGCCGGATCAAGCCAGATGTCGTTCCAGCCCCAGAACGCTGAATCGACATCGGCGTGATAGCGCGCAAGTTTTTCGCGAAGGCTCGTTTGCAAGTACGTTTCTCGGGTTTGCGCGATGCTTGCGACGGAGATGTCTTCCACAAAAATGTGCGGTGCGACTGCGATCACCCCTTCGGTGTTTTGTGGAAACAGTGCGGCGTGAATCAGTGCGATGGAGCCGCCATCACTGTGTCCGAACAGCCAGGGTTTTGCATTCGGCGCGGTGGCTGAGAGGAGCGCGGGGAGCACGTCACGCGCCTGAATGTGCATGAAGTCTACGCTCCACTTTTCGTCGTGCGGACGCGGTGTCGATTTGCCGTAACCGGGACGTGAGTAGACGAGGCCTCGCGCGCCCGTAGCCTCGCAAAGCTGCGCCGGAAAGTCGCGCCACATGGCCGCTGAACCGAGACCTTCGTGCAGGAAGATGATCAGCGGCGCGGTAGTATGGGTTCGGCCAACGAACGTGTATTCGATTGCAAGCGTGCGACTATCTACGCTAACTTGAACGATAGAGGTCATCAGTGGTGTCAACTATTCAACGCGCTGTTGGAGCGGCTCTGCCGCGACCCGACTCACCGACGCTAGCAACGGGTCGCCGCAGAGCCGCCCCTACATAAAAATCACCGTAGAGTGGGCACCCTGTGCCCACCGTCACCGCGCTGAACAGGATCGTTCGTTTGCCAGCGCTTGGTGGGCACGGGGTGCCCACCCTACCTAGGAGTCTGTCGGATTTGAAAAGCATCGGCTGCAAATCCGCCGGCCCGGTGCATATTTCGCCTGTTTTTTGGGCAATATCTCGATATTGCCGCTG
>JAYVNO010000010.1:0-7813 GCA_043758415.1 Burkholderiales bacterium
TGCAGCGGCAATATCAAGATATTGCCCAAAAAACAGGCGAAATATGAACCGGGCCGGCGAATTTGCAGCCGATGCTTTTCAAACCCGACAGGCTCCTAGTCGTCTAACAACAAAACAACCAGCGAATTCCTTGCAGTCCTCTCTTCGTATGACCCCGCTCGAGCGCCGCGCGAGCGGCTGGCTCGCGAGCATCGTTGCGCTCCGGCTCTTCGGCCTGTTCCTGATTCTGCCGGTATTCGCCATCTATGGTCGCGAACTGCCCGGCGGTGAGGAGGCTTACTTGATTGGCCTTGCTATCTCCGTGTATGGCTTGACGCAGGGCTTGTTCCAGCTGCCGTTTGGCGCAGCATCGGATCGTTTTGGCCGCAAACCCGTGATCATTCTCGGTCTTGCTATGTTGGTGCTGGGCAGTGTGGTGGCAGCCATGTCCACCACCATTACCGGCGTTATCGTGGGCCGCGCGTTGCAGGGCGCGGGCGCGGTCAGCGCGGCGGTGTCCGCGTTTATCGCCGACTCCACGCGCGATGAAGTACGTACCAAAGCCATGGCGATGGTTGGCGGCATGGTCGGCATCACGTTCGCTGTGTCGTTGATTGGCGCGCCACCGCTGGTCGCGGTGGTGGGCTTGTCCGGTTTGTTCTGGATCACCGCCTTCTTTTCTCTGTGCGGTATTGCGGTAGTGCTGTGGGTCGTGCCGGCAGCACCCATTAAGCCCGCGCCCGCTGAGCCGCTGCGCCACGGAGACGTGTTGTTCAACCCGCAACTGTTGCGCCTTAACGTCGGCGTGTTCGTTTTATTCATTTGTCAAACTGCGATCTTTGTCGTGGTGCCGACGTTGTTGGTGGAGCGCGGCATGTTGCCCTCGCCGCAGCACTGGATGGTCTATGCGCCGGTGTTGGTGCTGTCGTTCGCAGTAATGATCCCGCCGATGCTGGCCGCCGAAAGGCGCGGCAAAACGCGCGAAGTGTTTCTCGGCGCGGTGGCCACATTGTTCATCGCGATGTTGGCCGCGCCGTTTGCCATCAACGCCGCGCTGACCGGCATCGTTATCTTTTTATTGCTGTTTTTTATCGCGCTCAACCTGCTGGAAGCACTGCAACCGTCGCTCGTGTCGCGCCTCGCGCCGCCGCACTTGAAGGGTTTTGCGATGGGCGTGTACAACACGACGCAGGCGTTCGGGCTCTTCCTCGGCGGCATCCTTGGCGGAACCTTGGCCAAGCGATTTGGCGATAATGCCGTGTTTTATGTCTGCGCGGGTCTAACCGCGCTTTGGTTCGTGGCGGCCTGGAATATGAAGCCTCCGAGTCGGGTGACTACGAAGTCAGCCTTCCTGGAGCACAGTGAAACCGCCAGGTAAAAATTAGAGGAGAACAGCAATGGCTTCAATCAACAAAGTCACGTTAATTGGCAATCTCGGCAAAGACCCCGAAATGCGGTATATGCCCAGCGGAGAAGCAATCGCCAATTTAACGCTCGCGACTACCGATAATTGGAAAGACAAAACAGGCGCGAAGCAAGAAAAGACCGAATGGCATCGAATTTCCATGTTCGGGCGAATCGCTGAAGTCGCGGGCGAGTACCTCAAGAAGGGCAGTTCGGTCTATATTGAAGGTCGCTTACAAACCCGTAAGTGGCAGGACAAGGACGGTCAAGACCGTTACACAACCGAGATTGTCGCGAACGAAATGAAGATGCTAGGCGGGCGTCCTAGCGGCGGAGAATCGACCTCTTTTGACGACAGTGATCGCGGCGAGCGCAGTGATCGCAGCAGCGAACGCGGCGGTGCAACACCTCGGTCAACCGGGCAACCGATGGGCTCAGGCTCGTCGGGCGCGAGTACCGCAAAAAAAGCAAAGCTTGACGACTTCGACGACGATATTCCGTTCTAAAGACGAAATTTCGGCAGCAGCTTTTTCGTGAAAAGCCCAGTGCATTGAGGCTATCCATGCAAAAGCACCATAGTCGATTTCTGGCTGAATTGACCACTATGCCCAAACAAAACGCGCCTTAACGTAAAAAGCTGTTGCCAACTTTTCAGTTCCGAAGAGGGCTAAACCAACCTAGGTAGACGCACATTAAACGTCATCCTTATACGCCCGAACCGGCGCACAATGGGGATCGAATAACTCCGCGCTTCCCTAGTGCGACGTTTCCGCGAGTGAAGTCGTTCGCCTGCTGCACGCCGCGCTCGACGCCGGGGCTGAGCGCGTGGGTCTCGCCGACACCGTAGGCTACGCCGATCCGGCGCAGGTTCGGCGCTTGTTTGAGAAAGCATTTCGCGAGCGGGGCTCACGCATCGACAAACTTACCTGCGGGCACTTGCACGACACGCGAGGGCTTGCGCTTGCCAACACACTTGCTGTGCGCGGCGTCGGTGTTCGCAAATTTGACGCGTCCCTCGCAGGCATCGGCGGCTGTCCGCACGCGCCCAGCGCGAGCGGTAATGCAGCCACCGAGAGCGTAGTGTTCATGCTCAGGCGCATGGGCTACGACACGGGCATTAATTTGGCTGCGCTGCTTGCGCTGCGAAAACGCGTGGCGACGTGGCTGACCGGCGAGCAAACTAACAGCGCGATTTGGCGTGCGGGTGTGCCGATGTCGGCCGCTCCTACAAAAACTCAGAACCAACGCTCCCGATGACCACCCAATCTCTCCCCTTGACCGGCCTCCTGGACGACAAAAGCGCACGCCTGCCGCTGGCAGGGTTGCGCGTGGTCGAGTTCACCCACATGGTCATGGGCCCGACCTGCGGCATGGTGCTCGCCGACATGGGCGCGGAGGTGATCAAGATTGAACCGATAGAGGGCGATCGCACGCGTCGACTGCTCGGCGCGGGCTCGGGATTTTTCCCGATGTTTAACCGCAATAAAAAGAGCATCGGCATTGATCTGCACAAGCCCGAAGGCGCAGCACTCGCGCGCGGCGCGTGACGATGCGCCCAACGCTGTTGCCCGCGCTGCGAATGCGTCTGGCAGAGCGCACCACATCTGAGCTGTCGACACTGTTTAAGGAAGTAGGGCTTCCGTTCGCACCGATCCGACGGCCTGAGGATTTGTATCAAGACCCGCACCTGATTGCGACCGGTGGCCTCGCCGACGTGCGCCTGCCCGATGGCCCGCGTGCAGGTGAGACGGTGAAGACCACGCTATTGCCGTTCACCATGGACGGCGAACGTTTGCAAGTGCGCTTGGACCCACCCATGCTCGGCCAACACACGCGCGAGTTATTGGCAGCAATCGGCGTCGAAGCCTCCGAGGTTGACCGATTGCAGGCTAAAGGCGTGGTGGCATAAACAGGTGGCCACACGGTTTGCCGCGATTTCCTCGCGGTGCGTCGCCGCAGCCGCCAACAACAGGCTGTTTACATGTAAAGCTATAGTGCCGTCACGCCTCCGAAATCACGATTTCCGTAGTGATTTTCGCAGTCATTCCGAGCATCGCTGTTGCGGAGCAATATTTTTCTTTTGAAAGCTTCACCGCGCGCTCGACTGCCGCTGCATCCAGCCCGTTTCCGGCGATTTTGAAGGTGAGTTTGATGGTAGTGAACACTTTTGGGTCGACTTCTGCGCGTTCAGCGTCAGCATCGACATGCAAACGGGTGAATTTCTGCCGAGATTTATTCAACATTAAAACCACGTCAAACGCGGTGCAGCTTGCAGCGCCAGCGAGCAATAACTCCATGGGTCGAGAACCCGTGTTTCGACCTCCGTACTCCGGCGCGCCGTCTATAACAATTGCGTGACCGGAACCGGTTTCCGCCACAAATTGAACGTTGTCGACCCACTTGATTGTTGATTTCATAAGCGCCTTGTTAGGTTGTTCCATAACTAGAGTAACTCGTCTAGGTAAATCTCGCGGCAATGCAGCAAATGCAGTTGACTTGTGCAGTGCAGCATGCTTAAATTTAGTTATCGCCTGCTTCCTCCTCCTTAGCGGGCGACTGATGTCTTTTCCTTCCTCCTCCTTTGGTAAGACATCATTAACGGCAAGCCTTCGGGCTTGCCGTTTTCTTTTGTGCCGCCACTTTCACCGCGTCCACTGCATGCTGCCTAGGTAAATCAGCACTTTACCGCTATACTTGTGGGCTAGCTGACGCTTTCCGACGAGCATTTGCGCAGAAAACAGCAGCCAGAAAAAAACTCATAACGCCCTGAGCGACAGAGCTTACGCAACGCAATGCGCTGCGCCAACTCACCGCCCTTGGCAAAACACTAAACGAGTCTAAAGTAATGAAAACCTTTTCCGCCAAACCATCCGACATCAAGCCGGACTGGCTTCTGGTCGATGGCACCGACAAAATCCTCGGTCGCCTCGCCAGCCAAATCGCAATCCGCCTGCGCGGTAAACATAAAGCGATCTTCACGCCGCACATGGACACGGGCGATTTCGTCATCGTGACCAACGTGGAAAAACTTCGCGTTACCGGCAAAAAAGCATTTCAAAAAACGTACTACAGCCACTCCGGTTATCCAGGCGGCGTGTCGTCCACCAATTTTGAAAAGCTGCAAGACAAATACCCTGACCGTGTGTTGAAACACGCCGTCAAAGGCATGCTGCCGAAAGGCCCGCTCGGCTACGCCATGCTCAAGAAGCTCAAGTGCTATGTCGGCGACGCGCATCCGCACGCTGCCCAACAGCCCAAAGCTGTCACGCTTTAATCGCCCTCGAAGCCCCCAAGGAATCATCAAAATGATCGGTAATTTCCACTACGGTACGGGTCGTCGCAAAAGCGCTGTGGCTCGTGTATTCATCAAGGCTGGCACCGGCGCGATTGTCGTCAATGGCAAGCCTGTTGACGTGTTTTTCGCTCGTGAAACGGGTCGTATGATCGTGCGTCAACCGCTCGTCATCACCAACAATCTCGACAGCCTCGACATCATGGTGAGCGTACAGGGCGGCGGCGAATCGGGTCAAGCTGGTGCCGTGCGTCACGGCATTACCCGCGCGCTGATGGAATACGACATCAGCTACAAACCAGAACTGAAAAAAGCTGGTTTGGTCACACGTGATGCGCGTGAAGTTGAACGTAAAAAGGTCGGTCTGCGCAAGGCGCGCCGTCGTAAGCAGTTCTCGAAACGCTAACGCGAGCAATCCCCAAACGGGGAGCGCGAAAATCGCGCAAGCGATTCAAGTAAAGGCTGCGGGCAATACCCGTGGCCTTTGTGCTTTATAGAATTCGATTTTTTGTTGCTGCTTAGAGACATAAACGCGGACAAAAACGAGAGTCATCCTACCTAGGAGAGCGGCTGTGAACGCAGAGAAACAGATCAAAGTAGGCATCGTTGGCGGCACTGGATACACCGGTGTTGAACTGCTGCGCATGCTCACACTGCATCCGAACGCGAAGGTGACTGTGATCACGTCGCGCAAGGAAGCGGGCACGCGCCTTGACGCGATGTTCCCGAGTCTGCGTGGTCGTTGCGATCTGGTTTTCAGTGACACGGCCACTGCTGATTTGACGCAATGCGACGTCGTGTTCTATGCCACACCGCACGGTGTGGCAATGGCAGATGCCCCGAAAATGGTTGCGGCGGGCGTCAAGATTATTGATCTCGCCGCTGATTTTCGCTTCAAGGATTTGGCTGTGTTTGAGCAGTGGTACAAGATGCCGCACTCGTGTCCTGAACTTGCCGCCGAAGCCGCATACGGATTGGTTGAACTCAATCGCGATGCGATCAAAAAAGCGCGCATCGTCGGCAATCCGGGTTGCTATCCGACCACGATGCAATTGGGCTTTCACCCGCTGCTCAAAGCCGGAATCATCGACACGTCGAACCTGATTGCGGCCTGTGCTTCTGGAGTATCGGGCGCAGGCAAAAAAGCTGAAGTGGACTATCTATTTACCGAGGCAGGCGACAATTTCAAAGCCTACGGCGTATCGGGTCATCGTCATCATCCAGAGACCGAAGCGCGGCTGCAAACCATGACCGGCGACAAAGTACGTTTGCTGTTTACACCGCACTTGGTGCCGATGATTCGCGGCATGCATTCGACGTTGTACTCACGCTTGAACGCCAAGGGTTTGACGTTCAGCAACGAGCAATTGCAGGCGCTGTTCGTTGATGCGTACAAAAATGAGCCCTTCATTGACGTGATGCCGTTCGGCTCGATGCCCGACACCCGCTCAACGCGCGGCAGCAACACCTTGCGCGTGGCACTTCATCGCCCCAATGCGGAACACGGCGGCGACACGCTGGTGGTGCTCGTAGTTCAGGACAACCTCGTCAAGGGCGCTGCTGGACAGGCTGTGCAGTGTATGAATCTGATGTTCGGCGTGCCGGAAACGGCGGGGTTGTTGACCTTGCCGCTGTCGCCTTAGTCGTAGCTAAACCGCTGCATGGCCATCCTCCGCTCTGATCGCATCGTCTCCGAGCTGCGTCGCCGCTTTGGCATCTCTGCGCCGAAGCTATCGGTGCGCACGCATTGGTCGTGGAAGGTCAAAGGCACGATCCTCGCCGTGACTGCGCTGGTGCTGGTTGGGTTGTTTTACGGAGGCTTTGACGCAGGACGAATTTTTGCCGGTTTCAACGTCGGCAAAGTGCGAGAAGAGCAGCAGCAACTGACCACCACGGCGACCACGCTGCGTACTGAGAACGAGCAACTCAAACGCGACTCCATTGAACTAACTAATAACGCGCAGATGGCGATCGGCGCGAAGGATGTGCTGTCCAAGCAGATCATCTTGCTGCAACAGGAAAACACGCAGCTCAAAGAAGAAGCCGCGTTTTTCGAGAAACTAATGGGCAACACCGACGGCGCGAAAAAAGGCCTCGCGGTGCAGCGTCTGCAAGCTGAGCGCGACACCGTGGGCACCTACCGGTTCCGCGCGCTCGTCGTGCAGGGCAACGCCGAATCGCCGTTCAAGGGCCGCATCACGTTGATTGCCACCGTGGTGATGGACACGGACAACAGGCGGGTAAACATTAATTTGCCCGAGGAACAGCCTGATCTGCTACCCTCGCTAGGGCTCGATTTCAAGACGTATCAGCGGGTTGAGGGCGTGTTCAACGTGCCCGCGAATGCGCAGCTCAAAACGCTTCAGATGCGAGTGCTTCCCACGGGCAGCGCAACGCCTAAAGCGCAACAATCCATTCAGCTCTAGGGTACTTCAATAAATCCGTTTTTCGGGCGAATTGCTGCGTTGCGTGGTGCTCGCAGTCCTCATGTACCCAAAAGTACATTCCGGTTGCTCCGCGCCACGCGCCTTGCACTTCATCCCGAAAAAGCGAATTTCTAGAAGTACCCATTCCTAACCAAGGAGACCGCCATGTTCGGCCGCAAAAAACAACACGTACCGCAGAAGCAGATCGACAGCCTGATTGGCGCGTCGACCACCATTGAAGGCGACATCGATTTTATCGGTGGCTTGCGTGTGGATGGCCGGGTCAAAGGCCACATTCATTCGTCAAACGGCGGTCCATCAACACTGGTAATCAGTGAAAAAGCCATCGTGGATGGCGAAATTCGCGTTTCCCACGTGGTGGTAGACGGCTCGGTAAACGGCCCGATTTACGCCAGCGAATACCTCGAACTTCTGCCCAACGCGCGCATCACGGGGGATGTGAGCTACCGCACGCTGGAAATGCAGGTGGGCGCCGTGGTGGACGGTCGCTTGCTGCACATGCATCAGGAAACCGCTGACGTGGTGGAGCTCAAGCGCATCGGTGCGGGCGACTAGGAGTCTGTCGGGTTTGAAACATCGTAGCGAAAATTCGTCCGCCCGAGGGCAGATTTTGACTGTTTTGCAGCGGCAATATCGAGATATTGCCCAAAAAACAGGCGAAATATGCACCGGGCCGGCGGATTTGCAGCCG
>JAYVNO010000011.1:0-7799 GCA_043758415.1 Burkholderiales bacterium
ACATAATACTCCCTTTGATTGAAAGGCTGGGTTATGGCTGAAGACTTTCGACGACACGATTTGTCGGACGCACAGTGGGCGCTGCTTGAGCCGCATCTACCCGGTCGTGAAGGCGTCTGGGGAGGCATCGCCGTAAACAACCGTGAGTTTCTGAATGCAGTGTTTTGGATATTGCGCACAGGAGCGCCTTGGCGCGACCTTCCCGCCGCTTACGGCGGGTGGAAAAACACGCAGCGCCGCTTCTGTCGATGGCGCGACGCCGCAGTCTGGGAGTCGCTGCTGGAGCAGGTGGTTAAAGAGCCTGATTTTGAGTGGCTGATGATTGATGCGAGTCACTGCAAAGTGCATCCCCACGCCGCAGGTGCAAGGGGCGGTAACAAAGCTTTGAGCCGCTCAAAAGGGGGCTTAACACCAAGATACATCTGGCCGTGGATGCGCATGGTATGCCGGTCAGAATTATTGTTACAGACGGTACCACCGCTGACTGTACGCAAGCTGCGGCCCTTGTAGAGGGCATCAGCGCGCAGAAACTGTTGGCCGACAAAGCCTACGACACCGACGCCATCATTGCGGCCGCAGTTCACAGCAACATTGAGCCCGTGATCCCGCCGAAACGCAATCGCAAACAGCCACGAGCGTTTGACCAACACACCTACAAACATCGCCACCTTGTCGAGAATGCGTTCTTGCATATCAAGCGCTGGCGAGGGATTGCGACACGCTACGCAAAGCGTGCGGCCTCATTTGTTGCAGCAGTGCAGATTCGTTGCATGGTGATCTGGCTCCTAATCTCGTGACGACACAACCTAATCAGGAATCGACACATACCGTTACAGCGGACTTTGCTTTTATCGTATGGGGTTTTCAACCAGACGCTGACGCTACTCGTATTTCGCTCGACTGGCGGCAGCGTGTGCGCCGGTGCGGGTTTTTTCTGCGCTTTACGTCACTTCGTCAGGAGACCCGTGACATAGTCCGGCACGTCGGCGCGCCGACTGTCGCGTAAACGTGACCGCTGGTCAGTAGGGGCGAAACCGAAGCTGTGCGCCCAGCGTACGCTCACCGAACATTGCACGGTTAGCGTATTTGAGTGGGCAGCGCAGAATGAAATGCAAGTAAGCGCATCACCTCGCTGGAGCTACGAGGCTACGTCGGCACAGAATTTGCCTTTATCACTAGCAACGCGGAAGTGTAATTTGGCACAGTGGTGACTTCGCGGTCGGAGAAACGATAATGAACAGACGGGTGGATGGATTTACGATGGTTGAGGTGATGGTTACCATTGCGGTAGTCGCCATATTGGCGGGTATTGCCGCGCCGTCGATGATTGCATTCGTGCGCGACAGTCGGCTTCGGGGCGTCAGCGGCCAACTTTTTACCGATTTGCAGTTCGCGCGCAGCGAGGCCATTCGCCGCAACCGCCCGGTGTTGCTGTGTGCGGTCGCCGGATGCGCGGTGCCGACCGGGAACTGGGCGGGAGGCTGGCAGGTGTGTGTCGACGCTGACGATGACCTCGCCTGCGATGTTAGTTCCAACGCCAGTCCAAATCCGCTACGCTCGCGCGCCGCACTCGACAGCAGCGTCACTTTGACCGGATCCACTACAGGGTTGTCGTTCAGGCCGGACGGCAGTCAAGGTGCAGTCGGAGGCGCAGCAAAGGTACTTACCCTGAGCGGTACCTGGACGAGTCCACCCAATTACCAGCACACCACCACCAGCACAGGCGTCATTGCCCTGATAAAGCAGTAAATCATGTCAAAACCACGTCGTCACCACAGGCAGGAACCACAAGGCGGATTTTCGCTCCTTGAGGTGCTCATCACACTGGTTCTTGTTGGGTTCTGGACGCTTGGGTCAGCGCGCATGATGAGCGCGACGACGCAGCTTGAAAAGACCGCAGAATTTCGTAGCGCTGCCGTGGTGCTGGCCTCCGACTTGCTGGAGCGCATGGAGGCCAACAAGGTTGCAGCGTCAACCGGTGCCTATGTGCAGTCGGGCAGCAGCGCGACGACTGCGCCTTCGTGCATAACCGCGGCATGCACCGGCAGCCAGCTCGCCCAATTTGATCTGTCGGAGTGGCAGACGAAGCTCTCGGCGCGGTTGCCGAGCTCAACGTTTAGTGTGACCTCGCCTGCCGCAGGCAACCCATTTACCTACACGGTCACCATTAACTGGGTTGACCGACGCACGGCGCAGGCCTACGCCACGAACGGTGCCAGCGAGTCGTTTGCGTACGCCGCATCGCGCTCTTTCTTTGCGCATTAGCGATCACGCGACCACCATGAAAATTAACGTTTTACCGTCGTCTCGCCAGCAGCATGCGGGCTTCACACTGATCGAGTTGATGGTCGCCACCGTGCTCGCGTTGCTCGTCATCGGCGTCATCGGCACCGGCTATGTAACGATGAGCGGAGTGCAGCGTGTGTCGGCCAATTACGGCGAATACCGCACCAACGGTCGCTACTCGGTGGACTTGCTGCGTCGCGAGCTGCAACACGCCGGGTTTCTCAATTTTGCGGCCAACGGCTTCGTCGCCACCGGAGGCACCGCCACGACTGACTACGGCTGCGGTGCTGGTTTTGTCACGGCGCTCGAACAACCGGTAGGTGGCGCCAATGATGCCAATCCTTACTCGGGCTCGTGTCTGAATGGCGGCGCGGGACGCGAACGCGTGCGCGGTGACATTCTCGTGGTGCGCCGTTTGTCGCCACGACCCGTGAATGCATATGCGACCGACCGCATGTACTTTCGCTCAACCTATGAGCAGGGTTTCGTCTTTCTCGGCGCTTCTGTGCCAGCGGTCGTTCGGGTTCCGAGCGAGGATTATCTGGTGCAGACCGGTGTGTACTACATCAGCCCGTACACCGTCTCGGCCGCTGAGACTCCGCTGGTACCCGCGCTGTATCGATTGAGCCTGGGTGCAGGGCCGAGCCTCACGCCGGAGCTGATCGCAAGCAATGTGGAAAACATACAGGTTCAGTACGGCATCCCGGCGGGTACCGATACCGTGCGGTATGTCAACGCCAATGACGTTGCGACGAGTGCGGACTGGGAAAAGGCAGTTTCTGTGCGCGTCTGGCTATTGACGCGTGCCTCGCGCCCCGATGCTGGTTTCACCAACACTTCAACCTATACGATGGGCGACCAAGTAGTGACCGTCGCCGATGGCTTCCAGCGTGAACTTCACTCGTTCGCGGTTCAGTTGAGACGTTAGGTAATTTTTCATGATGAAAATTGAACTTTCCCTCCGGGTTGCGCACGTGCGGCAGCGTGGCGTGGCGCTGCTTGTGGTCGTCATGTTGATGCTCGGGATCGCCATGCTGGCGGTGGTTATGTCGGTGAATTCGAATACCCAATTTCGGCTGGCAGCCAACGCACAGTACGAAAACGTTGCATTTAATCTGGCCGAGTCGGCCATCAGCGACGCCGAAAGCTGGCTCACGTCCGGAAGCAATCGCTCGCATACCGGGTTCACGACATATTCGTCGGCTTCGCCACAGCTCTATCCTCTGGGCTACATGACGACCAATAGCCTTGATCCGCTGACCATGGACTGGACCGATTCAAATTCCGTGGTGTCCGCCGGTGACGGCAGTAAGCGCTACGTCGTCGAATTGATCGGACGCAACAAGCAACCTCTTGGCTCGACGGCGGCGGTGGGCACGCGGATTCGGTCGGCCTGTCCGAAAGTTGACCTGTTTCGCGTATCTGCGCGCGGGTTGGCCGCCAAAGAAAGTTCAAAAATCGTGCAGACGACGGTCGCGGTGCGACTGCCGGATGAGAGCTGCGCGGGCTCGGCGTGATGCGCTGCCCGCATTTATTCCTGTGGAGAGAACCCATGAAAAATAGTGTGCCGTTTCGGTTTGTGGCAATGGGCGCAATGTTGTGTCTGACCGCAGGGTCGGTCGCCGCGCCCGTGTTCACGCCAAACAATCAACCAACGGGCTGGGTGGCCGAGATGGAAGTCTCGAATTTTCGCGTCACCGGTGGCACAGAGTCTGTTTACAAGGCGCAGTACCAGCGTGCGACTTGGCTGGGCGATCTGATCGCCTACCCGATTACTGTCACCGGTCGCGTCGATTACGCGACACCACGGTGGACGCCAACGCTGGCGTCCACCGTGACCGCACAAAACTGGGACACCGGTCGGCGCATCGGAACCATGAAATCCGACGGCAGCAAAATTCCGCTGCTTTGGGCGTCGCTGGGTGCCACTCAACAGACGTTGCTTACGACGGCGGCGGCACCTGCGGGTGCCAATCTGATCGCATTTCTGCGCGGTGATCGCAGTAACGAGGCACCGACCGGCGGCTACCGCAACCGCGGTGCCACTACGCTCGGCGACATCGTGCATTCGCGGCCCGCGTTCGCAAGCTACACGACGGGCGAAAAGCGCATCTTCGTCGGGGCCAATGACGGCATGTTGCACGCGTTTGATGCGGCAAACACCGGCGCGAGCGCCGCCACCGAAGTGTTCGCGTATGCGCCGTCGATGTTGATGGCCACCATCGGAAATCTTAAAGCTAACCCTTACAGCCACCAGTATCTGGTCGATGCGTCGCCCAATGTTCGTGACGTGAAACTCTCAGGCGTCGACAAAAAGGTGCTGGTAAGCGGCCTCGGTGCTGGCGGCAAGGGCCTCTTTGCCCTAGATGTCACGTCGCCAACCGCCGCGACTGACCAGGCCGCTGCCGACAAAGCGCTTTGGGAGATTACGCCGTCAACTGTCAACAATGTGACCGATGCGTCGTACGCCGATCTCGGCCACACCTATGGCGTGCCGCTCATTTTCAAGGCCAATACCGGCAACTGGGTCGCAGTCGCAGCCAACGGCTACAACAGCGCCAACGGTGCGGCGGTGCTCTATGTGATCAATCTGTCGACCGGTGCGTTAATCCGAAAGATCGATACCGGTGCCACCGGAACTGCTGCCAATCCCAACGGCTTATCGAGTCCAGTTGCAGTTGACATCGACCAAAACGGAACCGCCGACTATGTCTATGCTGGCGACATCGATGGCAATCTGTGGAAATTTGACCTGAGCTCTGCGAGCCCGGCAAGCTGGAGTTCCAGTAAGCTGGTTGCGACTTCACCCGCGCGGGCCATTACTGGTGCACCTGGGGTGTCGCTGCATCCGCTTGGCGGCATTATGGTGGTGGCTGGCACCGGTCGGCTGTTCACCGCTGCCGACGCCGCTGACGTAAGCAGCGACTATGTGTATGGTGTGTGGGATAAACCCGGCGCATCAGGCTCGGTCCCGTTATCGGTGCTGGTCGATCAGACGCTCACCGCCAAGACTTATACCTCAGGAGCAATTACCACCTCGGTTCGTGTCAGTTCGTCCAACAGTGTGGACTACGGCACCCAGCGCGGCTGGCGACTGACATTGCCCGCAGGAGAGCGGCTGGTGGGTGACGGTGGCTTTACGATCAATAGTCGGTTCTCGTTCACTGGCACCAATCCGACTGTCACCAATACCGCGCCGCAAACGCCGGGCGTGAACTGGCAGAACGAAGTCGATCATCTGACCGGCGGCGGCGGCACCACGCCCGCCTTTGACCTGAGCGGCGACGGATTATTGACCGACAGTGACCGCGTCACCGCGAGTAGTGGCGCCGGCCCGCAAGCTGGTCCCACTGGCATACCGGTCAGCCGGTATCTGGGTCAGGGTCTGTTTTCGCAGCCGATCATCGCCCAGCTAGCGTCACTGAATATTGCGCTCTACAACACCAACCCCGACCTCGCGCCACCGCCGGTGCCGCCGCCAACGACCGGGGGTGTGGCCAACGGTCACTTTGACTTCGACCTCTACTACGGCGGCTGTGTGCCTGGAGTAGGGTTGTACAAGGCGACTTGCAACCAGAGTACCCACGTTCACGAGTACGACGACAAGTACAACGTCACCGGCGTTAACATGCTGGCACCGAGTCTTCTGGCATTTGATCTGGCTAACCCCATTCCGAGTACCAGCACGTCGTTCAAAGTGCTGGTCGCAAACCAGAAGCTCTCGCCAGCGGTATACCTCGGGGTCGGCAGCGGCGTGCCGAAGAACGTGCGCAATGTGAACACAACGAACGGCCTCACGGTGGCGGCACTCCCGACGTATACCCGCGCGGACGTCGATAAGTTTTATTTCACCATGCCATTGGATGCATTCGCCTCCAAGGATTGGGCCGGTGACGGCATCATTCGCGCGGGGCTGGTGCCAACCCAAACGGGGTGTGTGCAAAGGGGTACGGGGGCGATCACCTTGGTGGGTGGAGTGCCGACAGTCACGGGCGTTTGGATGAATGGAGCGCTCACCTTTCAAGTGATCAAGGGCACCACGCCGCAATCCGCAATCGAACTGAACGTGGCTAGCGATCCGAGCATGGGCTACCGATTGAAAATTGATGCCGTCAGCCAAAGTTATCAACTGGCGCAGTACACCACCTTCTGGCACCATCCTAACGGCCAATGCCTGACCGACGCTGGTTGGGTTGCGAATCCACCGCAGGATCTGAGTGGCGCAGCATCGCAAATTGCGTCCGACAATCCGATCGCCTGCGATCCACTGGCAGTTGCCCGCACGTGTACGCCTCCCGCACCGGGCACGCCCTACAGCATCGAAGGCAGCACTACGGTGGCGGCCGTAGCAATTGGTGCTCCACCACCGAGCGGAAGCGGCTCCTCGACGACCACGACATTTTTCGCCGACGGCAGCTCGATCACCACGACCGTCACGAGAAACACCGATGGCACCATAACCGTCACCACCAGCAGTACGGTGCCGACATCCTCGACGTTCTCCGCAGTAGGGCCATGTCCCGGACCAACGTGTGGTTGTCCTGGGCCAAGCTGTGGCTGTCCCGGCCCAAATTGCCCATGTCAAGGCCCGCAGTGCACCGAAGCCGCCGAAAAAATCAAGGCGGGGCGGTTGTCATGGCGGCAGCTCTTGAGGCAATGATGAATACGTTCGATAACGCACAGCCGATGTGGGCGCGCGTGCGCAGTGGCGGGGCGTCAGCGCAGGTACGCGTCACCAGAAGACGCTGCGCTGATCGCCTTGCGTCAGGATTTACGCTCATCGAGTTGATGATCGTGGTTGCGATCATCGCCATTCTCGTGGCCATTGCATTGCCGAGCTACACCCGTTATGTCGTTCGTGGCAGTCGACAAGCAGCACAGAATGAACTGCTGGAGCTGGCCACCATTCAGGAGAAAATTTTCCTCAACAGCAACGCGTACACCTCCGATGTTGCCAGCGGGTATACCGGGTTGGTCACCGGCGGCCTGGGTAAAACCGGCGGCCAAACGCGCGACAATCGTTACGCGTTATCGGCTGTCGTGAGTGGCGTAACGTTCACTCTGACTGCCAGACCCATAGCGTCTACTGGGCAGGCAGGTGACGACGATCTGACGTTGACGTCGGCGGGTGCGCGAAGCTGGGGATCGGCGACCTGGTAGTGCCCCCGGTGAAGTTGGCGCGACGTTCGGACGCTTACGTTGGCAGAATTGGTTCATGTCGCGCGCCGACCACGACAGGTGTGATTCTATTTCCATATCAATAGTGCAAGAATAAGCACATGTCAAAAGGTGGAAATGTATGATGTCACGAGCATTCAAGGGGTTGGATTCTATGGCGGCGGCACCGGGAGAACTTCACGCCAGAGCGCGAGGCTGAGCTGCTCAAGCCCTTCATCGAGAAGGGCAGCTCTGGGCGGCATTCTGGTGGTGGGTCAGTTGAAGCCGATTCTTGAGAAGGCGCGCGGGGAGCCGATGGCGCTCTCCTCGGTGTACAACCTGTTGCATCGGCACGG
>JAYVNO010000012.1:0-7725 GCA_043758415.1 Burkholderiales bacterium
GCGCAGCAACCGCAGCGTACGCTCTGGTACGTGAGGATTGCGAGCACCGCGCGACGACACAATGCGCCGCACAAATGAATTATTAGAGGTGCCCTTAATCCGAGTAGCTGGGTCGCTGCCAACCATGGGTGCAGCCGTCAAGCGAGAACTTAGGAACGGCCGCGTCCAGCCCCGAAGGCGTTCGCACAAAGTGTTCATTTTTGAGCGAATCGCCGTCGGCGCGGACGCAGCGTTGACGATGAAAGATTAATACAGCTTTGTGGCTTGACCAAGGTTTTTCAGGGCCTACGCCGCTGAAATATATAAAGTCGACTTGCGCTAAAAATAGCTGGTAGCCCAGGTATTGAGGGCGATTCAGCAAGAAGTTACAGGGCGTAATTTAGGCGCAGCAACAGGCAATCGTGGTGCTGATTGTTGCTTTGAAACAATGCCTTGATCGTGTTGCGCTGCATCGAGCTAAGGCCTTGACGATAGTGAAATATCGCCAAACCGCGCGCTCGTCGTCTCGCCGGTATTGTCGGTATCCACCATGATGGCGATGCCTGAAATTCGTGTCGGTTCTTCGCCAAAAGCGCGTTTGTAGTCGTCGTAAATATTGCGCGTGAAGCTCTTCCATTTGCCAACCGATGCAGGATCGGCGTCGACCACAATCTTTTTCACTCGCTGCGTGTACGGACTGGTGATGATGGTGCCGAGTGCGGCTTTGTGGGTGAACACGTACGAAAGCGCAGCATGTGGCAGTGTCTCGCCGTACAGCATGTGCGCAACGGTATTTTCGGTCTTTTCGCGGATCGTGGTTCGCTCGGGATCAAAGGCGAAAGTCACGTAAATTCGCGCCACATAATCGTCGCCGCCTTTAGTGCGAGGATCGCTGCTCGCAATCAAGCCGCCCACCTTCCATTTGAAACGCAAAATTGAGTTGATTTGCGCATCGCCATCGAAGCGGTAAATCAGCGCTCCCGCTGCCGCATTCGCCGATCCTTCAAGTACCGTTGTGCCCAAATCGTCGTCGCGAACCAGCGCGTATTTGGTCGCGTGCGGCGCATTTCTGATCGGCTGGAAGGCCCAGTCTCTGGGCGGTACGCCCGTTGGTTGAATCGAAAACAGCGGGATCGACGCTGGCGGCGTTGCGCTGGCAAAGACCGGATCGGCAGCGAACGTCGCACTGGGTGTGGTCGCGACAACCAGAGCGGTTGCGGTTAAAAGGATCGTCGCAATATTTGCCATCGGGAGGGTGCTTCTGGTAGCGCTGTGCCGTCAAAATCAAGATGCTTGGACACGTTGCCAAAGCGCACCATCAAGTCTTCGTGGTCGGTGCCGCCCATGTGGACGAGCGCATAGCGATAGTTGCCAAGCCACTTGGTTTCGCGTGCGCGCGAGGTGGCATGTTTAAGGTCCAGGAACAGTCGCGCGTCAGGGTAGGTTCGAGTGAGCCAGCTTTGTTCGTCTGCCGGGGGTGCCAGTTTGATGGCATCGGTAAATTCGCGGAATACGAAGCTTGCCGCTGAGCCGAATTTTCCTTCGCGGTGCGGGAAGGTGGGCGTTTTTCCAAGCGCCAGCTCGAGCTCCAGCGCCCACAAACTTTTGCCGTCCACGCGTTCATACAAATCCGAAAACTGCCCCGCCATGCGGGGATTGATTTCGATGATCGTAATGCGCCCGCTCTTCGGGTCGAAAAACAATTCAACGTTGAACAAGCCGTGCGTGAAGCCAATCGCCTCCACCGCACGTTTGGCAACCAACTCGAGTTTCGCGACGTGATCCGCGTTCAACTGCGACGGATATTCAAAGCGCATGAACGAGGTGGTGCCGGGGTACATCACCGAGTCCACCGTTCCGAGCACATGCACTTCGCCCCCATGCGCATAGCCGTCTACGCACACCTGCAACGCGCCGTCCACGGAGCCTTCCGCGATGAAGCAATCGGCATCAATCTCGCAATTCATGTGCCGCGACGAGACTCGACGAAACGGCCAGGTCAGCCGTTTGATGATAATTTTTTCCCATACGCGGAACTTCAAATGCTCGCGCAACGCGGCTTCGTCCGGGCAACGTTTTGCTAGTACCGAGAACGCTGCTTTAACCGGTTTTACGAAGATCGGATAATCGATTGTGACCGCCTTCGAAACATCCGCATCATAGCGAAAAGCGCAGAACGGCGGTACATGCTCAGGCAAGTGTTCCCGGTGGATTTGTCGCGCCAGATATTTGTGTTGCGCGGTGAGCAACGCCTTGAGGGGGGTACCGGGCAAGCCGAGCTTAACAGCAAGCAGGCTGGCGGTGAGCGCGCCGAATTGCTCTTGCGTTGAGGTGACCGCAGCGACGCGTCGATCACGATATTTATGAGCCAGTTTGGTCACAAACCGCTCTGCGTCAAACCACAAAAGGCGTGCGTTCTCCGGGAAGGTAAACAGGTCAAAGCCCTCGCGGACGAATTCGTATTCGCCTTGCTGCGCCTCAAGCGGTGCCAGCGCAAGATCGTCGTATTCTTGCGCGAACAGTATGAGGACGATAGGCTTCATCAGGTTGGTCGGATTCGCGTTGGCAACACCAACCGTACGGCCACCTGCTGGCGGCGGTTTTTGCGCAGGAGCTGGGGCAGGCAGGTCCGTTGTTTCAAAAACCGTTTGACCGAGAGAATCCAAAGCCGTTGCTACTTCTTGTCGTTCAAATTCCAGTCGTAGTCCAGATAAGTGATTGCCACTTTGCCCGCTTTGATTTCGGCGCGAGCAGCAGGATCATCCGCCAGTTTCTCGGCGTATTTGCCGAGTGTGGCTTCGACCGAAGCAAAGCCTTTGTAGCCTTTGGTGAAGTCCTTTTTGTACCAGTCGAGCAGCTTCGTCACCTCAAGTTTTTTCGATTCAGCGCTGTAGCGATTGCGTGAGCGATCCGAGAAGAAGCGATTCATTGCGTCCTCAAGTTGCGCGTCTATTTTGTCGCCGGTGAACACGTCATTGCGCAACATCGGGCAGCCGATGGAGGCGCAAACAACGGCTACGTGAATGCGGGGATCATTGAACACGCCCTCGGCGCGGATCATGTCGTGCTCGATGTTGTCGAGATTGGTTTCTTTGCCGAACAGGTTGAAGAATTTCAGCGACCACGGTTTGCTAAAGGTGCCGCCAATTTCGCGGATGGATTTGAGATTCGGGTACTTGGTGAGAATTAACTCGACGGTGTACGCGTTGTAGGCGTTAATCAAAAAAGCGAGTTGCTGGTTCTTGTTCCACGATTTGTAGGTCGCCTCGGGCACCGCCGAGACGGCGTCGAGATAGACCTTCAACGCGGCGCGATCTTTCGAAAAGCCCGCGTAGGAAACTTGCGACGCACTGCCATTGGTGATGTAGGTGACGTGTTTTTTCAGCAGGTCGTCAAACGCCTTGTGCGACTGATCGAATTGGGCGAAGGCAGAGGAGGCGACGAGAAGCGCCGTACCCGCGATGAGTTGAATTAATTTTTTCATTGTTGATTTCTTTCGTGACAATCTACTAGTGACCTGATGCGTGGTGCGTAGGGTGGGCAACTTGTTGCCCACGTAACACTGGAGTCTCTGCGGCGTGGGCATTGCCCCCTAAACTGCACGCGTGGGCTACAAGTTGCCCACCCTACCTATATCAACCCCGCTCCCACGCATGAAACTTTGCCACCCATTCGAGTAACTTCACCGGCTGATGGTTCCGCTTCCACACGCCCGCCGCGTATTTATTCGCCTCGCCCAGCGTCGGATAGGTGTGAATCGTGCCCAAAATCTTGTTCAGACCCAAGCCATATTTCATTGCGGTAACAAATTCAATCAGGATGTCGCCTGCATGGTCACCGACGATCATCGCGCCGAGGATCGTGTCTTTACCCGGTACGGTGATCACCTTAACGAAGCCGTGCGCCTCGCTGTCGGCAATGGCGCGGTCTAAGTCATCGAGACCATACACCGTGACCTCGTGCGGAATGTTTTTCTCTTTGGCTTCTGACTCCGACAGTCCGACGCGCGCGACTTCGGGCTCGGTGAACGTCGCCCAAGGGATCACTCGGTAATCCGCCTTAAACTTTTTGAATCGCCCAAAGAGGGCATTCACCGCTGCATACCAGGCCTGATGCGCGGCCACATGCGTGAACTGGTATGGCCCAGTGACATCGCCACAGGCGTAGATGTTGGGGTACAGCGTTTGCAGGTATTCGTTGGTCTCGACGGTTTTGTTAGGACGCGTTGGGATGCCGAGTTCTTCAAGGCCGTAACCGGCTACGTTAGCGGTGCGCCCGACGGCCACCAGAATCTGGTCAAACGGCAACCGCACATCCGCTCCGTTGAATTCGCAGAGCAAAACTTTTTCGCCGTTTTCAACGAGCACCTGTTTGGCTTTGTGCCCGGTCAGCACGGCCACGCCGTCTTTCTTGAAGGCCTTGGCGACCAGTTCCGACACTTCAGGGTCTTCGCGCACGAGGATGCGCGGTGCCATCTCCACCTGCGACACCTGCGCGCCGAAGCGGGCGAAACATTGCGTCAATTCGGAGCCAATCGGCCCGCCACCGAGCACTACCAAGCGCTTGGGCAATTCGCGCAAATTCCACACCGAGTCGCTGGTGAGGTAACCGCATTCCGCAAGCCCCGGAATCGGCGGCACGAGAGGCCGTGCGCCCGCAGCGATTACGATATTCTTGGTGGTTAATGTTTGCTTTGCGCCGTCAGCAGCCGTAAATTCCACAGCCCACGGCGACACGATTTTTGCCGTACCGATCAGGCATTCCACGCCGAGCTGTCCGTAGCGCTCAACAGAATCATGCGGCTCCACTTCGCGAATCACGCGTTGCACGCGTTCCATCACATCGGCGAAGTTCCACTCCGCGGCTGCGCTCTTGAAGCCGAACTCCTCCGCGCGCTTCATGTTCGATAACAGCTTGGCCGATTTGATGAGTGCTTTAGAAGGAACGCAGCCCGTGTTCAAGCAATCACCGCCCATTTTGTGCTTTTCGATCAACGTGACTTTGGCCTTCACGGCGGCCGAGATGTAGCTAGTGACGAGGCCCGCTGAACCCGCGCCGATGACGATTACGTTGCGATCAAACGATTTCGGTTTGACGCTGGCAAAGCGTGCGTACACCTTGCGACCGTTGAGCACATCAAGAATTTTTTTCGCGATGATCGGGAAGATGCCGAGCAGCGCAAACGAGCCGAGAATGGCAGGAGAAATGATGCCTTTTAACGAGCTGATTTGCGCCAGCTGCGTGCCCGCGTTGACGAACACTGCGGTGCCTGCCAACATGCCCAGTTGACTCACCCAGTAAAACGGCCAAGTCTTGATCGTCGTCAGGCCCATTACGAGGTTGACCACGAAGAACGGGAACAGCGGCACGAGTCGCAACGCGAATAGATAAAACGGCCCGTCCTTGGCCACGCCATCATTGATCGGCTTCAGCCGGTCACCGAATTTGCTCTGAACCCAATCGCGCAACAAAAAGCGCGATGAGAAAAACGCCAATGTCGCGCCGACCGCTGAGGCGAACGACACCAGCACCAAACCCGTGCTGAACCCAAAAATCGCGCCGCCGAGCAGCGTCATCAGCGCCGCGCCGGGTAACGACAAGGCTGCGACCGCCACATACGCAGCAAAGAACGCCAACGCGCTCTGCCATGGGTTTGCAGCAACCAAGCCCGCGAGCGTCGCCTGCTGCGCCTTGAATGCATCAAGACTTAAAAAACGCCCCAAGTCAAAGTAGAAAAACGCCCCGATTGCAGCGGCAATGACCACTAACAATGTAATTTTTGATTTCATTTTGATCTCGTCGCGGCAGCATGGGCTGCCATAGCTCTAGTTTTAGCGTCTTTGTCGGTCGGCTGAGATAAAGCTTACACAAGATCAGCCGGGCGCACTCGCAGGAACGACGAAAGCCGCGTAATCCAGCGTTGAGACAGTTCTAGGCCATCGCCGACCCGCCCGTTGCCCGCTCAATCGCCGCAACTCCCACCTAAACGGGTAGGAGACACGACACACATCTCCGACTAGCCTTTAAGGCGCGTGTGTCGGGCGATGAACTGCGCCCTCGGCCAACCAACAAAACCAACCCAACGGAGTGTGTATCCCATGAAAAATCAGCAACGCTGGACTCACCTCTGGCGGCCAATCATCGCCGCGTCCGCCATCGCTTGCGGCACGAGTCAAGCGGCAACGATCACGGTCAACTCGCTGCTCGACGACGTGTTCCCCGACGCAACCGGCGCAATTTTTGACGTGGCCGGTGCGCCGGTCACTCTCGCCGCATCGAAATGCACGCTGCGCATGGCGATTACGTCGGCGAACCTTGACCTCGCGGTCGGCGGGGCGAATGGATGTGTGGCGGGGGATTCGGAGAGCAACGTCTCCGTGCCGAATGGTTACCCCGACGTGATCGTTTTCAGCACCGGATTGACGGGAACGATTAACGTCAATGTGTCAAAGCTGATGAGCGAGGCGCCGGCAGTGTTTCGAAACACTTTGGGTGTGGTAACGCCCAATTTCACCTCAGCGCTGGTGATTTCGCGACCACTCACCATTAACGGTAATTTCGTCGGCACTACGCTAGCGCCCGCGATTACGCTCGATGGTGGCTTACTCACGAATGCTGCTGTTGATGGACGCATGATGGTGGTCAGTGATGGCGACAACGCGACCGACACGCGCGTCGCCATCTTCGGGCTTGCTTTCGCCAATGGACGCACGGTTTCCAATGCGGGCGGCTGCTTGTTTTCGCGTGAGTCGCTGACGATTTCGTACGCATCATTTACCAACTGCGTAAGCGACGGCAATGCAACGGGGCCTGGTTACGGCGGCGCGCTGGGCATGTACACCAGCCGCAACACCAGCGTGTCCACCAATCCCGTGCCACAAGCGCGACCGTCACTGACGCTCAACACGGTCTCGTTTACCAACAACAAGGGACTGCGCGGCAGCTCAACCACGGCCCCGAGCGGTGCGGGCGCGCTCGCGCTAGGGTCAAGCTCCGGCTACGTCGGGCACATCGTCATGAATAATGTGATCGTGACTGGCAATCAATCGGACAACTTCGGCGGCGGCGTGATTCGCAACGCGCAGAGTGTGACGATTGCCAACAGTGAATTCAGCAGCAATCAAGCGACCGGTGCTCGAGATCCGATCAACACCGCGCTCAATAGCGGCTTTGGCGGCGGCATGTCGATTCGAAACGGAAACGTTGTGTCCGTTGCAAACACGCGCTTCACGAACAATTCGGCGGGTCAGGGGCAGGGGGGGCTCGACGTGCAGGGCGCTTCGGAGTTCTATGCGACTGACTTGACCGTCACAGGCAACAGCGCCGCGAGTAGTGTGGCCGGTACCAGCGTAAGGGATGCTGGCCTCCGCATAGCGAATGCGAACAACGTGTATGGCAACCGCTGGAACCTTTCCAACAACACGCTGACGGGCGACCCGAGCGCCGGGGGCCAAGCGGCTGGTGCAAATATTTTTGGTGTGGCCGGCGCTACGCTGCTGCGAGACCTCGTAATTGCGGGTAATACTTGCACCGACGTAACGCCTTGCGGACTGAATTTGTCTAATAACAATACAGTTGACATCGAGCGCATCAAAATTCGCAACAACATATCGAATAAGACGGGAACCGCCTATGTTGGTTCGGTCGCACTCAGTACAAACCAGAACGTCAGTTTCCGGATGTCCGACGCGGAAATCAGCGGCAACACCATCGCTGACGGGGTGATTTTTGGCATCGGCGCGAGCT
>JAYVNO010000013.1:0-53000 GCA_043758415.1 Burkholderiales bacterium
ATCGCTCGACATCGACGAAAACAGCGTGATGGTGCTCAAAAATTGCGGCCCGAAAGGCTACCCCGGCATGGCCGAAGTCGGCAACATGCCGCTGCCGCCGAAAGTGCTACGCAAAGGCATCTCGGACATGGTGCGCGTCAGTGACGCCCGCATGAGCGGCACCGCATACGGCACTGTCGTACTACACGCCGCGCCCGAAGCCGCAGCCGGTGGCCCGCTCGCGTTCGTGCAGACCGGCGACTGGGTCACGCTGGATACCGCAGGCCGCAAGCTTTCGATGGAAGTATCAGACACTGATCTCGCGCGCCGCCGCGAGGGCTGGACGCCGCCGAACCCGCCGCTGGATCGTGGGTATTGGAAGCTTTATATCGATCATGTGCTTGGGGCGGATACGGGGGCGGATCTGGATTTTTTGGTGGGGAAATCGGGGACGCCGGTTTTGCGGGAAAGTCATTAGACTTGGTGAAGGTAAACAGCATCTAACTCAAGGAGAAATCATGAAGTTGAATGAACTTTCAGTAACGGAGTTCCAGGCCAAACTAGACCTCATAGACTTTACTTTTGTGAGACTTAAACTCACGCACGTTGAACATGGACTTGGGTGGTCGCACGAAAAAGTCAGTCTTGCGGAAAAGCAATATCGTCAGCACCTCACGCTGCAGTTCATGTTTGCGAGCGAAACGCCGTTAGTGCCTACAAAGCTAGCCGATCAGTACTGGCACCAGCATATTTTGGACACTCGCCAATACGCGCGAGACTGCGAAACGCTCTTCGGGCGCTTCCTTCATCATTTTCCTTATTTTGGTCTTCGAGGCGCAGACGACGCACGAGCGCTAGCGGAAGCCAGCGCGAACACGAAGGCCCTAACGCTTCAATTTTTCCCAACGACTGAGACTGATTTTGCCGACTGCTCTGGCACCAGTTGTTCTAGTTGCCAGTCTTGTTCTGAACAGGGGTAGCGTTTATGGCGCAACTGCCACCACAACTGCCACCGCACCTGTTGGCGTATATCTCGGCGCAGTTAGACGTCCTCGGCTACGTAAATGACCCGTGCAATCTACGCGATACCGTCGTACGGGAAGTCGCGTATGCCTATGCTTCGCCCGTCCACGAGCAGCGGCGCTACAGCTACGGATCCATAATTGCTAGCAGCGACAACGGCCTTCTACAACTGTTAAAGCGCGAATTCGATGTTGTAGCGGAAGACATCGATATTGGGCTCGGGAGGAGTTTGGCTGATGGACGAACAACTTTTCTCGTCATCTTGGCCGTGAGGGCGCACCTCTGGCGTACGAGACAAGGCACTTTAGCGTCGGAGGTCGATCTATTTTTTCTTCGTGATCAAGTCATGTTTAAAGAATCGCGTCAGCCTCCCACGAAGGTCACAAACCGTGAGCTCTCAATCGTGCATCGCGACGAAAGTGGCTCTCTGACGCTATTCAACTGGGACGGCGTATTTCAATGCAGACACGGGCACTGGGCTCGACGAAGGTATCAGTACGAGTATCTGGTTGAAGATTACATTGAGAATTTTTTTGGCGATGTAAACGAGGATCGAAGTCAGATTATCCGGTCAATCCTAAAGATTGCCGCTCATATCCTAAGTCCGGTTGGCATTGGCGCGACATTGGTAATGAAGACCGCAGCGAATTGCAATTTCACCAAAAAATTAACAGTAGGTAACGCGATTAGGCCACCCGCTATGTGTGTACTTAGCCCAGCGATTCATTCGACCTTTGCGCACATTGCTGCACAAAAGGATGGCGCGATAGTGGTCGATTCTTGTGGAAATGTGGAGTGCGTGGGGGCGATGCTCAATCCCGGTAGTAAATGGCTTAAAAAAATCAGCAAATCATTGGGCGGGTCGCGTCAATGGTCAGCGCAAGCTTTCTCGCTGGCTGTCGACAATCAGGCGCTCATAATTACAGTTTCAGCGGATGGCCCCGTGCGTGCGTTCTTTCAGGGTAAAGAGATTTGATCGACTTGAATGCGCTTAGCGACGTAGCCCGCGTAGGACAGAACGCTTGCGGTTCCGCCGAATGTAGCCGTGATCGCCACGATGGCGGAACCCCTTCGGGTGTCCGCCCTACCCATTCGCTCCCCGTAGGGGTTATGGTTCAAGCCTCGCAAAATAGCAGGTGACGAAAGTGCGCGCTTCGTGTCACGTTGCGCCATTGCCACCACTCTCCCCACGTGCGAAAATGTTCCATGGCCATCGCAAAAGTAATTCGCAAAACCACGCTGCACGAAGCGAACGACGACGTGCGCGATGTGGCGTATTGGTTGTCGCGTCCGGTGGCGGAGCGGCTAGCGGCGGTTGAGGCGCTGCGTCAACCAGTTATGGAGGCTTTGCCACTTGCTGAACAAAGACTTCAAAGAGTTTATCGAGTTACTACTCTCAAACAAGGTTGAATTCCTCGTAGTCGGCGCCCATGCGCTGGCGATGCATGGGCGCCCTCGTTACACGGGTGATCTTGACCTTTGGGTGCGACCCGAATCTGCCAATGTTGCACGTTTGATTCACACGCTTGACGCGTTTGGGTTCGCGTCGCTTGGCGTTGAGGCGCAGGACTTTCTGGAGCCCGAAGCGATGGTGCAGTTGGGCTACCCGCCCGCGCGCATCGATTTGCTGACCACAATTGACGGAATCACGTTCGCCGAGGCCTTTGCAAATCAAGTCCATTTCGAGATTGGTGATCTCAGGTTGCCAGTGATTTCGGTGGATGATTTGATCCGAAACAAATTGGCAACGGGGCGCATTAAAGACCACGCGGACGTTGAGGCGTTGCGCTCGCCACCTGTAGATACAAATTCGGGTTGAGATTCGTGCGTCCCAAAAGTGCCTCGACTACCTTCAGGCAATCGCGGCCATCCTGCAACGACGGTGCTGCTCAATAGTTCGGGCTTTGAGCCTTTCGTTCGTACACATGTCGCTGGCGTGAACTGTGCAACTAACGAACCTTTGCGTATAGTACGCAGATGACTCGCGACCAAGCCCTATCGGTACTGACAAAGCTTAAGCCGCAACTGCAAAGGCAGTTCGGCGTGAGCGAGCTTGCGCTCTTCGGCTCGGCGGCGCGTGATGAGTTGCATGTGGGCAGCGATATCGACGTGCTGGTGAAGTTTGATGCGCCTGCAACTTCGTCGCGTTACTTTGGCGTCCAGTTCGCTATCGAAGATGCGATAGGAATGCCGGTCGATCTGGTGACTGAGAAAGCGCTGCGCAAAGAACTCAGGCCGTTCGTAGAGCGAGATCGAATTCGTGTCTGAACGATCATGGCGGCTCTACATCAACGACATGCGAGAGTTCGCGCATCGAGTGACGCTCTACACCGACGGTTTTGATCAAGCGCGCTTTGTCGCCAGCGGGCTCAACTACGATGCCACGCTGCGTAACTTAGAACTCATCGGCGAAGCTGCGAACCAGATTCCTGAAGCAATTCGCGCGACGATGCCGCAAATCCATTGGCGGCAAATTATTGCTGTGCGTAATCGCGTTGCCCACGGCTATCTCGGTCTCGACAACGACACGCTGTGGAGCATCATTCGTGATGATGTTCCGGCGTTGATTATTGAGCTTAAGAAGCTGAAAAACGTATGAAACTCGAATTTGATCCTGTTGCAGACGCAGCCTACTTTGAAATTTCAAACGCAAAGATTGTCGTGACGCGGGAGATTGAATCCGGCGTGATGGGCGACTACGACGCCGAAGGTCATCTGGTTGGTATCGAGGTTTTGTCGGTCAGACAGCGCGGTGCGAACTTGCCGTTGAAGCGGGCCGCTTAGGTTCTTCGTAATGTGCGCATTGGGCGTTGTCGCGGCTCTCTACGCATGCAAAAATGCAGCAAGGCCATCGCAAAAGTAATCCGCAAAACCACGTTGCACGAAGCGAACGACGACGTGCGCGATGTGGCGTATTGGTTGTCGCGGCCGGTGGAAGAACGGCTTGCGGCGGTTGAGGCGCTGCGTCAACCTGTTATGGAGGCTTTGCCGCTTGCTGAACAAAGGCTTCAAAGCGTTTATCGAGTTACGACTCTCAAACGAGGTTGAGTTCTGGTGTTGAGTGCGTTTGTGCGGCACTCGGATTTACAATCAAGCTTGTGCGCAACTCTGCGAGAAAGCCATGGACTACCAAGATCGCATCACTATGAATCCGCTGATTCGTTCGGGAAAACCGACGATTCGAGGTATGCGCATCACGGTGGCTGATGTGTTGGGCTGGCTTGCGTCCGGCATGACCAACGACGAGATTTTGCTGGACTATCCTGAGCTAACGCTCGATGATATTTACACCTGTCTTGCTTACGCAGCGGACAGTCAAAACCGGATTGTGAGCCTCAAAGCGGCCGCATGAAGCTGCTGCTTGACGAGAATCTTTCTCGTCGCCTCGTCCCTAAATTGCTTGACGTATTTCCGGGCACGATTCACGTGGCCGACGTCGACATGCTGCGAACGCCCGACTCGGATATCTGGCAATATACGAAGGAACACGACTTCACGATTATCACCAAGGACGATGACTTTCTCGCGTTGGCGCATCGGTTTGGCCCGCCACCGAAATTAATCATGGTGGAAATGGGCAACTGTTCGAACGCGGTGCTCACAGAGAGGCTACGGAAATCGGCCGCGCTCCTCAATGAATTCGTGACGCATACGACAGCGGGGTCATCAAATTGATTTAGCGTCGCTTCGTCGCTGTCTCGTCAACGCAAAAAAGCCGGGGCTTCCCGGCTTTTTCTTTGCGCCCAACGCGAGCAGATTACGCTGCCTTTTTGCACTCTGCGCGGAATTTTTGACGCGCTTTGCCTTTGAGTTTTTTCTCGTCGGCTTTAAGCGAGCATTCTTTTGATTTTGCGGTTTTTGCGGTGAATTGTTTGTTTGTGTTTCCGGGTTTGGCGGTGGCCTGCTTTTCGCCTTTGGCTGCGGGTGCGACAGGGGCGGAAGGAGTGGCGTTAACTGGCATTGCTTTTGGAGCCACGGCTGCAGCGGGTGCAGCGGTTGGCGCTGGAGCAGCGGACGTTTGGGCGAACGCGGCGCTGATGCTAAACAGAGTTGCGGCTACGAGGCAGGTGGCCGTACTGCGGCGGGAGATCATGGGGTGTATACCTTTCGGGGAATTGGTGATTGAGCGGAGCGTAGGCCAATAACGTCTGATGGGGAGCTGAGTTGACGCGACATCGCATCGTCGGGCGTTGCAAAGATTTTCTTCACACGGCGATTTCTGGGAAACTACGCACCCTCGCTAATCGCCCGTTACCTCTGATGACTGATTCCGTCGCTCTACCTCCGCAACCTTCCCCACCTGCGCTGCCTCCGCTTCCTGATCGCTTGTCTGCCGATCCGAAAAGCCCGTTTTACGATGCTGAAGCGTTCGCGCGTGACATCGGCATTCGCTTTAACGAGAAAGAGCGCAATGATGTGGAGGAATACTGCGTCAGCGAGGGCTGGGTGAAGGTGCCGGTTGGCAAGACGCGGGATCGCAAGGGGCAGCCGCTGACGATCAAGCTTAAGGGCAAGGTCGAGGCTTACTACCGAACAGCGTAGTTACGGTGCGGCGGCCAGTTCTTTTTTAATCACGATTTCGTCTTCTTCGCGGAAGCGGCGACCGCCGCATTGGTCGCGCCATTCCGCGATCAGTTTTTGTTGTGGTTCGACGCGAACATTAGTGGTTTTGTTGCGCTGATTGATGGCGTCGATGCGCGCGTTCAACGCGCTAACGCGGTCGCGCAGCGTCTGTTGCGACGCGTTAAAACTGTCTATGTTTTGCTCAAGCAGGCGGCTGCGCTCGACGAGCTTCACGCGCTCTGCGTCGGCTTCGGCCTTCTCGGCGTCCGTTTTGGCTGCTTGCGCTTTTGCTGTTAATGCAGAAACGAGCGCCGACGCGGCGTCGCGCTCGGTCACAATCGTTGCTGAGCGCGCGCGAACCTCTTCGTCGGCCTTGCTCACCTCGGACTGCTCGGCTTTAACTGCGTCCTGATCGCGCCTGAAGCTGTCCTGCTCTTGCAGAATTTCGGCGGCGGCTTTCTTGTTGGATTGGTCAAGCGTCATGCACGCGCGCAACTCGGCAATCGTCATGATTTTGTCCGCCCGCTCGGGGGCAGGTGCGGGGGGGGTATCGGCGCGCGGCAGCGCGGCGGCCTTCGCTTTTTCGGGACGCACTGGCGTTTGCGCAGCGGCGTGGTTCGCGCCGACGGCAGCGAAGACGGTGGCCGCGCAGACGCAGGCGCGGAGGAAAGCGTTGAAGAAGGGTGTGTTCACGTTGAAGCTGCGAGTGGGTAGAAATGGTTGACGGCTAATCGCCGGTCGCCGGTCGCCGGGAGTTTACTAATTCGGCCTGACGGCGCGGTCAGGTAGATAGACGCTAGAGGTGCCTATTACTTGTTCTCAAACCAGCTCACGATGCGCGGCGCGATGGCGAAAATCGCGAGCGCCAGCAAGGTGCTGAACAGCGCGGTGGCTTCGCGTCCCAACCCTGCCGCGACGCCGATAGCCTCCGTCATGAAGATGCCCGCCGCCGTGGTGAGACCGCGCACATGCTCCTCATCACGCCTCTTCAAAATCGTGCCGGCACCGAGAAAGCCGACGCCTGCGATGATGCCCTGAATCACCCGCGTCAGGTCGGCGTTGGAGGTGCCGGACATTTGCGAAATCAGCACGAACATCGCGCAGCCGACCGCCACCCACATGTGCGTACGCACGCTGGCAGCCTTGCCTTTTGCTTCGCGCTCGATGCCGAGCAACGCGCCAAGCATAGCGGTCAGCGACAGCCGAACGGTGATGCGAACCCAGTCCGCCAGATTCGGAATGTCAGAAAACTCGGCCGCCAACGCCGCCGTAATCTGGCTCCATGTACTGACCATGAGTACCTTTTTTGCTTGCGATCCAGACGGATGCGCCGATGATGTTTAGTCGCTATTTTGCTGGCGCTCGGCGACGTTGTTCGTAGCAAAATGTGCCGTGTTGCGGTTCGGGTGTGTGTCGGTCGCGAAGTTGAAGCGAAGCTTCAGCTATTGCTAGAAAGTGCCGTTCAATAAGGGCTAAGGCCTTATTTGTTCATGAAGTCAACTATTTAGCCAAATGACGGCTAAGCCCAATTACTTTGGGGCTTTCGTTCATAAGTTGATCGGGCCAAAGCGGACGTATTCGTAACCCAATGCCGCAATCGGTCGATGGTTTCCGTCTGATGATGCATTGCTACATCATTCGCTCAATCGGAAAACTTTATCATGCTTCTGAAACCACTACGCATCGCCATCGCGGCCACGCTCGCCACAGGCTTTGTCGGCAGCGCATTTGCCGCCGATGCGAGCTGCACGGCTCTGATCAAAGCCACCGTGCCTGACCCAAAAGTGCCGTATCGGGTGACCATGACCATGCTGAATGACGGCAAGCCGCAGGTCAGCGAATCGGTGAACATCGACGGCTTTTTGTACGTGCGTCAAGGCAACGCAAAAACTTGGTCGAAGATCAAGATGCCGGACACCAAGGCGCTGGTTGAAGAGTCGCAGTCGAGCCTGTCCGGCTGCACTGCGGGCGGCACCGAACAGGTGGGCACGACGCCGACGCGGGTGTGGACAGCAAACTCCGTCGATCCGTACAGCAAAAAAACAGTGAACCACAAAGTCTGGATCGGAGTGGCGGACAGCCGTGTATATCGCCAGAAGATCGACGACATAGATCAATTGTTGTCGTACACCAACGTCACGGTGCCCGCGCCGCTCAAACCTTAACGACGTACGTGCGCGGTGGCGGAGATCACTTTGGCATTCATAATGACGCGAAAGAGGAGCCGTTCATCGACACATTGCTGAGGTATCAACGCCCGCCTGCGATCATCGCGTTTCTCGGGCTGCTGCTGGCGATTTTTCAGTTCTCGGTGCCGCAGCAGAACCCCACGCTGGCGCTCGCGCCGAGCGGCATGATTGCGTGACGACCACTGCTGAAGCCGACGGGTTGGTCGTGGCTCACGCGGCAGTGAAGGCGCGGTCGGGGCACGCGCCCGCCGAAGTGCTCGCGGCGATCAAGGCGGTGGCGCAGGGTGGCACGGTGGAGCAATTTGTCGATGCCGATCAAAAAGCCCGTTTCAATTGGGCTAATGCGCTGTTTACGCCAACTGTCGATAATTAGCTTATTTACTTGTGATGCCGATATCCAATAAGCTTTTCAGCCAAAAGTTGACCTTGTAACCATGCTCGTTTGCGTTCCTGTTTACAACGGTTTTAACAGCGTCCAGCGCTGCCTGCTTGCACTCGCATCGGCTCACGCTCAAACGCCATTTCGCACGCTGATCATCAACGATGCATCGCCCGATGACCGCATCGTAGCGTTGCTCAATGGTCACGCGCTGACGCACAAAAATGTACAGACGAGACATAACGCATGCAATCGCGGCTTCACCTGGAATGTGAATCAGGCGTTTGCCGCAGCGCGCGCTGACGAGCACATCGTTTTGCTCAATTCCGATGCGTTGGTTACGACGGGTTGGCTCGACGAAATGCTCGCCGACATTGAGCGCGACGCGGAGATCGGCACCGTTACGCCGTTTTCTAACAACGCGACGATTTGCTCGTTCCCGGATTTTTCGCGAGCGTGGCCAGTGCCGGATGCTGACGAACGTGAACGCATCGCGAAGGCGCTGCGCCAGACGCCCACCCCGCCGGTTGACCTGCCCACCGGCGTCGGGTTCTGCATGCTGATTTCCGCCGCGTGTCGCGCTAGCGTCGGGTTGTTTGATCTGGCGAATTTTCCGCGTGGTTATGGCGAGGAAAACGATTTCTGTATGCGTGCCGCAGCCGCAGGTTTTCGAAATGTGTTGTGTACGAATGCGTATGTTGCGCATGAGGGTGGCGTGTCGTTCAGCGACTCAGCAAATGCACTGATGCAGATGGGTGCCGAGCGATTGCTGGCAAAGCATCCGACGTATGACACCGAAGTATCGGCATGGATTGCGTGCGATCCGGCGAAGGTGCGGCGCGAGCAGATTGCGGCAATTTTGCAACGGTAGGAGCGGCTCTGCCGCGCCCCCGCGCATCGTGTGCGGCTGCGGATCGCGGCAGAACCGCTCCTACAGAAACCGCGCGAGCAACGCCACCGTGCGCTGCGTCGCTCCCCGATGCGCGGTCACCCAAGCGCGTGCTGTTTCACCCGCAACATCACGCGCAATCGGGTCGTCAATCCATTTCAACACCGCGTCCAGCGCTGCATCCGCATGCGGCACCATCACTGCCGCTCCGCTCGCTATCGCCTCATTTGCCGCCTGCTGAAAATTGAACACTGACGGCCCCAGCACCACGGGCACGCCCAGTGCGCAAGGCTCAATCAAATTCTGCCCTCCAGTACCGGCAAGCGTGCCGCCCATCACCACAGCGCGCGCTTTGCCGTAGTACGCGAACATCTCGCCCATACTGTCGCCCACGATGACTTCCGTGTCAGCGGGCACCCGCAAATCACTGCGCCGAGCCACGCGAAACCCGCGCGCCTTGGCGAGCGCAAAGGTCGTGTCCCAGCGTTCCGGATGTCGCGGCACGATCACGGCCACGGCGCGAGCGCGCAGCGGATGGTTGACCAGCGCATCAAGCAGCAACGCCTCCTCGCCCGCGCGCGTCGAGCCCGCGACCCACATCATGCGCGCCCCCGCCACGTGCGAGGCGAGTGCTGCGGCGCGCGACGCAATGTCCGCCGACAACGCAAGATCGAATTTCATGTTGCCGGTCACCGTGATACGCGTTGCACCCAGCGCTCGAAACCGGCTCGCGTGAACCTCCGACTGCGCAGCGATTCCCGACAAGCAACTGAGCATGGCCCGAGTCAGTGCGCCACCGCGCGCGTAACGTCGCGCAGAGCGTTCCGACAAACGTGCATTGACTAGCCAGAGAGGCACGCCTGCACGCGTCGCCGCATCGCACACGCCAGGCCAAAGCTCCGTCTCGATCAACAGCCCCAGCCGCGGTTTTGCAGCACGCAAAAAAGGGGTGATCAGCCATGGCGCGTCGAACGGCAGATAGACGATAGTTGCCCGATCACCCAGCAACGACGCAGCAGTTGCTCGCCCAGTGGGGGTGGTGCAGGTGACCAGCAAACGCGGACTGTTGCGCGTTAATGCATCGAGCAATGGCATCATCGCCCGCGCCTCGCCGACGGACACCGCGTGAATCCATACATCAAATGGTCCCGTCGGCAAACTCAACCCAAGGCGTTCGCGCCAGTGCTGGCGATAGCCGGGATTACTACGCCCTTTGCGCCAAAGCCGAAGTAGCGCGAAGGGCAACGCGATGAGCCAAAGCAGGCGGTAGACGAGTCGGAACCAGAGCGGCATAGGGGCGCAATTATGGCTGCCTGGATCGCTCTGGTTGCTGCTGAGTGCAAGAAAGTCGTGTCGGCAGCCCTATAAAATCGGAATCAAAGGAAAAGCACATGATTCTGGTCACTGGCGGCTGCGGCTTTATCGGCAGCAACTTTATTCTTGATTGGCTGGCGGCGCACGACGAGCCCATCGTTAACGTCGATGTACTGACGTACGCCGCAAACCCAAAAACTCTGGCGTCGCTGTCCACGGACTTGCGGTACGCTTTTGAGCGTGTAGATGTGTGTAATGGCGCTGCGTTGAAAGCGGTCTTTGGTAAATACCAGCCGCGAGCGGTGGTGCATTTTGCCGCCGAGAGTCACGTCGACCGCTCGATTCACGGACCCATGGATTTCGTGCAAACCAACGTAATGGGCACCGCGACGCTACTTGAGGCCAGCCGTGCGCACTGGAGGTCTTTGCCCGACGTCGCCGCCAAATCGTTTCGCTTTGTGCACGTGTCCACCGACGAGGTGTTCGGATCGCTTGGAGCGACCGACCCGAAGTTCAACGAGCTGTCGCAGTATCAGCCGAACAGTCCGTACAGCGCTTCGAAAGCGGGCTCGGATCACTTGGCACGCGCTTACTTTCACACCTACGGCATGCCGGTGATGGTGACCAATTGCTCGAACAATTACGGCCCGCGTCAGTTCCCCGAGAAGTTGATTCCGCTGATGATTGTGAATGCGCTGGCAGGCAAGGCGCTGCCGATTTATGGCGACGGTCAGCAGATTCGCGATTGGCTGTATGTCGGCGACCATTGCAGCGCGATTCGTCGTGTACTCGAAGGGGGTCGGCCCGGCGAGCTTTATCTGATCGGTGGCGACGCCGAGAAGCCGAACATCGAGGTCGTACACACGATCTGTTCTTTGCTCGCTACGCATGCACCGGGCAAGGATTATTTGCAGCAAATTACCACCGTGACCGACCGCCCCGGCCACGATCGTCGCTATGCGATTGACTTCTCCAAGCTTGAGCGCGAACTCGGATGGCGACCCAGCGAAAATTTCGCGACGGGGCTCGAAAAAACGGTGCGCTGGTATCTCGAAAATGGCGCGTGGGTCGACGACGTGCAGTCCGGCGATTACCTGAAGTGGATCGCACAAAATTATGGTGACCGCTCATGAGTGAAGGTGCGCCAAAGCGCAAGGGCATCGTGCTTGCGGGCGGCTCCGGGACGCGTCTGCATCCGGTGACGCAGGCGGTATCAAAGCAGTTGATGCCAATCTATGACAAGCCGATGATTTATTACCCGCTCTCGGCGTTGATGCTGGCGGGACTGCGCGATATTTTGATCATCTCGACGCCGCAAGATACGCCCCGGTTTCAGGAGCTTTTAGGCGATGGTGCCAAGTGGGGTATGAACCTGCAATACGCAGTTCAACCCTCGCCAGATGGGCTGGCGCAAGCGTTCATCATCGGTCGCGATTTCATTGGTGACGACCACGCGGCGCTGGTGTTGGGCGACAACGTGTTCTACGGTCACGAGTTGCAACAACTGCTTGAAAGCGCGCACCATCGCCGCGATGGCGCGACCGTGTTTGCTTATCGGGTCAGCGATCCTGAGCGCTATGGCGTGGTTGAATTTGATGCCTCGGGTCGCGCAGTGAGTCTGGAGGAAAAGCCGAAAGTGCCGCGCTCGCGGTACGCGGTGACCGGCATTTATTTTTATGACAACGACGTGATCGAAATCGCAAAAAATCTCAAGCCGTCGCCACGCGGGGAGCTCGAAATCACCGATTTGAATCGTGTCTATCTGGAACGCGGTCGGATGAGCGTAGAGCTGATGGGACGCGGCATGGCGTGGCTCGACACGGGCACCCATGATTCGCTGCTGGAGGCCGCGCAATTCGTGCAAACCATTGAAAGACGGCAAGGACTCAAAGTGTGCTGCCCCGAAGAGATTGCCTATCGGCAGGGCTTTATTGATGCGGCTCAGGTTGAACGACTTGCAGCGCCGCTGGCGAAAAGTGGCTATGGAAAATATTTGCAGTCGATGTTGAAAGAACAGGTGTTCTGATGAAGGTGGTCAGAACGGCATTGCACGGATGCCTGATCCTTGAACCACAGATTTTTTCTGATGAACGCGGCGAATTTTTTGAGAGTTTCAGTGTCCAAAAATTTCGTAACGCCACTGGCGTTCTTCTAAATTTCGTGCAGGATAACCAGAGCCTGTCGCACGCCAAAGTGCTACGCGGCTTGCATTATCAAATTGAGCAACCTCAAGGCAAATTGGTGCGCGTGGTTTCTGGCAGCGTGTGGGACATCGCGGTTGATTTGCGTCGCTCGTCACCGACCTTTGCTCAGTGGGTCGGCGTAGATTTGTCCGCAGAAAATCAGCGCATGTTGTGGGTACCGCCCGGCTGCGCGCACGGCTTTGTGGTGACCAGTGAGAGCGCAGTTTTTCTCTACAAAGCGACCGATTACTACGCACCCGCTCACGAGCGCACTATCGCCTGGAATGATTCGTCACTGGCCATCACCTGGCCGCTGTCAGACCCGGTGGTCAACGCCAAGGACGGCGCAGGCATGAGCTTCAAGCAGGCACCAACGTACCCATGAAGTTACTGATTTCTGGTGCCAACGGCCAGCTCGGTTTGGCGTTGACGCGGCGGCTGCGCGGAATCCACGAGGTGCTGGCGCTGGCGCGAGACGGGTTCGACCTCGCCGATGCCAAGGTGTGCAGACGCGTACTCGAACGCGAACGACCGGATGTGCTGCTCAACTGCGCCGCTTATACGGCAGTGGACCGCGCTGAATCTGAACCCGAGCTGGCACACGTGATTAACGCTGAAGGCCCCGGTCATCTGGCAAATTCATGTCGTGAACTGGGTATTTTTTTGATTCATTTCTCGACCGATTATGTGTTTGACGGTTTGGCCACGCGGCCTTATGTCGAGACTGACATCACTGCGCCAATAAGCGTGTATGGCCGCAGCAAGCTTGATGGCGAGACCCGGGTCGCAGCAAGTGGTGCCGGCCATTTGATTTTGCGGCTGAGTTGGGTTTACAGTAATGACGGCAGCAATTTTTATAAAACCATGCTGCGGCTCGCGCAAGATCGACCGCTGCTGCGCGTGGTGGCCGATCAGTGGGGCGTGCCCAACTACACCGCTGATCTCGCGGATGCCGTGGCATGCGCGCTCAATCGACCGCTGCCGGAACTTCGTCGTGCGAGTGGGCTCTACCACGTGACGAGTCAGGGCCAGACTTCATGGTGGGGGTTTGCTGACGCAATCATCAACGGTGTAGTCCTACAGGCCCGTGTCACCGTTGAAGCTATTCTTACATCTGAATATCCGACTGCAGCGCAGCGCCCTGCTTATAGCGTTCTTGACGCAAGCCCTTTCTACGAAACATTTGGGTGGCGCGCGCCCAGTTGGCAGGATGGGCTGCGGCGCTGCCTTGCCGACAGCAAGACGCCAGCGTAAATCGCGCTGGCAATATCGCTTGATTTAACAATTTTTTGCTGGAGACCAATTATGTTGCAACGTCTGTATTTACTCGGAACTGGTGCGCTCGCCGCGTTCGCCGCAGTCGCGTCCCTGTACACCAGCGCTGCTGCGGCCGCAGAGGTTGGCCGTATGGGTCCCAGCGTTGTGCAGGGCGACAAAAGTCGGGTGACGGAACACTTCTTTGGCGCGAGCCAGGATATCCATCGCGTCACGGCTAGCCCGTGGACTGCGCCCGCTGCCGGTGCCGACAAAAAAGCTGCGAGCGAAGGCGGCGATCAAAGCAAGCTCCTTCAAGTTGGATATCCACGGGACATCCCAGCGAATGCGCGCAGCCTGCCGCTGACGACCCTGGTCTGGCAGCCGCTTGCCGATGGTAGTCAAGTAGCCCGAGTTGAAATTCTGGCGCCGGATGCCGCCGCTTTTCGTATCGGATATCGTGTGGATGGACCTGCGGTTGGCGTGCAGGTGCGCTTTGCGGGCAGCGGTCGCGATGAGGTCTACGCTGCCCCGGTCACAGCGGCGGAAAGTGCTTGGTCGCCTGTGCTTGAGGGCGACATGGCAACCCTCGAGTTGCGTTTGCTGCCTGGGTTCGACGTAGCCCGCTTTGCGGTGACGCTTGATCAGCTTTCGCACTTCATCGCCGCGCCAGCAAGCATGGGTCAGAAGGACATCAGACATATTGGTAAAGCAGGCGCATGCAATATTGACGTTGCCTGCGTGACGAACCCAAGCAGTGCGCTGCTTGACGCGGCCAAGGCGGTTGCAAAAATGGTCTTCACCGACGGCGGTACCTCCTACCTGTGTACGGGTACTTTGCTAAACTCGACATCGGGAGCGAATTATTTTTATTCCGCTGCGCACTGTGTGAACTCGCAAACTGCTGCATCAACAGTCAACACGTACTGGTTTTTTGATGCGCTTGCATGTGACAGCCTCGCCATTCCGCCCTATCAGCTGGTGACAGGGGGGGCGACCTTGCTGGTGACCGATTCGACGCTGGACGTGACGCTAATGCAGCTGCGGCAGTCGCCACCGATCGGGGCTGTGCGTGCCGCATGGGACGCAACGGTGATCCAGACCGACACCAGCCTCGTAGGTTTACATCATCCTCAGGGCGACCTCAAAAAGTTCTCACAAGGCAGCATGCTGGGGTACGTAAAAGGGCCTTCCACCTACAACTCACTGCCACGACCACAATTTGGTAAAGACAGTTTTATTTCGGTGAAGTGGGTTTATGGCACGACAGAAGAGGGGTCGAGCGGGTCTGGCGTGTTTACCTATAACCCTAGCTGTGGTGGCGGTGCCGCCTGCTACGAATTGCGTGGCGGGCTCGAAGGCGGAGCCGCCTCCTGCGCCAATCCCACCGGTGCAGACCGCTTTTCGCGAATGGATTTGCTGTTTACCAAGCTCGCGCCCTACCTGCAGCCAAGCGCCGTGATTCCGGTTTCGACGCTGGCGCAATCATCAATGGTTGAATTTTTCAATCCACAGTCTGATTTTTATTTCATCAGTTCACGCGAGAACGAAAAAGGTCTTCTGGATGGGCAGCTCGACGGCAGCGGCAATCATCTGTGGTTTCGGACCGGATACTGGTTCAAGACTGACCCGACGCCGTCCAGTCAAACTTCATCCATCACGCGTTATTACGTCCCTGGTGCGGCAAAAGGCGGAACCCGCGGGTCACATTTCTACACGGCGTCGAACAGCGATAAAAGTTTAATCTCGGCAACCGGTAAAGAGCGGTTCGCGCCGTGCACTACGGTGCCAAACGGCTTTTTTTGCAATGAGGGAACGGACTCCTACATTGCGTTGCCGATCAAAACGGCCAACGTGGCGGAGTGTTTGCCCGGTGAGAAGAGCATTTCGCGTGTCTTTCGTGGTCCGCCGCGCTACATCGACGATGCCAATCACCGCTATACAACGGACGCCGACACCTACGACTATATGGTTCGCGATTTGGGCTGGATCGGCGACGGCGTCAACTTCTGCGCCAAACCTTAGCACGCCGCGCGCGCGGCGTGTCTAGAACCGAAACGCCGCTGTCACCCGGTCGGAAGCAGAAACTCGACCGGGCTTGATAACGACGGCGTTCCAGCCAAAGGTTACTCCGCCGAGGCGCGCATTGTTACGAAACGTCGCGAGCGTATTCAGCGGCTCATCCGAGAGCCGCGCGCCGCTGACCTGATCGGTGGTGGTGACCTGGCAGCGCACGCAGGGTTTAGCAAATTTCAGTTCGACGTCGCCGATCACCATCGTATCGACATGATCTTCGTCCCACGCAGGCAGGCCCTCAATCACCACGTTAGGACGAAACCGATTCATCGGCATCGCGCTGGCTGCATCGCGCGCCATGCGGCGATTCAGATCAGCGAGTGATGCAGCGCTGGTGATCAGCAGCGGATAACCGTCCGCGAAAAAAGTATGGGCATCGCCGTCACCCGCATAGAGCGGATTGCAATCGCGGCGCATCTCCGGATGGAAACGAACGAGCCGCACCGCGCCGCTCTTCATGCCGAGTTTTTCCGATAACCACGCGGAGGCGACGTCTCCGGCGTCGAGCGCCACTGTTTCGTGGCTCCAGACTTTGACCTTCAACAACGCGTTGCTCGCGGGCGGCGACACCAGACACGCGTCCGCGTTACTGCTCGACAGCACCAGGCCACCGTCGTCAGTCACAACGGCTGTTAGCGTCGCCATCACTGGCAACTCACGTTGACTCAAAAACGTTGCCGGTGAATGCCGGCCGTCCACGACCATCCATTCGCGATCATGGCGCAAGCCGCTAACAAGCATGTCAGCCTGCACGTGAGAGACGCTACGACATCCCTTGACCGGATAAGAAAAAAGCCCGGCAACCTTTAGGTCTGCCGGGCTTTCATGGGTGCTCATGTCAGCGGCTAATTTGCGCTCAGGCCCGCCGTGTATTCGGCAAGCGCTTTAATTTCTGTCTCGGTCAATTTCCCGGCAATCGCCATCATCATCTTGCCGGTGGGGTTCGAATCGTCCTTGGTGGCCATGCCGCGAGTTCCCGCGCGAAACGCGCTCAATTGCGCAACCGTGTATTCGGCATGCTGGCCTCCGACGCGTGGGTACAGCGCTGGAATTCCAGCGCCGGTCGGTGAATGGCAGCCGGCACAGGCCGGGATGCCGCGCGTTGCGTCCCCCGCGCGATAAAGCCTTTCGGCGGTCTTCGCCAACTTTTCGTCTTTGGTGCCGATCGGGCGACCCTTCATCAACGAAAAATAGACTCCAAGTGATTTCATGTCGGCATCGCTCAGCGTGGTGGCGAAGCCCTTCATGATGGCGTTATCGCGCTGACCGGTCTTGAAGTGTTTGAGCTGCTTGGCGATGTACTGCCAGCTCATGCCGGCGAGATTCGGCTGCGTGGGAATCGGGCTCACGCCGTCGACACCGTGACAACCCGCACAGACCCCGGCGAGGGCTTGCCCTTTTGCGAGATCAGGATTCTTGTCGGCCTGGGCGAACGCCGAGGTCGAAACGAGCCCTGTCAACGCCAAAACAAGAGCGGGCGCAAACGCTGAAACGGTGGAGCGGAAGGATGAAAGCATGGCCGGATGGGTAGTTTGTTGCTCGTGTGCGGCGCAAAGCGCAAGCCAATCGAGGGGAAAAGCGGGTGACAACTTAAAATTATAACTTTGCTGAATCGCCGAAACGCCTCTATGAAAGCTCCTGCGCTGAAACCGACCCTCCCTGTGGAGGCTCGCTTGGAACGCATTCCGCAGTTTGCTGGGGCGGTGTTTGAGAAATCCGTGGTAGAGATGGAAGGCTGCCCGGTCGAAACGGGGCCCGAGATCGCCTTTGCGGGTCGCTCGAACGCTGGCAAATCGAGCAGTATCAACAAGCTAGCTGGACAAACCCGCCTCGCCTTCGCGAGCAAAATGCCGGGCCGCACCCGCGAACTCAACTTCTTCCCGCTGCGGACGGGCGGCTATCTGGTCGACTTGCCGGGCTACGGGTTTGCTCGCACCCCGCGCGACAAGCAGCGCGTCTGGACCGGCGTGATTGAGCAATATTTCCGCGAGCGGCAGGCGCTGTGCGGCCTGGTGCTGGTGCTGGACGTGCGGCGCGGAACGACGGACCTTGACATTCACTTTGTGCAGTGGATGGACGGTTTGGGCGTTGGTCGACCGCGGATTCTGTGGCTGCTGAACAAAGCCGACAAACTGACTCAGAGCGAGCGCATGAAGGCGCGCAACGCTTTCCGCATCGACAATGGTGCGATGGTCAACGAACGCGATGCAGTCGTCATGTTTTCGGCTCATACCGGGCTCGGCATGAAGGAATGCTCGATCGTGTTCAATCAATGGTTAGACAAATCAGCAGATTCGCCGCAGCCAAACCCGCTGAACGGACAAAGAAAAACCCCTGATTGACTGGCAATTCAGGGGCTTAATGCCTCGCAGAATCCTGCGGAGCACCCGTTCAGGGAGGAGAAACGGGAGACAATCGTCTGACTGTATGTTACGTCCTAGACAAATTGATGTCAAGTCGACGTGGCGCGCCACTACGTCAACGATGGGCCGCGCCGAACTTCACATAAGGGCACCTCTAACAATTGCGTAAATATTAAGCAATTAGTGTCAGCATTAGCGTGTACCGACACTCATGTCACTTGGATAAGCAGAAAGCAAGGGGGAAGGGGGTGGGCTGAGCGCGGTCGATGGTAGGCTTTTGTTGCGAAGCGAAAGTCAGTCATCTATGGAGCCCAACCCAAATGAAGAATACCTCAGCGCCTCATCTTAACGGTGGTGGCGAGCGATTGCGGCTCCAGTTTTTGCAGTGCGATGACAGCGCCTTTGGGTCGGCACTAGACGGGCCTACCCTCACCGCTGTGCTGCGTGAGCACGGCACGCCCGGTCGCCATCGACTTTATCCACCGATTGATACGCTGCGCCTGTTCATCGGGCAGGTGTTGTCCACCGATTGCGCCTGTCAGGATGTGGTCGGGCGACGCTTGTCCGAGCGTATCGCCAGCGGTCAATCTGCCAGTGCGCTGTCCACCGGTGCCTACGTTGAGGCGCGTGGGCGACTCTCGCTGGCGCTCCCCACCACGTTGAGTCAGATCATCGGGCAGCGGCTGGAATCAAGCGCTGCACAGTCGTGGCGCTGGCAGCGGCGGCGGGTAGTGATTTTTGACGGCACCTCGGTGGCAATGCCTGATACGCCAAGTTTGCAGCATGCCTACCCGCAAAGCGCGACGCAGGCCGCAGGGCTCGGCTTTCCGATGGCACGCATCGGCGCGCTCATCGGGTTGGCCAGCGGCGCGGAGCCGACGTGCTCATGGCGCAGCACGGCAAGAGGATCACCGACTTTACCCGAGGCCGAAGGCTGGGTGGTGATCAAACGCAGAGGCAACAAGATCACATCGTGCAATGGCCCCGACCGCCAAAGCCGAAGTGGATGAGCACGCAGGATTACGCCGCCTATCCCGAATTCATCACGATGCGCGAGCTTGAGGTGGACGGGCGAATCTTGGTGAGCACACTATTTGATCCCGAGTACGCCTCGGCGCGTGCGCTGGGAAAGCTCTATGCGCTGCGCTGGAGCATCGAGGTGGACTTTCGGGTCATCAAGAGCACGTTGCAGATGGACATCCTGCGCTGTAAATCGCAGGCGATGGTCGCCAAAGAAATTGCCGTGTGCTTGTTGGCGTACAACTTGGTACGCGCCGCGATGGCGCAGGCCGCCGCGTTGAAAGATGTACTGCCGCGCAGCTTGAGCTTCAGTGGAGCCAAGCGGCTATTGGCGGCGTTTGCCGATCAGTGGCGACAAACGACAGCGAATCAGCGAAGCGCTGTGGCCGCATGCGCCTTAAGCGCGATTGCGGCGTGCGGACTGCGCTATCGCCCCCATCGAATCGAGCCGCGCGCAAAGAAACGAAGACCTAAAAACCTGCCGCTTCTGAGCGTGCCGAGAAACGTCGCTCGCGACCAGATCCGCGCTCAGTGGATTATCCGAGTGACATGAGGTTCAGATACGATAAAGTCGCTTTCCGGGAGGCATCCATTCTGCGCATAGCGCTAAATGATCCGCGTCGCCGCGCCACGCTTCCGGAAATCCGCTGAAGCGCCTTACGGGCTGCCGGACGTCGTTACGCACCCTTGTGGAAACCACCGGAACGCGCTAGTCTCCGCCAGACAATCGAATCGGGGGTAAATCCATGAATCGTATGTTTCAACAAGGCATCACGGCCTTTGCTCTACTTGCCGGACTGTCTGCACCGCTCGTCATTGCGCAGAACGCTCAGGCTCTCTCGCCGCGCGCCGACCCACTGCTGTCGGTGGACTTGAACCGCCAGGAGATTGTCGGGCGTCTGATGACACAGTGGCAGGCCGAGTTTGCCCCGGCACAACGCGATGGCTTCAAAGCCAATCTCTTAGGCCTTCGCGCCGATCGTCTGCTGGCAGTGTCACTCGTTGGCAGCTTTGACGGCGTGCTGCAAGTGCTCTATGGACAGGAGAAAGCCGATCAGGCGGCCGTTGTCCGCAACACGCTCAACGCCTTAGGCACAAACTCAAACCAGCGCGACGGACAAAAAGCCCTCGGTGACGCCAGCATTGATCTGGTCTACACCCCACTGACCCCCTGTCGCCTGTTTGACACCCGTACCGGACAAGGCTCATTGCTCGGCACGGTAGGCGGCATCTTCAACCCCAACACCCGACGCACCATCAGCCCCGCAGGTGGCTGCGGGGTCCCCGCCAGCGGTGTCAAATCACTCGTGATGGGCCTGACCACCCGCAACAGCACCCCAGGCTCCGGGGGTTATATCGCCGTGGTTGCACCGGGCGCGGGGATTACGGCTACCGTCGATATCTTTAACTTAGGCTCTGAGTGGAGTGCAACCACCGTCTTCGCTCCAACCAGTGCATCGGGTCAGTTTGACGTCTTCGTCAGCACCGCCACGGCCGACGTCGTGATGGATGTGGTGGGTTACTTCGCGCCACCACCACAACCGATTGGCGACATCACCGAAGTCAACACCGGCACCCCCACCACCACCGGACTCACCGGCGGCACGACCAGCGGCATCGCCGCCTTAAGCCTCACCCCCGGATTTAAGCTGCCGCAGGGTTGCACCACAAACCAGATACCAAGCTACAACTCGGGCACTGGGCTGTGGGCTTGCGCCACTGACGCCAATAGTGGCGGCACTGTGACCAACGTCACGGCAAGTGCGCCACTTGCTAGCACCGGCGGGACGACACCAAATATTTCGCTTACCGGCGTGGTGCCACTGGCTAATATTCCCGACCTTGGCGCGGGCTACATCAAGAACGGTGCCTCCCTGCAAGCCAGCAGCAATTTCAACATCAGCGGTAATGGCTTCGTCGCAGGCAACGTTGGCGTTGGCACCACCAGCACCAGTTCAAAGTTGACCGTAGCCGGAACCATGGAAAGCACCAGCGGCGGGGTTAAGTTTCCGGATGGCACGACGCAAGCCTCAGCTCCGTTTCAGTGGCAAGTGGTCGCGGGCACCACGCAGCAAGCTCTGCCCAACTTCGGGTACACGCTGACCAACGCCAGTCAGGTAACGGTCACGCTGCCGACGGCACCGAACGTGGGTGACACCGTGCGCGTGTCCGGGGTGGGAACAGGCGGCTGGAAGTTGGCGCAGAACGCAGGCCAATTCGTCAACACGGTGAACCTCGGACCGAGCGGGAGCGCCGGGCAGGCCTGGACGCCGCGCGACAGCGCCAGAGACTGGCAGTCCGTCGCCTCCTCCGCCGACGGCAGCAAGCTGGTCGCGGCGCACAGTGGCGGTTTCCTTTACACCTCGATCGACTCCGGCGTGACCTGGCTGCCGCGCGACAGTGTTAGAAACTGGAATGCCGTCGCTTCTTCCACTGACGGCAACAAACTGGTTGCAGTGGACAATGGGGGCCGCCTCTACACTTCCACCGACTCCGGCGCCACTTGGACAGTACGCGAGAGCACCAGAAACTGGTATTCCGTCGCCTCCTCCGCCGATGGCAGCAAACTGGTCGCAGGGGTACAGGGCGGCCAACTCTACACCTCGATCGACTCCGGCGTGACTTGGTTGCCGCGAGATAGCGCCAGACAGTGGTACGCGGTCGCCTCCTCTGCCGACGGCGGCAAGCTGGTCGCTGTGGATTTTTCTGCTGCTGGAAGAATTTATACCTCGACCGATTCCGGAGTGACCTGGTTCCCGCGCGAAAGCAACAGGCTCTGGGTTTCCGTTGCCTCCTCCGCCGACGGCGGCAAACTGGTCGCCGGGGTCAATGGCGGCCAGATATACACATCAACCGACTCAGGCGTGACTTGGTTGCCGCGCGAGAGCAGCAGAAGCTGGCAGGGCATCGCCTCCTCGGCCGACGGCAGCAAGCTGCTCGCACTTAATAACCCAGGGATGCTGTATACCTCGATCGATTTCGGCGTGACCTGGACCCCACGCGAAAAGCTTAGAAACTGGGCTAGTGTTGCCTCCTCTGCCGACGGCAGCAAGCTGGTCGCAGCGGCCTATCTAAGTGATCGCCTTTACACCACCAGCGCGAGCACCACGCTCGGTGCGGTGGGCTATCTCAGTGGCGGCCCGTCAAGCGCCATCGAACTCCAATACATCGGCAGTGGCCAATTCGTGCCGATTAGTTACGTGGGCGCGATTACGAACTATTAATGGACTGCAAGATTCGGGGTACGACTCTGGTAGTAGGGTTCGGTCGTCTTTAACGACCGAACCCTACGCCCGCAGTGTCTAAGGAAGCTCTGCAAAACCGTCCACCCAAGTCAGGGTTGAAACGTTAAATTGTGATGAAACAAACAAGCCTAGCCATGGGGGCACGCCTAACAATTGCTTAAATATTAAGCAATTAGCGTGTACCGGCACGTTATAGAGCAACGCCAACGAAGACGCGAGTCACCCCGATGAGAATGAGAAACAGGCAACCCGGATTTTTCGACATTGAGGAGCGCACGAAGAAGCTCACGCAGATGGGTGACCCGCTGATCGCACTGAACGCGCACGTTAACTGGGAAGCGTTTCGAGCGGACTTGAACCTCGTGCATCTTGGTGCTGGGGTGCACGGTGGCGAGCGCAAGAGCAATGCGGGCGCCAAGCCCATTGACGTGGTGCTCAAGTTCAAGATGCTCGTGCTGCAGCAGCTCCACAACCTCTGCCGATGAAACGGGGGAGATCCAGATTGAGTATCAAATCCGGGATCGGCTCTCGTTCATGCGTTTTCTCGGCTTGCAGCTTGAGGATCGGGTGCCCGACGCCAACACCGTGTGGTTATTTCGCGAACAGATCAAAGCAGAGGGCTTGATGGAGCAACTGTTTGCCCGCTTCCACGAGCAGTTAGTCGCACAGGGCTATGCGGCCAAGGCGGGACAAATGATCGACGCCACGTTCGTTGAAATCCCGCGCCAACGAAACACGCGCGAGGAGAACGCAGAGATCAAAGCGGGGGGCACGCCCGAGGCGTGGCAGGGCGAGGGCAAAGAGGCCAAGAACAAGCTACGCCAAAAGGACGTGGATGCACGTTGGGCGAAGAAGAATCTTGAGACTCACTACGGCTACAAGAACCACATCAACGCTGATTGCGGCCACAAGCGGGTGCAAAGCTACGCGGTAACAGCGGCCTCGGTGCACGACAGCCAAGAGTTTGACGAGCTGCTCGACCAGAGCGAGCGCGAGGGTGAGGCCGGTGAGAAGCGAGCGATCTATGCCGACAGCGCGTACCGCTCGGCGGAAAAAGAGAGCGTCCTGCAAGCGATGAAGATCGAGAGCCAGATTTGCGAGAAGGGCACGAAGCGCGCCCCGCTCACCGAGGCAAAGAAAGGCTCAAACCACGGCGAATCTTAGATTCGCTCGCGGGTCGAGCATGTGTTTGGCGCGCAGGCGCAGAGGGGCGGGCACCTTGTGCGCAAGATAGTCCTGCTGCGGGCCAAGGTCAAGATCGGGATGATGAATCTGGTCTACAACAGGGTGCGCTTGGGGCAGTTAATCCGACGTGACAGCCAAGTTGCGCCCGCGATGCGCTGAACGGGCCAAGATGAGCCAGAAACTGGAGAAAAGCGCGTCGATTTGACGTAGAAATCGCGAAACAACGCAGCAGATTCCAAAAAAAGTAAGCGACACTAACTCTGTCACGCGTAGCGGCGATTTTTAGAGGTGCCCTTAATTCTCCATGCGCCTGTAACCAATGGACTCAGCCACGTGAGCCACCGAAATAGCCTCGCTGCCTGAAAGATCAGCAATGGTGCGGGCGACCCGGGCGATTCGGTGCTGCGCTCTGGCGGACAGACCCAGCCTGGCGGTTGCTTGACGCAATAGCGTTTCGCCGTTCTGATCCAGACCGCAGTGCACATCCACTTCGCTTGAACTCAAGTCCGCGTTGGCTTTACGTTGGCGCGCATGTTGCCGTTGTGACGCGGCGATGACACGTTGACGTACCGCTGCCGACGGTTCACCATCGGGTGCTCCGCGCAGCGATTCAGTGGGCACCGATGGCACGGTGATTTGCAGATCAATCCGATCCAGTAACGGTCCGGAAATCTTGCCGCGATAACGCGCAATCTGATCTGGCGTGCATCGGCATGGCTTGGCAGCAATATTGCTGCCCAAATATCCATCGGGACAGGGATTCATCGCAGCCACCAACTGGAAATGGCTGGGGTATGACACCTGTCGTGCTGCGCGGGATATGTGAATCACTCTACTCTCCAGGGGTTCCCGCAAAACTTCTAAAACTCGCCTGTCGAACTCGGGCAATTCGTCGAGGAACAGGACCCCATGATGGGCCAGAGAAATCTCACCGGGTCGCGGGTCACTGCCTCCGCCTACGAGCGCCACCGCACTGGCGGTGTGATGCGGTGACCGCACTTGCCGTTGCCCAAATTCGTCGACTTTAAATTTACCCACCAGCGACAAAATCGCGGCGCTCTCGGTCGCCTCGGTCTCCGTCATCGGCGGCAAGATGCCCGGCAGGCGTTGCGCGAGCATGCTTTTTCCGGTTCCCGGCGGCCCCATTAACAGGAGACTGTGTTTACCGGCCGCCGCGATTTCCAGCGCCCGTTTAGCTTGAGCCTGACCTTTAACGTCGATCAAATCGAGATAGGTGTCGATCTCGTTTCGCTCCTCGACCACTGGCGTTTCCAGCGTGTGTTTGCCCGCAATAAATGCGGCGACTTCGAGCAGCGTTTTCGCGCCCAGCACATTGCAGCTTTTAATGCGTGAGGCCTCGACCGCTGAAGCTTGCGGAAGCACCAGCGTGTTGCCTGATCTGGCCGCTGCCATTGCCATCGCAAGCGCGCCGCGAACAGGTCGCAGATCGCCGTTTAACCCCAATTCACCAGCAAATTCGAGGCCCTTCAACCGGTCCGCAGGCAGCTGCCCGCTCGCCACCAAAATGCCAACCGCTATCGGCAAATCGAAGCGCCCGGATTCCTTGGGAAATTCCGCCGGCGCAAGATTTACAGTGAGCTTCCTCATCGGAAATTCAAAGCCGCCCGTTTGAATGGCGGCGCGTACACGATCACGACTCTCTCTCACCTCCACGTCAGGCAGCCCAACCAGATTAAACGCTGGCAAACCGTTGGCAAGGTGAACCTCCACGGTAACGAGTTCGGCGTGCAATCCGGCGAGGGCGCGGCTGTAGGTGATGGCGAGGGACACGTTTTGGGATATGGGGTTAGCCGCAGTTTGCTGTCTTAATATACAGCAATAACCCGCATGTCGTTCGGGCGTACAGGGTTAGCCCCGGTCAACTGTGCGTCGCGCCGGACGTTAAGCCGTTTCGGCAACACATCTCCGCAAAGGAGAAACGGTATGAACATTCGAACAAATCTATGGCACAGCCTGCTGGCAGCGGTTCTAGCGAGTGCTGCGACCTTCGCATCGTGGGCCGATGCGCCCGGTCGCGTGGCTCGCCTGTTTACTTTCGCGGGCGAAGTGCAGCTCGCCAACGAGCGTGAGGACTGGCGGCCCATTCCGCGCAACTACGCGGTGACTGCAGGCGACAATTTATGGGTCAGCGAGGGCGGTCGCGCGGAGCTTGATGTAGGGCCGGTGCAGATATGGCTCGCTGGCGGTGCCAACGTCAATTTTGACCGCCTCGATGATCAAAGCCTCATCGCACGCGTGTCGCAAGGCGCGATCGCGGTGCGCATTCGTGCGTGGGAGCAGCAAGACGCCATGCGGGTGCTGACAGCCAACGGCGAAATCGCATTGCTGCAACCGGGTTTTTATGTGGTGAGCGCCTCCTCGCAGTACGCGCCCGCGTCGTTGAATGTGCGCAGCGGTCAGGCCGAAGTGCTGACCAATGGCCCCGGATTGATCGTTAATCGCGGCGACAGCGTGGTGCTCGACGGCAACGGCGTGCGCTTTGATCGCGATGCCGACTACACCAATTACGCCAACAACACCAACGGTGGCTTTGAAGCCTGGGCCGTTTCGCGCGACCGTCGCCACGACCGCTGGGAATCGCGCAATGCGGGCCAGTTAAGCCCGTGGATGGTCGGCGCGCGCGACTTGGACGAATACGGTAGCTGGGACAACGATTACCAATACGGTCGCATCTGGTATCCAACAGCGGTTGCCGCCAACTGGGCTCCGTATCGCAATGGTCGCTGGAGCTGGGTGCAGCCGTGGGGCTGGACCTGGGTGGATGACGCCGCCTGGGGCTTTGCGCCGTTCCACTATGGCCGCTGGGTGCGAGTCGGGCCGCGCTGGGCATGGAGCCCCGGCAGCAGCGTCGGGCGACCTGTTTATGCTCCTGCGCTCGTCACATTTTTCGGCGGCAATGGCTGGAGTGTGAGCGCTAGTGTCGGGCCGACGTATTCATGGGTGCCGCTCGGCTGGAACGAGCCGTATGTGCCGTGGTACACCTATTCGCCGACCTACTGGCGTCAGGTCAATCGTCCTTATGTGAGAAATATTGCGGAAGAGCCGTGGCGTCCACGCAACTACGTGCATGCTGGCGTGCCGGGTGCCATTACGGCGGTGGCCGGTGCTGCATTTGTTGGCGGTCGACCGGTCGCGCAAAACCTGGTGCGCAACATCTCTGAACGCGATCTTCGCAGTGCGCCATCCGCTCGCATGGGCGAAGTGCTGCCGCAGTTTCAGCCGGGACGAGGTAACTACGGAAACGGTAACGGAAATGGCGTGGGTTCACGCCCGGTTGATCCGAATCTGGTCGTGGGTCGTCCCGCGCTAGGGCCAGTGCCTGAGCGCTCGATGGGGCCGGGCGTAGTGCAGACTGCCGCGCCGCCAGTGTCAGCGGTGCCCTTCGCGCCGAACACCAACGTCGTGCAGCCTCGTGTGTGGCAAGACCCGAATCCTGTTGTGAATAGGCAGCAAGCCGCGCCTGCTGAAGTAGCGCCGCAGCGACAGCGCCCAGCGGTCGTTTCAGAAAATCCAGGCCTGCGTGCGCCAGCGATCCCGATGTCAAAAGATGTGCGCGAACGTGCAATACAGCGCGGCGAAGTGCCGCAAAACTATGTTGCGCCAGCGCCCTACGTGCCTTCCGCACCATCATTGCCGCCGCGCGTGGTTGAGCAACGCGCGGCCCCCGTCGCACCGCCACCACGTGTCGTCGAGCCGCGACCTGCCCCGGTGCAGGTTGCGCCGCCCGCAATGCCACCCGCGCCGGTCGGTGAGCGCACGCGAGAACAACCCCGTGCAGCGCCAGCACCGGAAGCACCACGAAGCCCTCGCGAAAAGGATCGTGCACCGGGCGCTCCGGCGCGCGAGCAGCCGTAGTTTTTTGCCGCGACTAACGCAGACGAACGGTCAGCAACGGATCAAGTTGCCCCATACAGGAAAGCAGGTCGCTTGACGTGCGTTGCAGCCCCGGCGCGAAGGTCGTGTTGGGGTCATAGTTGGCCTGAGCTAGCAACGCATTCGCTCCGCCGGTACTAAGCGTCCAGATCGCCCGCCATCGCGTCGCGTCGAATAGCGGCGCACGGGACAGCAGCTGCGTTTGATCGTAAAGTGTCTGCAAGGCAGGATCATTTAGCTGATTCCGGCCTGTCATCACCGTCTCCAGATAACCCGCGGGAAATGCACGTTCATAATGACCCGGGTACGCGGGCTTCTTCGACGGCAATCGCGACAAAAAACCATCGGTAATCGCCAGCGGGTCAACGATGAAAACGTCCGGCCCAGCCTCAAATCCATACAGCCCGACTGCGCATTTGGCGACCATCGCATGCTGCTCCGCCTTCGCCCTTAAGCCCTGTGCCGCCCAAGGCATATTTCGAAAGTCGCCCACGCGCTGTGGCGATTGCCAGCCAGTAAACGGATACATCCACGCGTGCTGACTCATCTTGCGCACCTCGGCATGCGGATGCACATCGCGCACGAGCCAGCCGCGATGCAGGCCGAGCGCAAGCGTCATCGCGATCCACAACGGCGCGGTCCACCACCAGCGGAGTCGCACGTTCAGCGCGAGCATGGCAACGGCCATCACAAACGGCGTCGAGAACAACCGACCGCCCATGTAGTCACCGCCCGCTACACCTAAATACGCTAGGTACACAACCAGTCCCAACGCGAGCGAACGCATCTGCCAGTTGCCCCGCACCAGCGCGCCCAACGCTGCCACCACAGTTACCAACGCGGTCACTGCGTCGTATTCGATGACGTCGCGAAAGTACACCTTAGACGCCGCAAATGATTCGGCCAGCGACATGCCGTTGTTCAACTTTGCATACGCGCTATTTGGCCATGGCGAGCCGTAGTACACCAGCGAAAACGCACTCCACACCACGAGCGGCAACGCGCCCGCTGCCAGCACAGCCCATCGCGCGCGGCCCTGCGAACCTACGAACAAAACGAGCATTGCTGGCGCAACGAGCACCGCGAAATCATGCCGCGTGATCACCAGCAACCCGCCACACAGCGCAGCAATCCACGCGCGGCGACCGAGCTCTGGCGGATACAAGCGCCAAGCTACCACCAGTCCAACAACCAACGCATGCGCCAACGCGTTCTCCAGCGCCGCGCCGGAATATTCGATAAACGCCTCAGAGAACAGCAACGCGAGCACCGCCCACAATGCAGTCCAAGCGCCCTGCGAATGCCGCACGACCAGCGCCACACCCGCAATCGTCAGCACTAATGAGAGCACCAGCGCCGTCTGAAAAATTTCGCCATTGATTGCACTGAAAAGCAACAACAGCAACGCCCACAACGGATGTGTGTAAGGCTGCACGCGCTCGCCGACATTCCACACGAGGCCATATCCGTTCAGCGCGTTGTCAATCACACGAAATGTGATGAACGCATCCTCAGTCACTGCCGCCGTGCGCACAAACGCCCAGCCCACGACAGCGCACAGCAGCACCATCCAGAACATCGAAACACGTGGCTGGGTGGGGTCGGCGTGGAAGAGTGCGCGCATGAGCCGCTATTATCGATGCATGCTGAACGCGATATTCAAACTGCCCCGCACCGTCTGGTTTTTGGGAGCGGTGAGCTTTTTGAACGATGCTGCGTCGGACGCGATTTATCCGCTGCTGCCGCTGTTTTTCGCTGCAACCTTTGCCGTCGGCGCGCAGGTGCTGGGCATCATCGAAGGAGCGGCGAACGCCACCGCCGCGCTGATGAAATTGGTGTCCGGTTATTTCTACGACCGCACGCAGCGCGCAAAGGGCTGGCTCGTGCTCGGTTACACCCTGCCCGCGCTCGCCCGCCCACTGATCGCGTTCGCCAGCAGCACGCCGGTCATCCTCCTGCTGCGCATGGGTGACCGCATTGGCAAGGGCCTGCGCTCTTCCCCGCGCGACGCGTTGCTCGCCGCCAGCGTCGAGCCCAACCGGCGCGGGCTCGCATTCGGCTTCCACCGCAGCATGGATCACGCGGGCGCTGTGGTCGGCCCGCTCGCGGCGGCGGCGTTGCTGGCGGCGGGCTGGAGCGTGAAAGAGGTGATCTTGTTGACAATAGTGCCCGGCGTGTTGTGCGTGCTGCTCGTGCTGATGTTGCGCGAGCCGCCGGGACTGGCCCTCGCCGACAGCAAAGTCGATTGGCAATGGAAGAGTCTGCCCGCGCCACTGAAGCGCTATCTCGTCGCGCTCGCCGTGTTCACGCTGTCGCAGGCGAGCAATATGTTTCTGCTGTTGCGGGCGAAAGAAACGGGCTTTACCGACGCGCAAATTCCGCTGTTATGGGCCGGATTTTCAGCGCTGGCGATGCTGCTGTCGACGCCGCTTTCCGCGTGGTCGGACCGCATGAACCGCTCGCGCATGCTGTGCGTCGCCTGGGGAATTTACGCCGTGCTGTTCGCCGCGTTCGGCCTGTTGCCGCAAACGTTCGCGACGACCATTGCGCTGTTTGTCGGCTACGGCATCTTCATCGCAGCGACCGAAGGCGCGGAGAAAGCCATGATCGCGGAGCTGGCGCCAAAGGCGCAACTAGGCACTGCGTTCGGCTGGTTTCACCTCGTCAGCGGTCTCATGCTGCTGCCCGCATCCGCGATGTTCGGATGGCTTTGGACGCGAGTGAATCCGGGCACCGCTTTCATCGTCAGCGCAATGACGTCGCTTGTGGCTGCGATCATGTTGTGGCGAGGCCTGTCCGCCGCACAACGCCCGCAATTGCGATTACCGTGACCGCCGCACCCGCCGCGCTGTTCGGTCGTGAGCCCGATTTTCAGGCGCTTCGCGAGCTGCTTGGCAATCATCGCCTGGTGAGCATCGTCGGCACCGGCGGCGTTGGCAAGACCGCGCTGGCGCAGACGCTTGCCCACGCGTTTTACAAAGACTTCTCCGATGGCGTGCAGCGCGTTGATCTTGCCCCGCTGACTGATGCGCAACAGGTACTTCCCGCGCTGGTTACGGCATTGGAGCTGGGTGTAGGCTCCGCAGCTGCGCTTGATGCCGTACTGAAAAGACTGGCGACAAATCAGCTGCTACTCGTTTTTGACAACTGCGAACATCTGCTGCGGCCGGTTGCCGAACTCGTCGCCACACTGCTCAGGGCCGCACCTCGGTTGCGAGTGCTGACGACCTCTCAGGAGGCTTTGAATCTGCGCGACGAGCAGGTGTATCGCCTCGGTATGCTAGCCATCCCGGACGACCGCCTGCCATTGCTGGAAGCGCGACGCGTCGGCGCGCTCGCGTTGTTCGAAGATCGCGCTCGCGCCGTCGACCAGCGCTTCGTGATCGACAAGGGCAACGTTAGCGTCGCAATCGACATTTGTCGGCAGCTCGACGGTGTTCCCCTCGCCATCGAGCTTGCAGCGGCCCGCGTGCGCCTGCTCGGCGTCGACGGCTTACGCTCCCGATTGCACGACCGGCTGCGCCTGCTCAGCGGTGGCGCTGGCGATCAGTCGCCGCGTCATCGAACCCTGCGTGCCGCGCTGGACTGGAGTTACGGCCTGTTGACGGCTGAACAGCAAACAGTCTTTCGTCGTTTGGGCGTGATGTCCGGCAGCTTCGACATCGAGGCGGCGCAACAGATCTGCGTAGAACCGAACCGAAGCGAATGGGATGTGCTCGACACACTCGCCGCGTTGGTGGACAAATCGCTGGTTGTTGCCGATTCGCGTCCCGGCGAGCAGCCGCGTTTCTATCTACTGGAGACGATGCGACATTTCGCGCGGGATCGTATTGATGCTGCTGCGGAAGGCCCGTCGTTGGGCGAGCGGCATCTCGCATACTTTCTGAAGTTTTGCGGAGCTCGCCACCGAACCGCTCGGCGGCCCGCAACAAGGCGAATGGCTGAAACGACTCGATCTCGAACGCGACAATCTGTTCGCAGCCCATCGCGCCTGCGACCTTGCACCCGATGGTGTCGCGCGCGGCCTGCGTTTGATCAATGCGCTCATCCGCTACTGGTTCAATCGCGGCGCGCTGCTTCAGGGCGAGCGCGTGATGCACGAGGCGACGACGCGACCCGGCGCCGAAGCGCAGGGCGAACTCTATGCCTTGGGAATTATGAACACGGGGAGACTGCATGCCTTTCGCGGACTGCATGCGCAGGCGGTCGCGGCCTACCGAAAAAGCGTCGACGCCGGACGCGCCTGCGCGACACCGCATGTGGTGGCCGAATCGCTGGCGCGGATGGGCTACGCGCTCATCGAACTGGGTGACCGGGTCGCCGCACGCGCAGCGCTTGAAGAGGCGCGCACGCTTGCTGAAGGGACAGCGGGAAGCATGCAGGCGCGGTTGGTGGCCATCTCGAATCTGGCTGAACTGGAGCGGCTTGAAGGGCGTTTTGGTGTTGCTGCGCCGCTGTACGAACAGGCGCTTGCGACGTATCGCTCGGGTGGCGACCGTCAGGGCACGATGATTGCGCTCAACAATCTGGCGATGACGGCGCTCGGACAGGGCGACGCGGCGCGCGTACGCTCGCTAGCGCGCGAATCGCTCGCGATTTGCGACGAGCTGGATTCGCGGCGTGGACGACTGGTGGTCATGGAGGTCTGCGCCGGTCTCGCGGCGGACCTTGGGCAGTGGCATCGCACCACCCGGTTCGATGCGGCGACGCGCTATCACACTGCCGAGATGGGACGACACCGCGACGCGGTCGACGAGGCATTTCTGGCATCGCGTATCGAACTTGCCCGAATCTCGCTAGGCGAGCTGGGTCACGCAACGGCGACCGCCGAGGGGCGGGCGTTGTCGTACAGCGCAGCAATCAACGAGATGCGCAGCTGGCTCACCGAGATCAGCTCGATCACCAGCCCCGACGCCATCGCGCGACGTGTCGCCGAAAGCGCCCAGAGCGCCGGTGTCAGCGACGAGACGACCGCGTTGACGCGACGCGAACGTGAAATTCTCTCGCTGGTGGCGCGTGGCTTCAGCAACGGCGACATCGCTGAGCTGCTCGGTATCAGCGTGCTCACCGTGCGCACGCATCGCCAGCGCCTCATGGAAAAGCTCGAGCTGCGCAACGCCGCCGAGATCACGGCCTACGCCGTCAAGCTGGGGCTTTACAACCCAAGCTAGGCAGACGACGTCACAACCGAACGGTGGGAGCGGTGGTTGATTCGTACTTGCCTACTGCATTGGCAGTATTGGCCGGACATCGGGATCAACAGATACTAACAGCACTGGAACGCGGGTTTGAATTGCGGTTTCAGCAACCTGTTCAACCTAAAAAAGGTGATTTCATGAAAAGCAAAGCATTTCTGTCAAGGCTACTTCTTGGCCTGTCCGCCCTGCTGGTGGCGGCAGCGGCTACGGTCGCGTCCGCGTCTGACTGGCGCTACTACGAAACCAAACCGTACGGCTTCTCGATGCTGGTGCCGACTGGCGTGCGGCTCGTGGAGCGTGAATGGGGCGGCGGATGGGGCGGTTTCAGCGGTCGCGATGGCGACGTGCTGTTCTACGCGCAAGCCAAGCTCGGCGTCAAAGAATCGAACGAGGACATTGAGCAATATGCACTGCGCACCATCGGCATTTCGGCCAACGCCTGGACCAAAATCGACCAGGGGCAAAACGTGCGCGGCTTCGAGCGCTACGCCACGTTCAAAGCCAATCTCGGCAGCAAGCTGTACTACGGCATGTACGGAGTCGGCAAGAAAGGCAACTACCTACTCTACCTCGAAACCACGCCGGGCGATTACTTGGCGTACAAAAACGACTACGACAAGTGGTACGAGTCAATTCGACTGGATTAATGAGGCGTAGCCCGCACGGCCTCTGAGTCGATGGTTTGCTGGCTAGTAGCTTTTTGCTGGATCGACCATTTAATAAGGGCTACCCAGTAGTATTGCCGATTATCGACTTATAGAAAAACACATCGCCACCCCCTACGCAGTAGCGCGTTAGCTAAAAAGCTGATAGCGTCATGGTGCTTGCAAACGGCCCGCTATTCCATTGCTATCCATTTGCCAGCCCAAACCGAATCCGCCCATCCTCGCCCACATCCCGCGTCAACCGCCCGATACGCCAACCGGGATTCACATGGGCCACCGCTTCAACGATGTTCGGGTGGTTGTGGACGCGCGTGAATCCGGCTACGGCCTTCATGGCCAGTGCGGCTATGTCGCTGCTGGCCGCAGGGTTGCTGTGGCGGATGGGCGCGAGCTGGAAATCTGCGTCTTGGTGATCGCGCTCGGGTGATCAACTTTTACGTGTAATCCTTACTTTACTGGGGCTGAGCGCCAATAAGTTAACTAGTCGACTACTCGCATAAATCGCTGCTAGCCCAATATCAGAGGTCGTTCTATCGAAAAGCTGCGACTACGCACTGTCGGCCGAATCCCGCAGCAAATCAAACCGCATAATGAAGAACTCCGTGGTCACACGCTCATGCCGCAGCGCTCCGATGCGCTCATAAAAACCCAGCCCGTCAGTGCCGAAGTACACCGTTGCAAAGCCTAGCCGCCGCGCCTCCGCGAGCAGCGCGCGCACAAGTTGCGTGCCAATTCCCTGTCCACGAAACGCCTTCGCCACCACCATCGCGGCGAGCCACGGGCGCAGGTGGGTGCGTTTGCTATCGTCGTTTTCGATCAGGTTGACGGTGCCGACGAGCTGACCGTCGACCAGCGCAATCAGTGACAGCGGAATGCGCGACGGATCATGCGTGTTCTGCAAATGCGCGTCGAGGAACTCAAGGGTCAAGCCGTCGACCACGTCGATCCAGAACTCGTTGTAAATCATTTCCGCCACGGCTTGCGTGTGCTGCGCGTGATGAAACAGGTGCGTGATTTCGGTCGTCATGGGTGCTAATTTATCGCGAATCAGTCGATGCCACCCGTCGGTCGCGGGTCGCCGAGTAGATAGCGTGGCCCGCTACCGCGCACGCTTGCCGCGTCACTCGGGTTGTACAGACGGCACGCGGTGAGCGACAAACAGCCACAGCCAATGCATTGATCCAGCTGATCGCGTAACGCTTCGAGCGCGTGGATGCGTTGGTCAAGCACGCCACGCCAGCGTTTGGACAGACGCGTCCAGTCGCTTTTGGTTGGCGTGCGCGATTCGGGCAGTTGCGCCAGCGCTTCTGCGATGTCTTCAAGCCGCAGGCCGACGTTTTGCGCGCTGCGGATGAAAGCGACGCGGCGCAGTATGTCTCGGGCGTAGCGGCGTTGGCCGCCTGCGGTGCGCGCACTTAAAAGCAGCCCCTGCGCTTCATAAAAACGCAATGCGCTGTGTGGCACACCGGCGCGTTCGGCGAGCTCGCCGATACTGATCAGGGTTTCATTCATGGCGTGAAAAAAGTGCTTGACCTCAAGTTAACTTGAGCTTTTAGCATGACTCACATTGATTAACCAAGCGCGCGGGGCACGCCATGACTCATCAACAAACAGCAACCGTTCTGACCGCACTGCTGCATCGTACGCAAGCGTTCGCGCCCGAGTACAGCGGATCGCTGAGTACGCATCTGCCGATGGCATTGGTCAGCCTGCACACGCTGGGTGCCACCGCACCGCGCATGGAGGCATTTTTCGCGACGATCAGCGCGCGATTGAATGCGGCCCCACCCACCGCTGCCGTCTGCGACGATTGGCCCCCCCTGCGCGGTGATCGCGCCGCATTCGCCTCGCTGCGCGCGCACTTTTTGCAAGCCATTGCCCAGCACGGGCGCGATGCGGTGCTGCGGCGGGCGCTGCCGTCGCTGGTGGACGGCGTCGGCGCAGTGGCGTTTCACGGCTTGCTGCGCACCGCGAGCGCGACCGTCGCAAATCACGATGCGGAGTTGGCGTCCGGGCTCGCGGTGTGGGCGAGTGGCCATTTGCCGCTAACCTCGTTTGTCGCACCACGACCTGACGGGGAGAGCACCGCAAGTGTCGCCGACTGGCTCGCTCACATGGCCTCTCATGGCGACGCGTGGCGCACCGATTCGGGCGGCATGATCACGCCGCAGATGCGCGCGTTCGTGCGTACAGCCGCGTTCCGCGACGGCGTGGATCGGTTGCTCGTGCATGACGGCACATTGCGCGAACTGGCGACGCAGGCGCTGGCGATTTATCTGCGCAGCAAAAATTTCACGGTGCTGCACCTGATCACCAGCGCACACGCATTGCGCTTGCTGATGCCGTGGTTTGACGAGCCGCTAGTCGCCGTGCGTCACTACGCCCGCGCCTATGCTGCAGGCGTGGCAGCGAGCGGGGTCGAGGTTAATACACCGATCATCGCGGTGAACGTATTGCCGTGGCCGGAGGTGCTGAAAGCAGGCGCGGCGTCCGACGACGAGCACGTGATCAAACTGGTCTACGCCTGCCATGAGGAATGGAAGGTGACCGGGGATGCGGACTATCAGCGGGCGGCGAGTTTGGTGATTGGGTGATACGAAGCAACGGCCTCAACACCCCGTCGACCCTGCGCAGGCAGGGGCCCAGCGTCTTGCGGTTTGGCGTGAGCGGGCAATGCGCACCTTCAACTTGCTGGCTCCTGTTTTCGCTGGAACGATGAATTGGAAATATCAGCTTTTCGCTGAAAGTGCCATGTAATAGGGGCTCAGAGGTCGAAACGCCCACTTTACGACTTATGTCATTATTCGCCTTCAGCCCCAACTCATAAAGGCTTACACGAAAAAGGTGTATCGAATTTCTGCCGCGGTTAAGCCGCCAAAACCGCAAATCGAATCAACCCATCCTCACCCACGTCCCGCGTCAATCGCCCGATGCGCCAGCCGTGGTTCACGTGGGCCACGGCCTCGACGATAGCGAAGAACAATTGATGGTTGTCAAGCTTTCTGCGGAACAACGTGGGGATGAGTTCCGCCGCTGTTTTCGGGCCGTCGGCGACCGCGCCGTACAGATCGTTCATGCGGTCTTCGTGATGGGTTTCCAGCGCCTCAACGCGCGCCGCAATGCCACGGAACGGCAGGCCGTGCGACGGCAGCACCAGCGTGTCCGGCTCGCAATATTTGTACGCCTGCAACGAGTTGACGTAGTCGCTCACCGGGTCGGCCAGCGGCGTCACCGGCCACACGCTGATGTTGGTGGAAATTTTCGGCAGCAGCATGTCGCCCGAGATCAGCAGCTTGATCTCTTCGCAATAGAAACTCAGGTGCTCCGTGGTGTGGCCGTAACCTCCGATCACGCTCCAAAATTTGCCACCGATTTCCACCGTGTCGCCCGGTGAAATGCGCTGGCAGGACGGTGGTCGCGTCGGCACGCCGCCGCTGTACGTGTTGCCGCGATTGGCGGTGACGTCGACCTGTTCTTGCGTCAATCCATGCGAGTAAAAAAACTTCGCAAGTGTTGCGCGCTGATACGCGCCGCTGCCCTCGGCCACGCTGTGCGCCGCGAGCAATTCCATGAGGCTCATCTCAACCACGAGCGGGCCTTCGCGCGTGGCAAAGCGCTCGGCCAGCCACTGCGCATTGCCCAAGTGATCGGGGTGATAGTGCGTGCAGATAATTCGCGTGATCGGCTTGCCACCCATCGTTTCCACGAAGTGTTTTTCCCACAGCGCACGCGTCGCTTCGACCCCGAAGCCGGTGTCGACCACCGCCCAACCGTCCTCCTCTTCAATCAACCACAAATTGATGTGATCCAGCGCAAACGGCAGCGGCATGCGGATCCATTTGATACCAGGCGCGATGTCGATGAATTCGCCCGGTGCGGGGGGGGCGTCGTGGGGAAAGGTGAGTGCAGCGTTCATAGCTTTGATGCTAGCGGAATGGCACGGTGGTTGACGTGCGCGTCAATTATTAACAAGCCAACTAAATGTGTCCTATTGCAACTGGTATCGCGCCCTCTCCCTCGGGGAGTGGAGCCTGCCGAACCGGTCTTATTTTGTTGACTCAGTAACAATTGGCGACGCTTTACTTGTAGGAGCGGCTTTGCCGCGACTATTCGCTCACCAAGCGCGGGTCGCGGCAGAGCCGCTCTTACAAAGGCGAACCGCTTCGCTTGCGTTCATAATAAGTACGCCAACAATAAAGCAGGACGTCATGCAAAAACTTTCCACCATCCGTCGCCAGATGCTGCTTGGTGCGCTTGCGGCACCAACGCTTGCCACGCTTCCGCGCTTCGCTCAGGCACAGGTGCCGCAACAATCAAAAATCATCGTCGGCTTCGCTGCGGGCGGTGGTTCTGATCTCATCGCGCGAATGCTTGCCGACAAAATGCGCGACGGTCTCCCTGCGGGCTCTCAAATCGTCGTCGAAAACCGCACTGGAGCGGGCGGCAAGATCGCGGTGGACGCATTGCGCGCGTCGCCTGCCGACGGCGGTACGATGCTGCTGGCACCGCTCGTCACGCCCGTGCTGTCGCAGTTGACCTTCAAAAATCCCGGCTACAACCCGGCCACCGACATGACGCCGATCGGCATGGTCGGTCACTTTCAGTTCGCGCTCGCAGTGCCACCGAATCACCCGGCAAAGAACATGGCCGAGTTTGTGGTCTGGCTCAAAGCGAACAACGAGAAAGCCAACTACGGCAGCCCCAGCCCCGGCAGCCTGCCGCACTTCTTCGGCATCATGCTCGGCCGCGCGATTGGCGTGGACATGGTGCATGTCGCGTACAAGGGCGGCGCGCCAATGTTGAACGACCTCATGGGCGGCCAGATCGCCTGCGGCATGGACACGCACATCGAACTGATTCCGCTGCATCAGGCGGGCAAGATTTGCATCCTCGCATCGTTTGCCGACAAACGCAGCACGCTGATTCCCGAGGTTCCGACCATGGCAGAACTAGGCTTCAAAGACGCCGCTGGCAGCGGCTGGTACAGCCTGTGGGCCCCGGCAAAAACACCCGCAGCAACGATTGCCGCACTCAACAAAGCGCTCAACATCGCGCTGGCCAACGCCGACGTAAAAGAGAAATTCGCCCGCACCGGCACCGAGCCCGCAATGAGCACGCCAGAAGGGCTGGAGAAAATTCGCTTGGCCGAAATTGAGAAATGGAGACCGGTGATTGTGGCTTCGGGGTTTAAGGCGGACTAGTTAGGCCTTGCAGCGAGAGAGACGCCTTTGTCCCTTCTCCCCCTCGCCGGAGAGCAACTGTGTCGAAGTCAAGCTAGTTTGTTCGCGTTGAAGTTGGGATTCCACGGTACGCCGGATTTAATGATGGCAATCATGATCGAGAGTAATTTCCTGATGCAGGCCACCAGTGCCACCTTCTTCGGCTTGCCGTTGGCCAGGAGTCGTTGATGAAACGCCTTCATCACCTCGTTGTGTTTGACCGCTGTGAGCGTACCCATGTATAGCGCAGCACGCACATCGGCCTGCCCACCCCACGTAGTCCGCTTGCCGCGCATCTTGCCGCTGTCGTGCGACAGCGGGGCCACCCTCACGATTTTGGCAATCTCCTTGTGTGTCAGCCGTCCGAGCTTCGGTAGACCCGCCATGAGCGCGGCCTGCGTGCCCGGGCCGATCCCTTTGAGTCCTTTCAGTAGCGCGAGCTTCTCGGCGAAATCTTGTAGGGTGGGCAGCCCCTGCCCACCGAGCGGTGACAAACGAAGCCCCGCTACAGCTAGCGCCCAGATAGACCCACGCGTAGGACTGGCGATAAACTTGGCACTTGCCAGGAGCTCATCATGAAATCCCCAAGCGTCATCTCTGACCCCGACATCCTGGGCGGAACACCCGTTTTCATCGGCACCCGGGTGCCCGTTCGCATCATCTTCGAACATTTGGAAGCTGGCGATTCTCTGGAAGTGTTCCTGGAGGACTTTCCCTCTGTCAGCCGGGCACTTGCGATTCAAGTTCTCGAAGACGCCAAGATGGTCCTGGTGCTTGATGCGCATCCTGCTTGACGAATCAGTACCCGGTCGATTTGGCGCGTTTCTGATAGGCCACTCAGCAGTCACCGTTCAGCGCAGAGGCTGGGCCAGCATCAAAAACGGAAAGCTTCTTGCGCTCGCAGCCAGTGAGTTCGACGTGCTGCTCACCGCCGACAAAGGCATGGAGTGCCAGCAGAACCTCGCTACCTTGCCCGTCTCGATACTTATCGTGCTAGCCCGCAGCAACCGTATCGATGACTTGGCGGTTGCCGTGCCAGCCATCTTGGCAGCACTCGCAAAGTTGCCACCACGAACATTGCGCAAAGTTGCTACCTAGCTGTTTCAATGCAAGTTTAGTAGTCAATCGCAACAGAGACACACTATGTCCAAACTCCGCGTAGAAAGTTTCACAATCTCACTGGACGGTTTCGGCGCTGGCCCGGACCAGGACATCAACAACCCACTCGGCGTCGGCGGCACCTCGCTTCATGAGTGGGCCTTCTCGACACGAACGTTTCAGAAGAAAGTGTTCGGTGGCGATGGCGGATCGACTGAGGGTGTCGATGAAGACTTCGCGGCGCGAGGCTTTCAGAACTTCGGCGCCTGGATTCTCGGCAGGAACATGTTCGGGCCGGTTCGCGGACCCTGGCCGGATGAGAGCTGGCGCGGCTGGTGGGGCGAGAATCCTGTCTATCACGTCCCGGTGTTCGTGCTGACCCACTACCCACGCGCGCCGCTGGTCATGGCAGGCGGAACGACCTTCCACTTCGTCACAGAAGGCCCTGTCGTCGCGCTTGAGCGCGCCCGCGAGGCGGCAGGGGGCAAGGACGTGCGAGTGGGTGGCGGCGTCAACGTCATTCAACAGTATCTTCGCCACCGCCTGATCGACGAGATGCACATCGCCCTATCGCCCGTCCTGCTCGGCTCCGGCGAGCGACTCTTCGAGGGTGTCAATCTTCCTGACTTGGGCTATGCCTGCACCCGGTGTGAGAGCTCGCCGCTCGCCACTCACGTGGTTCTTACCGGGCAGTGATGGTTGATAGCGTCGATAGCGAGAACCCTACGCGGGAGGCACAGACGAAGAGTCGGGCTTGGCGCAATCGATGGATGACACGTTTATTCCTCCGTATCTCGAGCTGGCTTTAGTGCTAATCGATATTTCCGCTAAGGCCCCACCGGAAGTCCTCGATCACAGTGTCGTTCATTTAAAGGCTACGCGGTCAACACACCCCGCCTAATCTGATCGAGTTCAATCGACTCGAATAACGCCTTGAAGTTGCCTTCGCCGAAGCCCTGATTCCCCTTGCGTTGAATGATCTCGAAGAAGATCGGGCCGATCAGGTTTTGCGTGAAGATTTGCAGCAACATGCCGGAGTCTTCCGGTGCGCCGTCGACCAGAATGTTCAGCGCTTGCAGCTTTGCGATGTCTTCGCCGTGGTTTGGAATGCGTGTTGGCAACTGCTCGTAGTACGTCGCGGGCGTAGTCTGGAACGGCACGGACTTTTTTGCCAACGCTTCGACCGTGCCGTAGATGTCTGCCGCGCCAAACGCGACGTGCTGGATGCCTTCGCCGTGATACGCATGCAGGTATTCCTGAATCTGCGATTTGTCGTCGGAAGACTCGTTGATCGGGATGCGTAATTCACGCCTGCCACGTTCTCTTTACGTCAAGCCGAACGCGCAACAAAGCGTCGTGCCTCCCTTCGAGCATGTAAGCCGTGCCCTACATCGGAAATCGGCATGATCCTATGCCAATGACATATTTCCCTGCGTAACATGCTTGAATGCTTAGCGCAGCCCGCCTTAAAAAGCACAACGAAACACAACATTCCCGCACAAACCAAGGTTGAAATAATGTTCGTATTTTTAAACAAGTACCTCAGGCTAGCGATAGTCGCTTCGCTGTCAGTTGGCGTGATCTCGCCCTGCCTGTATTCAAAAAACTCAGAGGCCGCTGCCAGCGTGCATCAAAGCTCGACCCCAATCAAAGACGCCACAGGCCGAGTCGAAGTTATTGTGGATTTTGACTTTGATCCAGACACAGACAAAGAATTCAACGATTTAATTGCAGAAGTCGATTACAGCCCTTGGTCTGGGCATCGAACGAAGGCCATCAAATTTTTAAACCAATTCCAGAAGAAATATGGTCTTGAGCGTTCCGGGATGACAAGTTGGACGACCACGTCTATGACGGCGTACGTCACCAGCGAACAACTCGACTCAATCACCCGCGACAAGCGAGTTGTACTCGTCACCGAAAATGAGCCGCAGCGCTTCAGCAGCTTTTTTGTGGCGACCGATTCAATTGTCCCAGGATCAACCGGTGAATCTTTCTCTTGGGGGTGGAAGGTGACGACAAACACAACGCCCCTGTTGGCGGGATCGTCTGACCGCTTGGTCTACGTAATTGACGCTGGTATCGCCAATCACGCTGATCTCAACGTGTACAAGCGCACCAATGTCGCATGCGGAACGGGCGCCGAAAACTGTAGCGACGGTACGTTAACGGATCGATTCCCGGAGGTGGGTTGCTATCCGCACGCGACGCACGTGGCTGGAATCATCGGCGCATTAGGCGGCAATGCGACGACAAACATAGGCGTGTACGCTGGTGTCAAGCTCGTATCGGTTGGCGTTCAGTTCGCTGACCCACCGAACCTCGGCAAGTGTGCTCAGTCTTCTCCGTTGGTCGTGCCCGCCACGACCGTATCGACGATTGGTTACGCCCTAGACTGGATTCGCAAGTCAACGCTCTTGCGTGTACAAACGCTAGGCGACACGCGAGTTCCCATTGTGTCGATGTCGATTAACCCTGGAAGAATTGGTTACGATTTCGATCACCATGCCGAAACCAATCGGTCAAAGCTTTTGAGCATGGTTAATCCAGCGCAAAGCGTTTGTGCTCCGAGAGATTACTGGGAAAGTAAGGTATGCGCCCTCGTTGATTATCCGGGCGCTTTTTTCGTTCAGTCTGCTGGCAATCAAACGACTGCGGGCGGATTCGGTGTTGCCGGAAGGGATGTTTGTACCAAATTTTCAGACGGCGTAACGGGCAATTACGGTTCTTCACTTGCATACACGCATGCCTACCCGAACAGCGATACGACAAGTTCTACCGATGGAGTCATGGTTGTGGGTGCGATACGACCGGACGGGGCTGCTGTTGACATCGTTGACAATAATAGCAATTCAGTAAATAGGCAGTTCTCTGACACGTCGCCGTCCGAGCTTACAGTTTCACCTACCTCATCAAATTACGGAGGCTGCCTGGACGCATGGGCTCCAGGCGACCGCATTTACTCGACGTGGTGCCAGCAATACCCTGGCGTGGATGGCGCGCAATCATGTGTAGTGGGCACGTCATATTCTGGAAACGGAACGTCGGGTACACAGGGCTGGGCGTTCCTGTCTGGCACATCGATGGCAGCGCCGCACGTTGCCGGGGCGGCTGCGTATCTCGCGGATGCGCTCTCGCTAACCACGCCAGCGAGTATTGAGCAAGCCGTCAGAGCGCGTCTTTATAGCACTGGATATCTCGATCAGGGAAGCAACGCCGTCAATGTCGTTCAAGTGCCTTGACCTACTGCCGAGGAATAGTCGTAACTCATTAGGGATCACACCATGAATATGTTTCTTCTTGTCCGATCTAGTCTTGCCATCGGCATCGTGTTATCGACACTTAGTCTACCGGACGCAGTCGGTCAGACTCTTCTCGATCCGTACTATCCGCATCCCACCAGTGTGCGCATACCGGCGCTAATGCAGCCCGTCCTCGCGTATCGAAAATATCTTGCGCAGGGCATAAGTCCGGCGGTCGCTGCACAGCTGTCACGGACGTTCATCGTTCGAGACATTCCGGTTCCGGGCAGACTGGATTTGCTGTTTCTTGGCATGGAAGGCGATGGATCTAACGGCGGACAATGTGCGTTTATTGATGCACCCGCCACAATTTGGTCGGGTCTCGTGGCTCCTCGACCCACCACTTGGGTTCAAGGAATTTTTTGTGGCGACCAAGGTCTGGCGCCGCCAACAGGTGCGAGATTCACGTTCACCGATACCTTTGAGTTCAAAGCGCCCGTGCGGCGGCAGGCTTGGGACGGGGGCGTTTTCGACGCGTCGCCGATGGTGCAAAAGCGTAACGGCGAAGGCTGGCTCACGATGTTATGGGCGTATCGGATGGGGCTGGTCGAGTCGCATATTGATTGGGATGCGGCGCGACTGTCCACACTTGCCGCGTTTGCGGGATGGCCTCGATACGCCAGCAAAGACGAAGAGTTTGTGCTGGCCACATTGCCCGCACCATACGTTGAGGACGAAGTCGTGGAGTATGTCAATCGACTTGATTTTCCTGCGCAGCCCGGTGGACAATTTTTTTACACCTCGCGGTTGGGGGAAAAACGTGCGCTCGACCTTTTGCCTCGCTGGTCTCGTACGGGCAAGGCATTTTTAAGTGGTGGATACGTCAGTGCGTGCCGTTTTTATGGCGGCAAAAACGGTGGGCCAAATACGCATTTCTACAGCGCCGATGATCAGGAGTGCGACGCGCTTCGCAACGTGCCGACACTCTCGTATGAGGGACAAACCTTCGCCGTCAACCTGCCGTTACCACCGAAGACCGCCGCCCAGCAAGTGCCCGGTGCGCTTAGGGACTGTCCGACAGCCTCACAACCGTTGTTCAGGGTGTACAACAACGCGGTTAACTCCGGTGGCCGCGTTGTGTCAAATCACCGGTACCTGACCGACAAGGCCGACGTAATGGTAGCCGTTGCGCAGGGGTGGGTCGACGAGGGGCACGTGATGTGCGTTCCGGTACCGCCGTTCCGCCCCTGATGTTTTAGCAACGCATCTCGCGGTGGGGTGTTTGCTTCAACGTCGCCCTTGTGGGTACTAGGCCAACACACCGCGCCGAATCTGATCGAGTTCAATTGACTCGAACAGCGCCTTAAAGTTGCCTTCGCCAAAGCCCTGATTGCCCTTGCGCTGAATGATCTCGAAGAAGATCGGGCCGATCAGATTTTGAGTGAAGATTTGCAGCAACATGCCGGAGTCTTCCGGTGCGCCGTCGACCAGGATATTCAGTGCTTTTAGCTTGGCAACATCTTCGCCGTGGTTCGGGATGCGAGTGGGCAATTGTTCGTAATAGGTGGCGGGTGTCGTCTGGAACGGCACCGCTTTTTTCGCCAGCGATTCAACCGTGCCGTAGATATCTGCCGCGCCAAACGCAACGTGCTGAATGCCTTCGCCATGATACGCATGCAGGTATTCCTGAATCTGTGATTTGTCGTCGCTCGATTCATTGATAGGGATGCGAATCTTGCCGCAGGGACTGGTCATCGCCTTGCTTTTCAGGCCGGTCAACTTGCCTTCGATGTCGAAGTAGCGCACTTCCTTGAAGTTAAACAGCCGCTCATAAAAGCCCGCCCATTCATCCATGCGGCCCCGATGCACGTTGTGAGTTAGGTGATCGAGATAGGTGAGTCCTGCGCCCTCATTTGCGTAACCCGGCACACGCGGCACACCTGCTATCGGCACAAAGTCGATATCGTAAATGGTGACATCGTTGCCGCCATGCACACTATTGCCTGCGTATCGATCCACGAAGTACAGCAGCGAGTCGCCGATACCCTTGATCGCCGGAATGTTCAGCTCCATCGGGCCCGGATGCATGTCCACCCCCCACGCACCAAGCTCTACCGCGCGCTTGTAGGCGAACGCAGCATCCTTTACCCGGAAAGCGATGGCGCAGATGGAGGGGCCGTGTACGCGCGCGAAGCTTTGCGCGAACGAGCCAGACTCGGCGTTCAGAATGAAATTGATATCGCCCTGCTTGTAAAGCAACACATTCTTGGAGCGGTGTTTGGCAACGGCGACGAAGCCCATTTGTTCGAACAGCGCGCCCATCGCGGCCGGATCGGGTGCGGCGAATTCGATGAACTCAAAGCCATCGGTGCCCATCGGATTGTCCCAAGTCTGAAATACTAACGCCATGCTTTGCTCCAAGAAAAATGCGTTTAAGTATCTAGGGAAACGCAGATTTATTCGCCACCCCGGCGAAGGCCGGGGCCCACGCCCGGCGCAAGTCATTGATCATGCAGAGGGCGTGGGCACCGGCCTCCGCCGGTATGGCGGGAAATTTGAATTGTTCCGCGATTCCCTAGCCTGAATTTTGACTGCATTTGTAAGCAATGATGACGCAAACATGGCCGCGATTTGGCTATATTGAGACTTATAATTGCGCTAATATCATTAAAAAGAGGCATACAAATGATGGATCGCACCGATTTGCGCATTTTGGAGACTTTGCAGGCCGATGGCCGTCTCTCCAACATCGAACTCGCCGAAAAAGTATCGCTGTCGGCCTCTCCCTGTCTGCGCCGTGTGCGCGCGCTGGAAGAGGATGGCGTCATCGCAAGCTACGCCGCGCTGCTAAACCCCGAAAAGCTCGGCCTCGATCTCACCGTGCATCTTGACGTTGCTCTCGACAAACGCGATGCCAAGGCGCGAGACCGGCTGAAGGCCGCAGTGCTTACGTGGAGCGAGGTGACGTGGTGCCATTCGCTGTCAGGCGAGATGGACTACACCATGCAGGTGGTGATGCCGGACCTCAAACACTACACCTCGTTTTTGATGGATCGCGTGTTGACGCTGCCCGGCGTGATTAACGTGAAGTCGAGCTTCGTGCTGGAAAAGGTCAAGGAAACGACGGTGTTGCCGTTGACCTACACCGCCTGAGTAGCGAGGCCCATGATGTTGATACACGATTCACAACATGCTGGCTGCCCAGTGCGGGCTTCAACGGCGGGCAAATGGCGGCTGCGCGATCACGGCGACGGCTCGCCAGCCCGGTCGCGCAGATATTACTGAGTCACCAAAATAAGACCGGTTCGGCAGGCTCCCTCTCCCTCGGGGAGAGGGTTGGAGCCTGCCCCGGCGAAGGCCGGGGGTGAGGGTCTTGGCACACAAATGCGTCTTGCGCATTCAATCACGCTCCGCCCCCGGCCTTTGCCTGGGCAGGCTCTACTCCCCGAGGGAGAGGGAGCGATACCAGTTGCGATAGGACACATTTAGTTGACTCGTTAATAACTTATTCGTTTGTCACTGCGTGTTCGATTCAGCGCGGCAAGCGCACGATAGGCGGGAACCTCCTAAACCCTGCTCAAGATTGTCCCTCGCAAAAACGCAAATTCAGATTCTTAGGGCGGTCTCAACGCGGCTCGGCTTCCAAAAATCCCACCTAAGCAGGTAGTGTTCTTTTCTGGTGATGGGTGCTATTCTAAAAAGGTGGGCGCTGTCTACTACGCGCAGCAAATCGCCCGCAAGAGACCACGCCGCGCCACCGGGGTAAGTGATGACAAACGAATCAAACTTTACGCTGCGGACCTCGTCCGCGAAACTGGCAGCGATACTCGCCATGCTGCTCGCCATCGCCCTGCCCGGGCAGACCAACGCTGTCACGGTGGTGGAATATTTCATCGCGGGCAATAACAGCTACTTTCTGTCGGGTCGTGCCGATGAACAAAAAGCGCTCGACGCGCTCCCGGGCAGCTTCAAGCGCACCGGCACCGAGTTTGATGCCTTTGCAGCCAAGACCGGCCCCGCTGGAACGCAGGACTATTGCCGGTTCTACATCAGCGACCCGGCAAAGGGCGTGAGCTCACATTTCTACGGTAATGGCGGTAGCGACTGCCCCGCACTCGTCGCCGCAAAATTGCCCACCTTTACGTTTGAAAACTACGATTTCGCCGTGCATACACCGCTGGCCGCTGACACCTGCCCAGCTCATGCGCCGCTGAAAATTTATCGCAGCTTTCGCCCCATCGCCACGAGCGTCAACCCCAATCATCGCTTCACCTTATCAAAACGTGAATACGACGAAATGACCGCTACCGGCTGGACGCCGGAGGGCGTGGCCATGTGCGCGGTGTCTGGCGTCAACGCCAAAGGGGAGCAGAAAGCCGACGTGGTGCGCCTGCTGGAACAAAGCACCCTCGGGCCCACTGAGGCGCTGGTGGACGAAGTGGCCCGCACGGGCTTTACGCGATGGTTGAATGCGCAGTTGGCGATGAATGTGACGCGGTATACGCAACCGCCCTGGTGGGATCCACCGCAGGACAACTCTCTCTGCAAAGACGATAGAACCGCGCCCATCACGCCAGAAAAATTTTGCGGCACCAACAAGTGGACGTCCGCCCCGGTCGCGTGGGAGTTTTATCGTCAATCTAAGTCAGCGCCCGATCAACTGCGCCTGCGTATGGCCCATGTGTGGCATCAAATTTTGGTGTTTGGCAACGATCCCGGCCAGACCTATGCGGCAGCTGAGTTTCATCAACGCCTGCGCGATCATTCATTCGGTACGTTCGAGAATTTATTGCAACGGTTTGCCTTGTCGCCGCAAATGGGCCACTACCAAAACTACGTGCGGAACAAACCCGAAAAAGACGGCATCAAGCCCAACGAAAACTTCGCGCGTGAATTGATGCAGTTGTTCACTATCGGTGTCAACGAATTGAATGACGACGGAACGAATAGGCTCGACGCGCAAGGTCAAGCTACCCCCTCGTATTCGCAGGCCGATATTGAGGCGCTCGCCCGTGTGCTCACCGGTTTCAGCTACCCCACCAAACCAGGCGGTACGCCGGATTTTTGGCAGAACTGGTCGTTCAATGGCGATATGGTGCCGTATCAGGCGTATCACGACGTGGGTGCCAAGAGCCTATTCAGCGGCAAGGTGCAGTTCGCTGCGAACCAGGACGCAATGACAGAGTTGAAAGCAGCGCTGCGGATGTTGGTGAATCACAGCAACACCCCAGCGTTCATCAGCAAACAGCTAATTCAGAAAACAGTGACCAGCAACCCGAGCCCAGCCTACATCGCCCGTGTCGCCGCAGTGTTTAAGGACAACGGGGCGGGGGTACGTGGTGACTTGGCCGCAGTGACCCGAGCGCTGTTGCTCGACCCCGATGCGCGCGGCGCGGCGAAGACCGAAACAAACTACGGACGGCTGCGCGAGCCGGTACTGTTATGGACGGCGATGCTTCGCGCTCTAGATATCGCAACCGATGGCCAGCAGCCGCACAGCATGACTTGGCAACACTCACAGGTTTTGTTTCGTTCGCCCAGCGTTTTCAATTACTACCCAGCCGATTACACGCTCATTGGCGGCGACCCGCCGGCACCTGAATTCGGTATCTATTCGACGGCGGAGTTCCTCAACCGAGCCAACGCTGTCAACGACCTCCTCTACTCGGTCGATCAATCATGGGCTCCCGAATGGTGGGGGCCGCAGCCGTATGTGCCGAATGCGACAGGCACGCAAAGCCCGCCACTCACGGCATTTTTGGCGGATACCGCCAACCCAGACGCGCTGGTGGAACGGTTCAATCAGTTGTTTTTGCATGGCGTGATGCGCGCTGACATGAGGAAGACTGTGGTCACCGCAGTGGGCAAAATCGCAGCCACCAATCCACTGCGCAGGGTGAAGATGGCGGTCAATCTAATCCTCGTGTCCGTTGACTATCAAATTCAAAAGTGAGCGCATGATGAATCTCTCAAAGCTACCTTCACGCGCACCGCTCAAGCTTGCCTCCCCCGTGCGCCGCCGCTTGCTCAAGTCGTTCGCGGCTTCAGGACTGCTGGCCGCCGTGGCGCGCAATAACGCATTGGCGCAAACGGCCTCTGATTACAAGGCGCTGGTATGCATTTACCTGCAGGGCGGCAATGATGGTGAAAACACCCTCATCCGCAACGACACAGCGGGCTATGCCAACTACACCGCTGTGCGCAGCGTGGCCTCTGGCATCAACATCGAGCAGCGCCTGCTGTTGCCGATACAGTCCGCGAGTTTCGCCGCGCCATTCGGACTGCATCCTAACTGCGTTGCGATGAAAACGCTGTTCGACCAAAAAAAGCTCGCAGTGGTCGCCAACATGGGCATGTTGGTGCAGCCCTCTACTCGGGTCGCGCTGCAAACTCAGGGGCAGAAGCGGCCCGCGAGTTTGTTTTCGCACACCGATCAAGAGTTGCAAGTGCAGAGCGGCGACTACACCGGCTTCGGTCGCGTGGGCTGGGGCGGACGCATTGCCGACAAGCTCGACCCGCTCAATCCTGGCACGGTGTTTCCGCCGCTCATCACCACATCCGGCATGAAGACATTTACGTCGGGGCGTGCATCGATCCCGCTGGCGGTGCCCAATAACCCGTATTTCACGCTGTACGGCAGCGGCAACAATCAGTATCAGTACGACGTATTGCGCGACGCCGCACTGCGAGAAATTTTGGTGCAAACACGCAGCAACGTGTACGACCTTGCCGCGCAACTGCTGGCCGAAGAGGGCTTAGCCGCCGCGTCCGTGGTGTTTCCGATTTTGAAGAATGACAAGTCGATCATCCCACCGTTTTTTGCTCACCTCACTAGCGAAATTTCGCAACAATTACGCACGGTGGCATTGATGCTTGAGGGCCGCGCTGGAACGCAGCTGAAGCGCCAAGTTTTTTTCTCAAACCAAGGCGGGTACGACACCCACGGCAGCCAACCGGGCATTCAGGCTGGCCTGTTGCGCGACCTGTCAGACGCGATGCTGGCATTTCAAAATGCGGTGGAGGCGCTGGGCCTGGGTAACAACGTCACGGCCTTCACGCTCTCTGATTTTGGTCGCACCTTCAAGCCCGCCGCCAATCAGGGCACCGACCACGGGTGGGGCAACTATGCGTTTGTGATGGGAGGTGCCGTGAAGGGCGGCGACATTTACGGCGCGCTACCCTCGCTGATGTTGAACGGCCCCGATGACGTGGGCGACTCAGGCCGCTGGATACCGACCACATCACTCGAGCAATACGCTGCGCCGATCGTGCGCTGGTTAGGCATCGCGGAGGCCGATATGCGCTACGTCTTGCCGAACGTTGCGGCGTTCGGCGCGGGCAATGTGGCGTTTATGCGCTAGCTGGGCGCTGAACGGTGAGAAACCGGAGCTGCAAGGCTTCGACCAAATCTACTGCGCCTTGCAAACCCCGAAATCTTAGAAAATTGCCTGACCGCTTTTGCCGAAGAACGCCGTACTACAAGGGGAATGCCTGCAATATTAGAGAAGTCGACTAGTTGCTTATTTCGGCTTCAGCCCCGATGTAGAGGGGATTTACAACAAAAGCCATACCGGAACATTCCAGCGGCGGTCGCCAGAAAAATTTGGGCTACATCGTCACCGCCTTTAGATATCCCGGTGCCCGCCGATGCTTCGAGGCCTGCTCAAACGCATACGCCATCGCTATCAATTTCGGCTCACTCCACGCCGTACCCACGAACGAAATTCCCACCGGCAAACCACTCACGAATCCAGCAGGTACGGTGATGTGCGGATAGCCCGCGACTGCGGCAGCTGAGGAGAAGCCGCCGCCGCTGTTGTCACCGCGAATGAAATCCGTAAGCCAAGCCGGGCTGCCGCTCGGCGCAACCAACGCGTCGAGCTTGTTGTCCAGCAGCGCTTTGTCGATGCCTTCTTCGCGCGAGAACTTCAGGTTGTTGGCGAGTGCGTCGAGATAAACCTTCTCGTCGAGCCCGCCTTTCGCAGCGGCGCGCGCCATGTGTTCCTGCGCGAAATGCGGCATCACGCGATCGCGATTTTTCTCGTTGAACGCCATGATGTCCGCGAGCGACTTGATCGGTAAATTCGGCGCGAACTCAGCCAGATACGCCGCCATGTCTGCCTTGAATTCGTAGAGCAACACTTCGTATTCGCTCTGCCCGTATTGGCTCGCGTTCGGCAGTTCCGGCAAATCAACGAGCGTCGCGCCCTGCGCCTTGAGCACTTCCAGCGCCCTCTCAACGACCGCAGACGCGAGATCGTTGCGCCCGCCAAACTGGCTGCGTATCACGCCAATACGCTTGCCTCTGAGCCCGTCGCGATCCAGAAATTGTGTGTAGTCAACCGCTTTCGTTGATGCATCCCTGGTCGCCGCATCACGCGAGTCGGTGGCGGCGAGCACCGTCAACAGCACCGCAGCATCCGCCACCGTGCGTGTCATCGGGCCTGCCGTGTCCTGGGAGTGCGCAATCGGCACGATGCCATCGCGGCTGATCAGGCCCAGCGTGGGTTTGAAGCCAACGATGCCGTTGGCGTTCGCAGGGGAAACGATGCTTCCATCGGTCTCGGTGCCCACGGCGAGTGTCGCCAGACTCGCCGCCATCGCTGCGCCCGAGCCCGCGCTGGAGCCGCTGGTGTTGCGATCAAGCGCGTACGGATTCCGCGTCAAACCGCCGCGCGAACTCCAGCCCGACGTTGATCGCGTCGAGCGAAAGTTCGCCCATTCCGACAAATTGGTCTTGCCCAGAATCACCGCGCCCGCCTCGCGCAACCGCGTCACGATGAAGGCATCACGCGGTGCCTTCGCGCCCACCAGTGCGAGCGAACCGGCGGTAGTCTGCATCGCATCCATGGTCGCGATGTTGTCCTTGATCAGCACTGGAATGCCATGCAAAGGCCCGCGCGTTTTTCCGGCTTTCCGTTCGCGATGCTGATTGCGTCGGGATTAAGCTCGATGACGGCGTTGATACGCGGACCAGACTTATCGATGGCGCGAACGCGTGCGAGGTACGCACGCACGACCGCCAGCGACGTTGTTTTGCCCGATTGCATTGCCGCCTGAAGCATCGCGGCGTCGGCCTCCACCACGTTTAAAGTGCGCGACAATTGGGTGGCTGCCATGACGTTGTCTCCAATGATCGTCGCCAAGCTAAGAGCGCTCGCAGATCGCAGAAAGGTTCGACGGGAAGATTTCATGAAGGGTCCTTGAAAACTGCGATACACGGCTTCACAAACAAAAAACGCCCGTTGGGCGTTGTGGAGCGGGTGAAGGGAATCGAACCCTCGTCAGTTGCTTGGGAAGCAACAGCTCTGCCATTGAGCTACACCCGCGATGTCTTGATTATCTCAACTTTCAAGTTCAAGTCGCCCGTGCGGTAATCTCCGCATTCCATAAAAACCGCTTTTCCCGTATGAAGTCCATTTCAGCCTACCTTCTCGCCGCATTGGTAAGTCTCAGCGCCTTCGCCGCCGATACGCCTGTCTACGACGAATCGGCCGACGCGCAGGTTCAGGTTTCGCAGGCGCTCGCAAAAGCAAAAGCCGACAACAAGCAACTTATGATCGTGTTCGGAGCCAACTGGTGTGGTGACTGCAAGATGCTGGATGGCGAGCTGAAAAAGCCCGCATTGAAAGCGTTGCTCGACGCAAATTACATCATCGTAAAAGTAGACGTCAACCGTTTCAACAAAAATCTCGATGTGGTGAAGCCGTACGGCGAAGTCATCAAAAAAGGCATACCGTCTATCGTGATTGCCACGCCTGACAACAAGTTGGTTTACGCGACGAACGGCGGTGAGCTAGCCGATGCGCGCAAGATGGGCGAGGCGGGCGTGGCTTCGTTTTTTCAGAAATTAGCGACGCGCTGAATGACGCCATAGGGTGCGCTCCGCGCACCAACCGGTTACCGTGCCGATTCGCTCGAATGCCCTAGATGGTGTCGTCACGAGATTATAGATAATACCGTTTTACGTTCATCGGGATCGAACATTGAGCGAAGATTTCCGCAGGCATGACATTTCCGAC
>JAYVNO010000014.1:0-22130 GCA_043758415.1 Burkholderiales bacterium
GGATTCAGGGCCTGTGGGACGATGCAAAAACCTTCGACCTACCCGCCGAATTCAAGCCGCTTTACTCACCTTGAAAATCTCTAATGGAAAATCTCGGTTGAAGTGAACAAGCGTGACGCGAACCGTGGTTACGTCCAGATTATTGAAATAAAAAACGGCGACGGATTCACTTCAGGGCACCTCTAATAATCCATTTTTGAGGATGCAGTGTTAGGAGCCCGGAGCACAGCAACCGGAATGTACGCCCTGATACATGAGGATTGCGAGCACCGCGCGACGACACAATGCGCCGCACAAATGGATTATTAGAGGTGCCCCACAAACGAGCGCGGTTGAGGCCTTCATGTAACGGCGTGATTACCCGAAAAAACCGAGCTGTAAGCGGTTGGCGCGCTCATCCTCTCGGTTGGCGGAGAGTGTACGGCAATGGATCGTTCATGTGCGCTAAACCCGAGCTTGCATCCGGTCATCCACGTCGAATGAATCGGGAACGATAGCGGTTGCTTGCTGCCTAATTGCGATCATTCGACATACGAGTCATCCGTGGACACATCATCGCTTCTGCTCGGCCTCGTGTTTAGTTCCGTCGGGCTCGGTTTTTTCATTTACGGGCGGAAGCAGAAGGTCGCAATGCCGCTGATTTGTGGCATCGCGCTGATGGTCTATCCTTATTTTGTGTCGAACAATACGCTGCTCGTCGCCATCGGCGTAGCGCTGATTGCAATTCCGTACTTCTGGCGTATTTGATTGACGGATCGCTACGGCTGCGTTGATGTCGATGGCAGCGGGAAGGTGCTTTTTTAAACGTCAACGCGTTACGGCATCATTCCGACGCTGATCGGCGCACGCCCGATCCAACGACGCAGCGCCAACGCGTCAACCGCGCACGGTTCGTTGTCCCGTCGCATGAGTTCCACATGGCCCCACGACAACGGCGTGAGATGCAGCACGTCCATCGCGTGCGCGCAAACGCGCACTAGCCATGCGGGCACGGCGAACATGGCCGCGTCGCGTCGTGCTTGTCGCAAGGCGCGCAAATATTGCGCAATGCTGTAGCGCGTTTCACCACCGAGCTCTACGCTCGCGGGCAAGCTATCAAGCGAGCATGTGCACAGCGCGGCAATTGCCTCACCCAAATCATCCACATGCAGCGGCGCGAGCCGCCCCGCAGCGTCCGAGGGCACACAGTGCACCGGCCATTGCGCGACCCGGCGCAACCAGCGCGAACCGAATCCGTCGATGCCGTCGAGCAGCGAGGGACGCACGATGCACGTGTGCCCACCGACGCTGGCAATACCACGCTCGCCAGCGAGTTTCGCGGTGATGAAGCCGCTGCGGGCGGTTTCGCTCAAACCCAGCGCGGTGACGTGAACAAAACGCTTGCCCAGCGACGCGCACGCGCTCGCGATCGCAATCGGTGCGTCGCGGTACACAGCCTTATAGCTTTCACCCCAACGCTCACGCAGAATGCCTGCACAATTGACCACGACGTCGAACCTTTCTATCAGCGGAGGCCAGTCTTCGGTTCGTGTGAGGCGGTGCAACTCGATGTGCCTTGACGTCAATGAAGCGCAATCACGCTGCGGACGACGGGTGCCAACGGTCGCGTCTGCACCGCGCACAATCAGCGCGGCAACGACCGAACGACCAACGAACCCTGCGCCACCGATAACCAGCACTTGCATGTCTTACGCCTTCGTTGCTTATTAATTTCTTTTATTTCTGTCTTGACAGAAATGTATGAAATAAATAGCATTGAGTCAAGCACAATGAACTATCTTCTTCTGGCCTCATACCCGCCTTTGGCGAGGATGACAGCAGTAAGGTCAAACGCAAATAATGCCTCTCTCACCCATCACCGAAAAATTTGTCCTGCACTGGGGCGAGATGGGTTCGCGCTGGGGCGTGAACCGTACTGTGGCGCAGATTCATGCCCTGCTCTTTGTTTTGGGGAAACCGCTGACCGCCGAGGACATTGCCGACGCGCTCGGCGTTGCACGATCCAACGTGAGCACGAGCCTGCGCGAACTGGCGAACTGGAATCTGGTGCGGGTGACGCACATCATGGGTGATCGTCGCGACTTTTTTGAGACGTCCAGCGACGTGTGGGAACTCATGCACATCATCGTGCGTGAACGCAAGTTGCGTGAGTTCGATCCGACCGTCGCGATGTTGACGGAAACGGTCGCCGACCCCGCGTTCGCAGGTGTTCCTGCAGAACAGCAAAAGCGCATTCGCGAAACGCAAGCGCTGATGCGTGACCTCTCTGGCTGGACTAACGACATGCTGAAACTGGAGCCAACCATTCTGGTCAAATTGATGCGTCTTGGTAGCAAGGTGCAACGTTTTTTTATGAAGTAACGCGCAGAAAAGCACCATGAAACCCTGGACCACACTCGATTCCACGCCGCTCGTTACCGACCGCTGGATGAAGCTCTCCGCTGATCGCTGCGAGCTGGCAAACGGCACGGTGATTGAGCCGTATTACGTAATGGAAGAGCCGGAATGGGTACACATCGTGCCCTTGCATGACGATGGGCGCATGCTGCTGGTCAGCCAGTATCGCTACCCCGGTCGCGCCACCTGCGTGGAGTTTCCGGGCGGCGTGGTGGATGCGGGTGAAAGTCCGCTTGACGCGGCACTGCGTGAGCTGCTGGAGGAGACGGGATTTCAGGCTCGTGAGTGGCGACCCGTCGCATCGTTTTTTGCGAACCCCGCCCGACAAACCAATCGCGTGCATGTGTTTTTGGCGCGCGGTCTGACGCGTGTTTCTGCGCAAAAACTTGATGCATCGGAAGACATCGCATACAGCGAAGCGACTACGGATCAAGTCATCGAAATGATTAAAGACGGGAGCTTTTCGCAAGGCTTGCACATCGCATCTTTTTATCTGTCGATGGACGCGCACAGATCTCTTCAGAGTAACGAAATGTGAATAACGCCGTGCAATATCCGTTGACCATTTTTTTCGATGGCTCATGTCCGTTGTGTACGCGTGAAATTGCGCTGCTCACACAATTTGACGAAAAGCGGCAATTGCGCGTCGTCGATTGTTCAGCGACTGACTTTCCGCCCGTTGACGGCCACGCGCGCGAGGCGATGATGGCGCTGATTCACGCCCGTGATTCGGCGGGCGCGTGGCTCATCGGCGCGCCCGTATTTGACGCCGCCTATCGGGCAACGGGTTTTGCGTCGATTGCCAGTCTGTGGGGCAACCAGCACTTGCAGCCGATGTGGAGCATCGTCTATCCGTGGATTGCGAATAACCGCATGTGGTTGTCAAAGCTCGGCGCTATCGGTGCCATGTCATGGGTGTTGCATCGCCTGCATGCGCGGTCTGCGAAAAAAGCTTTAACGCAAAGTCAGCGTTGCCAGGACGGCGCTTGCGATATCAACGGTGAATCGCGCCGAAAGTAGGATTGCCACACGGCGCGAATAAACCAGCTACGCCGTCTTGCCGAGCGCCGCAATGGCGGCCTTAACCTTGTCCGCCGTGATCGGAATCGAGCGCAGTCGCGCGCCGGTGGCATCATAAATCGCGTTAGCAATGGCCGCGGGAATGGCCGTGGCGGTGGGCTCACCCGCGCCCCAGGACACCTCGCCCGGCACGTTGATCATGTCTACTTCCACCCTCGGCACCTGCGGGAAGCGCAGGATTGGGTAGCTCGCCCAATCCACGCTGGTGACCTTTTCGCGATCCCACTGCACCTCCTCCATCAGCGTGCGACTCACGGTTTGAATGACACCGCCTTCGATCTGATTGGCCAGGCCATCGGGGTTGATGATTTGCCCGCAATCGTGGCCGACGCACACCCGTTTGACGCGCACTTCACCGGTCGTCCGATTGACTTCCACCTCGGCAACGGCGGCGACATAGGTCGTCGTATTGTTGTAACGAATGTACGCGATACCGCGACCGCTCGCCGTCTCAGCTTTCGCTGCGGACGCATTCGTACCCACGCGTGAAACCCAGCCAGATCGCTTCATCGCGGCGTTGATCACCGCCAGCGCGCGCGGGTCTTTAATGTGCTTGATGCGGAACTCTGCCGGATCTGCCTTGGCGTCCGCCGCCAGCTCATCGATAAACGATTCGTTGGCAAAACTGTTTTCGATACGCCCGGGACTGCGCAGATGCGCTGAGCGGAAGAACGCCTCAGCGACGTGCTTCGTCTTCACACTGATGTTCGGTAGCACATACGGTGCAGCGGCGTTCTGGAACAAAAAGCCAACCCAGTTGCCCGGTTTCGGCAAGCCAACATCGATAGCGGCGAGCAGCGGAAAATCCAGCGGCTTGAAGGCGACGATGTGGTTGACGGCGATGTAGAAGTCCCCCGACCAACTGGTGAGATTGCCGTCCTTGTCGAAGCCGCCTTCCATATCCATCGCACGCGGCGGACTCTTTGGCGCACGCGCCGTCTCATCGGCGCGCGTCCATTGCACGCGTACCGGCTTAGCAACCAGCGTGGCAAGCAGCGCCGCGTCAGCCGTGGCGTCCTCGTGCCCGTTGCGACCGTAACAGCCGGAGCCGTCGACATAGAGCAAACGAATGTCCGCTACGGCCAGACCGGTGATGGCGGCGAGCTCGGTTTGCATCGAGTGCGTGGCCTGCGAGGGCGACCACACCGTGAGCTTGCCACCCGAGAAATCAGCCACTGCGCACGACGGGCCAATTGAGGCATGGGTTTGCACCGCGAACTCGTAGCTCGCCTTGACCCGCCGCGCACTTGCTGCCAGTGCCGCAGGCGCATCGCCCACGTTCTGCGTGGCCTCTTCCTTCGCCAACGGCTGCTTGCGCCAATAGTCGAACACCGTGGCTTTGTCTGGCAAACCTTTGCCCGCTGACCACGTCAGCTTCAACAGGCGAGTGGCCTTGACCGCCGCCCATTCGCTTTTGGCAAGCACCGCAACGAAGTCGCCCTTGCGCACGGTCTGAACGAAGCCATTGACTTTTTTCGCAGCGCTGTCGTCGACCGCTTGCAGCCTGGCACCGACGGCGTCCGCGCGCACCACGCGCGCGTGCAACATGCCGGGCAGACGCACATCGTGCGCGTACTCAAACCGGCCCGTCACCTTGTCGGGAATATCAACACGCGGGATCGATTTGCCGACTTCGCGGTACTCGGCGGCGGTCTTGATCGGGGCTTTGGCATCCACCTTGAGATCGAAACTCTTGCTCCCTTGCAGCAACTCGGCATAGCTCGCCGATTTAGCCGGATCGGCTTTCACCCGAACCACACCCTGCTCGACGATCAATTCGTTTGTGGGCACCGCAAATTTTGTCGCCGCCTTGGTCATGAGTGCAGCGCGCGCGGTGGCGCAGGCGCGACGCAATTCGCCGCCGCCCTGAGCGATGGTCAGATTGGCTCCGGTAAGCCATTGATCCGGCGTGGTGGCGGTGTCGCCCATCACCATCTCGATACGGTTGAACGGCACATCGAGCTCGTCGGCGGCCATCTGCGCCATCGCTGTTTTAGTGCCGGTGCCGAGATCAACCTTGCCCACGAACACCGTGATCTTGCCGTCGCCACCGATGCTCAAAAACGAATCTACCGCGTCCTTGGCCACTGATTTTGCCGGTCGCAGCGTTGGCAACGTTGGCAGCGTTTGCCCATCGGCGGGCAGCGCGCGGAAGCTGAAGCCCACCACCAGCGCGCCCATACCGGCCTTAAGCAAGGTGCGACGGTTGACGTTATCGAGCGCATTGTTTTGCAGAGTTTTCATGTGCCGTTCCCTCAAGCCATCAACGCGCGTTTGACCGCGGCGCAGATACGTTGATGGGTGCCGCAGCGACATAAATTACCCGCCAGCGCGTCTTTGATGTCCGCATCGGTCGGGTTCGGCTTGCTTTTCAATAAAGCAGCCGAGGTCATGATCATGCCGTTGACGCAATAGCCGCACTGCACGGCCTGCTCATCGATGAAAGCCTGTTGCAGTTTGCTCGGCTTACCCGATGCGCTCAATCCTTCAAGCGTGGTGATCGCCTTGCCGCGAAGGCTGCTCACCGGCAACAAGCAGGAACGCGTCGCCACTCCGGCCACATGCACCGTGCAGGCGCCGCATTGGCCAAGACCGCAGCCGAATTTGGGCCCGTTCAGCGCGAGATCATCGCGCAACACATAGAGCAGCGGCGTGTCGGCATCGACCGTCACCGACTGCCTCTTGCCGTTTACGTTCAGCGAGTAGCTGGGCATGGGTCACTCCTTGATGATGTTGTTCGCGTGATGGCCGGTCGACCGCTCGACCGATTGACGGCGAAGCCGACGCGTAACTATCGATGATCCACTGCCACATCAATCTTTACAAATACAATTTAAGTATTGATCTATCCATATTTTGTATCAATCGAGTTGAGGGCGTGGCATGGAAATTCGACAACTTCGCTACTTTGTAGCACTCGCCGAAGAACTGAGCTTCACGCGTGCGGCGGACAAGCTGCATCTGTCGCAGCCTCCATTGAGCTTTCAGATCGCCAATCTGGAGGCGGAACTCGGCGCCCTGCTCTTCAACCGCAGCAGTCGCCGCGTGGCGCTCAGTGAGGCTGGAAAAGCGCTGCTGCCGCATGCCCGCGCTGTGATTGAGCGAATGCAGGAGGCGCGCCTGCATGTGCAGCGCATCGCCACCGGCGTTGAGGGGCGGGTGCATGTGGGGCTGTCAGCCTCGCATTTTCACGGCCCGTTCCCGCAGTTCATGAAAGCCATGCGCGTTGAGCGACCGCGCCTTGAAATCGTGCTCAACGAAATGCGACCGGCCGATCACATCGAGGCGCTGCGCGACCGTCGGCTCGATGTCAGCCTCTCGCGCGCATCGATTAACGACGCCCAGATCGAAAGCCGCCTGCTGTGGCGCGACCCGGTGGTCGCGGCACTGCCGTCAGGCCATCGACTGGCCGGACGAAAACGTATTGCACTGGCCGCGTTGCGTGATGACGATTTTGTGTTTCTACCGCTTGATTCGTCGCCCTATGCCCGCCGCGTATTTCAGGCCTGCGTGGCGCTGGGCGTGACGCCCCGCATCACGCATCAAGTGTTTGAGCTGCCCGCGGCCGTCAATCTGGTCGGCGTCGGGCTCGGCGTGTCGCTGATTCCACTGTCGATGGCGCAGGGCATTGCGCGCAATGCGGTGGTGACCTGCCAGGTCAACAAGCTAGCGGTGGAAGGGGATGTGCATGCGCTAGTGCGCAAGACCGAAAACAGCAGCGCCGTACTCGTATTTTTGCAGTCGCTGGGCGCGTGGGCAGCAGTTCGGCAACCCTGTTTGTCCCCCGGTTGACGCACTCTGCACAGTCGCATTTGTTGCTACAGCTTTTCTATGCAATGACGGCTGCATAAGGGCTACAAGGTAAATACTTTTTTTATCGAGTTTTACCAAAAATAGCGTTTAGCCCATACCAAAAAGGGGTTTCACGAAAAAGCTATAACGCTTAAACCACGACCTTCTGCCCCGAAAAATTCGTGAATTCAAACGATTTCAGCCAGCCCTGTTGACCTTCAACACACTTCATTTTCTCCGCCTTCAACCACGCAGTGGCCACACTTTCGCCAAGCAGCAAACCTTGCCACGCGTCGCTGCGCCAATGCACGCCGGCGAAGTTGCGGCCCATCGCTGAGCACGCCGCGAGTTTGTTGAGTTCTGCGCCTGCGGTGGGGGCGGGCAGGTTCGGGTTGATGGCCTCCCAGTCTTTGCCGTCGCGGGTGGGTTGCAGCGGAAAGCGCAGTTTGCGCGTCTCATCGAACATCGCTTTGAGCACCGTCACGCAAGCGCCCGCGACGGCTGCGTGTCCCGACGGGTAGGCCGGATGCGGCGGCGCGCCTTCGGGATAGGCTTGCGGCAACAGCGCCGAGCCAAACTTTTCGCGCACCCGTTTCACCGCCTCCGATCTCACGATCAACGGATGCACAGCGGTCGCCGCGCCGCGCACCGCGCGATCAACCAACGCGCCATATTCTTCGGGACGCAACGCGCGATGACGAATCCACTTTTCATTCCAGCAGGCTTTGAACGCGCAATCGCTGACCATGCCCATCGCGTTGTGAACGTAGGCCGGACCCATCGACACGAATCCGTTCATAGTGCGTGAGGTTTTGTAGGGGTTCGACGCAGGCCAGTTTTCGCGCGGACGGTGCGGATTGCCAAGCAGGATGGAGGCTGCGTTGATGTACGCCTGGTACGAGAAATCCCAATGCACATACTCGCCCACGTCACGGCCCGAACGCAGGTAATACAAATCGCCAAAATGGTTGAGAATGCCCGGTGGCCACTCGCCGTTGATGACCTTGAGATACTCGTCCCATTGGGTCATGAAATCACTGCCTTTGAATGCAGTTTTGTAGCCCTGCCACAGACTGTGCGCACCGTACGGGATCGGCATCCACAACATTTGCGAAATCCAGTAACCGTCGTTTTCACCGGGCAGGCCGAGGCGAAAAAGCGTGCCCGCCGTGACGTTGGCGTTGACTTTTGTCTTGCGCAATTCGGCGACGGCGTCACGCACGAGGCCACTGCGCTCATAGTCCCACAGCGGCACGTCACGTAGCAGCGCCATCCAGTAAAGCTCGAGCGCTTCTTCGGCTAGTCGCTCGGACTCAAGCGCAGGAAAGGGCGGGCATTTCATCACGTCCGCTGCCATGGGATCCTTGTCCCACGCATAGGCGGCGAGCGGATTGACGAGACGAATTTCGTTGGTCACGGGCAGGCGTTCCCAGTCGATGACTTTGCCGCTGGCCGTCGCGGCTTCAAAGCTCTGCATCGCGCCGGACGCGAGTTGTCCTGCGCCGTCGTGGGCGAGTGTTTTGCCGAACGCTGCGCTGCCGGTAGCACGCGGAATTTCTGCGGCGGTTGCGGCTTGGGCGAGACTGGTAGCAGTCGGCGGAATGACGCCAGCTGCGACCATTCCAGCGGCGCGCTTCAGCAGCTCGCGCCGCGCGGGTTTGGCAACCGGGGCACAGTCGGGTGGCGCGGCAGAATTGAGCATAGTGACGATCCAGTGAATAGTGTGTCAGTCAAAAAAATGGACAGCGCAACGGTGTTGTAGGCGCGACTTGTCGCGACCCGTCGTGCGACATGACTCAAGGGTACCTCTAATAATTCATTTTTGGGGATGCAGTGTTAGGAGCCCGGAGCGCAGCAACCGCCGCAACCGCAGCGTACGCCCTGGTACGTGAGGATTGCGAGCACCGCGCGACGACACAATGCGCCGCACAAATGAACTATTAGAGGTGCCCTCAAGTGACGTCAGCCGCACTCGTCACTTTGGTCACCTCCCCTCATGAGGTCGCGGCAAGCCGCTCCTACAACGCGAGGCGCGCAGTGATTTTAGGCTGCGCTTGTCACCGCGCGCAGCGCATCAAAGTATCCCGGAAACGTTTTGTTCACACACGCGGGGTCATTGATGCGAATCGGTACGCCGCGTGGGCCCAAACTCGCCAACGCAAAACACATCGCGATGCGGTGATCGTCGTAAGTATCAATGGCTACATTAGGTGTGAGGGCATTCGGTGGCGCAATCGTTAGCCAATCCGGCCCTTCCACCACCGTCGCACCCAATTTGCGCAACTCGGTGGCCATCGCGGCAATTCGATCAGTCTCCTTCACACGCCAACTGCCGATGTTGGTCAACCGCGTGGTGCCCTCAGCGAACAGCGCAACGACGGCCAACGTCATCGCGGCATCCGGAATGTGGTTCATGTCGCCATCAATCGCGCGCAAACGACCATCTACTGGGGCCTGCGCGATGATCGCGTTGTCTTCCCAAGTGATTTCCGCGCCGGTAGTGGCCAGCGCATCGGCAAATTTCACGTCGCCTTGAAGGGCGGCACGCCCCACGCCTTCCACCCGAATCGGCCCACCGGCAATCGCCGCAGCAGCGAGGAAATACGAGGCCGTCGACGCGTCGCCTTCCACCGCGTAACGCCCCGGAGAAACGTACTTTGCCGCATCGCCACCGGGCACGGTGAATCGTTGCCAGCCATCGCGCTCAACTCCAACGCCAAACGACCGCATCATCGCAAGCGTGATTTCAATGTACGGTTTTGAGATCAGTTCGCCAATCACCTCAATGGTCGCGCGCTGCCCCGTGCGCGCCGTCACCAGCGGCAACGCCATCAGCAACCCGGTCAGGAATTGCGACGACACATCACCGCGAATGGCGATCGGCTTATCAACACGAATATCGCCACCGCGAATGGTGAGTGGCGGAAACCCGGCGTTGCCTGTGTAGTCGATGACCGCGCCGATCTGCGCCAGTGCATCCACCAAGTCACCAATCGGTCGCTCACGCATGCGCGGCACGCCGTCGATCGCGTACGCCGCGGCGGGTGCGGCCGCCAGCGCCAGCGTGCCCACAAGCGAGCGGGCGGATGTGCCGGAGTTACCGACGAAAATGGCGGCGTCACGCACGGCGAACGCGCCATCGCAACCGGTCACTGTCAATCCGTCGCTCGTTGCGCCGCGCGCTATTACGACGTCGAGCGTCGCCAGTGCATCAAGCATGACGCGGGTATCGTCCGACTCAAGCAGGCCCGTCAGTGTGGTCTGCCCGCAAGCCAGCGCTGCAAGCAGTAAAGCCCGGTTAGAAACGCTTTTCGAACCAGGAAGGCGAACGGTGCCGCTGGCTGCGGCATGAGGCTGGAGATCGATAAAACGCATGTCTCGTATTCTAGGTATGAGCCCACCGAAGCGGGCCTTAGTTACAGCGCACGTGACTCGTTTTTTAGTCGGATCAAGAACGCAACACTACGCTGACAACCACGGTGCGTGCGCCAACCAGTTACGCAACCGTCCGCCGTCCGTGCGACGAGCGCGCCGACACGCGCGCGCGCGCAGCCAAGGCGCTATTCCTCCTGCCCGCCACCATTAAATCGTGGCATCGGCTCACCGTGCTCGATGTGGCGTTGCCAGGCGCGGCGGGCGGTGGCGGCGCGGCTGTAGGACTGCTCGATGGCGTGGACATCATCGGGGGCGGCTTCAGCCAACCATTGGTCAAATGCATCAAGCCGCGCGCGGTACTGGCGCAATTGCTCGCGAAGAGCGACGCGATTGGCGGCGCTGATGTCGCGCCACATTTCTGGAGAACCCGCTGCAATGCGCGTGAAATCGCGGAAGCCGCTGGCGGCGTAATTGAAATATTGGTCCGCGCGCGGCATGCCTGCGAGCATGTCGACCAGCGCGAACGCCAGCAAGTGCGGCAGGTGGCTGACGGCGGCAAAAATGTCGTCGTGTTCGGCGGCGCTCATTGGGTGGATTTCGGCACCCGTCGCTCGCCACATGGCGGCGACGCTATCGACTGCTTTGCTGTCACTTTCATTTTCGGCGCAGATCACAATTTTGCGCTGCTCGTAGAGCGTCGGGAACGCGGCAGACGCACCCGTTTTTTCGGTGCCGGCAATCGGGTGGGCGGCAACGAATTGATTGAACTTTGAACCCAGCGCCTGTCGCGCGGCAGCGATCACATCCTGCTTGGTGCTGCCGCCGTCGGTGATGACGCTGGTCGCAGTAAGGTGTTGCGCCAGCGCAGTGAATACCTGCGGCATTTGCGCCACGGGTGTGGCCACGAAGATGAGATCGGCTCGGGCTGCTTCTTCGAGAGTGGCAACGGCGTCGATGATGCCGAGTCGTAGGGCGTCATCGAGATTGGCGGCGGAGCGGCCGACACCGATCACGCGGTCGACCGCGCCCTTAGCTTTCAGCGCCAGCGACAACGATCCACCGATAAGGCCAACGCCAATGATGGCGAGTGTGTTGATGCGTGAACTCATGTCGTAGCCGGTCTCCACTGTGTGGCCATTGGGCGAGAAAAAGTCGCTACCCGTAGGGCGGGCACCCCGTGCCCACCGAACCTCGGCGAAACAACCCATTCGGAAACGCGCCGCCATTGTGGGCAGCGGCCGCCCAGCCTACGGACCCAAAAATCAGCGAACGTCATGATGTTTCGAGGACGTTACAGAACAGCCGCCGGATAACTGCCGACGACCTTGAAGTAGCTCGATTGCGCCTTCACATCGGCCAAGGCCGCTGCTACTTTTGCATCCGACGTGTGCCCCTGTACGTCGAGGAAAAAATAGTATTCCCACAGCCGATCTGGCGATGGACGCGACTCGAAATGCGTCATCGACACACCGTGCCGCTTAAGCGGTTCGATCATGTCAACGACCGAGCCCGGACGATTCGGCGCGGCGAGAATCAGGCTGGTTTTATCGTTGCCGGACGCGGACACATCCTGCCGCCCGAGCACCCAAAAGCGCGTGGTGTTGTTCGGCGAATCTTCGATGTTGCGAAACAAAATTGGCACGTCGTAGCGCGCGGCGGCAAGCTCGCCTGCGATGGCCGCGCTGCCCGGCGTGATCGAGGCCAATCGTGCCGCTTCGGCATTGCTGGCAACCGGCACGCGATCCGCGTTCGACAAATGTCGAGCCAGCCAACCCGCTGTTTGTGCTAGCGATTGTGAGTGTGAATAGACCTTGGTCACCCTGTCGAGCGTGGCCTCAACACTCATCAAGTTCTGCTGTACCCGAAAGTCGATTTCGGCACACACTTTAAGCGGGCTCGAAATTGACAAGTCGAGCGTGCGACCGACAAAGCCTTCGGTCGAGTTCACGACCGGCACCACCGCGTAGTCGGCCGTTTTGGCCTCAACCTGACGGAAGGCTTCATCAATGGTCGGGCACGGCTCAAAGCTCGGTGCGCTGCCGAAATGTTTGGCTGCTGCGGCGTGACTGAACGTACCGTCTGGCCCCAAAAACGCGATGACCAGAGGTTGCTCCAGCGCCATGCAATTGCTGATCACTTCGCGAAAAATTCGCGCGATGGAATCATTCGACAACGGGCCTGGATTGGCCGCTTGAATGCGGCGCAAAATCATCGCCTCGCGCTCGGGGCGATACAGCGGCGAGCCGGGCTCCTTCACGTGACCCACAGCTCGCGCGATGCTCGCGCGTTCGCAGATCAGCGTGAGCATCTGATCGTCAATGGAATCGATTTTTGTGCGGAGAGCGGAGAGGTCGGCCATTAAGCGTTTTCTGGACTGGACAAACTGCCGTTCGCCCTGAGCGCAGCGTTGGGTCTGATCAAACCCAACGCTGCGCTCAGGGCGAACGGATTGCCGCGTAGTAACTAGCGCTACGCGGTTGCCGCAAATTCTCGCATGCCTGCCACCAGCGAACGGCTTAACGACAGGTCGCGCTCCCGGAATCGACGATCACGCCGGGAACGACGGGAAGAAACTCCCAGTCGTAGCGGTTGCTGGCAAGCGTCAGCTTCAACGCGCCAAAGCTGAGCGCTTCGCGAACTTCGCTGTTGGCGCGCGTCACGGGCATCGGCGTCATGCCAATGCCACCCGTGCCCACAATGATCTGACGGATTCCGTTCACCGGGTCGGCAACACCATCGGCTGTCTGCTTCGCAAAGCGCTCGTAGTTGTGCTCGTGCCCCGTGAGAATCAACGTTGCCCGCAATGCATCGAGCGTGCGCCAGATATCGCGCATTTTCAAGTTGTCGCCGCGCGGCGAAGACGTGAATAACGGATGATGCCAGTAAGCCAGGATGCACTGACGCGCACTTTTTCCGAGGTCGTCGCGCAGCCACAGCTCTTGCGCGGAGCCGGTGGTTGCATCGATATTGCTGTTCAACGCGACGATGTGCCAGTCGCCGAGATCAAAGCTGTAATAGCCGCGATCCGGTCGCCCAGCGGCGGCACCAAAATAACCAAAATATCCGGCAGCGTTCGCCGTGTTGTAATCGTGATTACCCGGGGCCGGACGCAAGCGCGCCTTCTCGACACCCCAGGTCGGATCAAAACAACCACTGAATTCGAGCGCGGTGCCGTCGATATAGGCGTTGTCACCCAGTGTCAGTACCGGGACGCCAGGGACTCGGCGAAGCACGGCGGCCGTTTGCGCGGCATTACTTTGCGCCGGTGCTGCAGGGCAATACGCAATGTCGCCTGCAGCAAGCACGATGACCGGGGAGCTGACCGGACACCCCGACGCGACAAACTGCTCCTGACTGGCCGCATCAGGGCGCTGGCCAGTGCCCAAGGTGAGCCCGTCAGTGAGCTGCGCGCCGGTGAAGCCCGCCAGCTTGCGCGCGATCACAGCCGCATCGTTGCCGTCAAACACGCCATCGCCATTGATGTCGAGTTGCGGGAGGCAGCTGGCGCAGGTAATCGCTTCGCCGACGGCGACCGCTTGTGCCGTTGTCAGGGCGGTACCGGCAACCAGCGGCGCAGCGCGCAAACCGAGCGCGTAGCGCACGTAAATCAGCCCGTCGTGGGTGAGCGACGCGGTGTCGCGATCAAATGGGCAGCGGGCCGTCGGCTGTGCCGACAATGGCGTAGTCCCTGCGGCCAGCATCAGGGGCACCAGCAGCACGATCAGCCACCGAACCCAGCAACGACTGTTTGCAATGTCCATGGCAGGTCCCCTTTTGTTTCACGTTTCGCAATCGGTGGCAGCGCCCTCGCCAGGTCGTCTATTGTTTGTTTCGCGGTGATTACGCGTGGTGCCGACCAAATTCTCGCATGGTGGCTGGCCATTCGTCACACCTTGCCAACTACGGCGTTGTAAATCGATGCCCGCATGCCGCTCCGCGCAGGCGTTCACCAGACCATGGCTGATGGGCACCTCTAATAATTCATTTTTGGGGATGCAGTGTCGCAGTTGGCAACGTCGGCACGGAGCGCAGCAACCGCAGCGTACGCGCAGGTCACGTGAGCTCATTTGCCAAAAGCGCGAGCACCGCGCGACGACACAATGCGCCGCACAAATGAATTATTAGAGGTGCCCTGATGACTTGCTGGCGATCAAGCGACGGGCCAAGCTTTTTGACATGACCGACAGCACTCGCGATGGTCGCGCGCTGACAGATCAGCGGGAGCCACTGATCGTCACTGGCATCGATTTTTGCGCAGAGAGCGGAAACGTCGAGTGGACAGAAAACAGATGCCGCGCGACACCACGGCGGCTCGTCAAGCGCTAGTTGTTCAGAGCCGAATTGACGAGTAACGAGCGGCGTTCCGGCCCTGACCGCGCACGCTGCGCGAGCGGCCAGACGCATGTTCGCTGTCAGCCGCGCCGCGGAGAACCCCACCTGGGGCTTGAGGGTGGGCGCAGCAACATTTCGGGTGTTATCCGCGCGTGATGCGCTGACGGTCATAGACGCGAACGCGGTCACCCCGACGCAATCCAAAATCGGATTGCTGGCGGAGTTCGATGCGCGCACCACTGTCGAGCATCACGCGCACCAAGGTGTACTGACTAGCGCTCTGATTATTGCGCTCGATTTCGTTGCCCAACAAGGCACCGCCTACGGCACCGGCGACCGTCGCTACCGTGTTGCCCACGCCGCCACCGACCTGGTGCCCGATCACGCCGCCCGCAACGCCGCCAATGACGGCACCAGCGCCCGTGGTCGATGCGCCACCCTGAAAGTACTGCACATCATCGATGTAGCCCGACTCCACAGCCCCCACAACCTGTGCGCTTTCATAGCCACGTTCCGCAGGATAGTTGGAGGCACAGCCGGTCAATGCCAGTGCGCCAGCCGCGCATAAAAGTGCGCAGATTGATCGTGCTCGTGGGCGACTCGGCACTGACCGTGATGCCGCCGTTAGAAATTTTGGACCGATTTCAACCGCGACAGCGAGTTTGATACGTGATTTCATGTTGAAGACCTTTCAAGAGAGAGTGGCCGCTGACATAGCAGCAATAGCGAAGCACTTGAAAGGTAGCCGCAGCGTCGCGCCAATACTGTCGGAAACTTCAGTCCATGTACGTAGGACGCGTCCCCGTTTGGCGACGAAAACTGACTCACTAACTCACGGTTGCGTTGCCTCAAATTCGCGCATGGCGGCGACCAGCGCCTCTACACCCGCCTGCGGCATCGCGTTGTAAATCGACGCGCGCATGCCGCCACGCACACGATGGCCCTTGAGCGACATCAAGCCGCGCGCATCGCAAAACTTGACGAACGCCGCATCGATGTCGGCGCTGCCGGTATCGAAGACCACGTTCATGCGCGAGCGATCTTCTTTTGCGACCGGCGCTTTGAACAATCTGCTGCTATCGATTGCGTCATACAGGAGCGTGGAGCGCAAGATGGCGCGCCGCTCCATCTCATTCACCCCGCCCTGCGCCTTGATCCACTTGAGCGTCAGCGCGGTCGCGTAAATCGAGAACACTGGCGGCGTGTTGAACAGCGAACCGTTGGCAGCCATGTGTTTATAGTGAAGCACCGACGGAATGTTTTTCGGAGCGCGATCAAGCAGATCGTCGCGGATAATGACAATGGTCACGCCGGACGGACCGATGTTTTTCTGCGCGCCCGCGTAGATCAAGCCGCACGCCGCGACGTTGATCGGACGCGACAAAAAGTGTGACGACGCATCGACGATCAGCGGTGACGGCAAATCGCGCGGCAGCGTGTGAATTTCGTTGCCGTAGACGGTTTCGTTTGAGCAAATGTAGGTATAGCTTGACGACGAAAGCCCTGTCTGTGTCGGGGCTGAGGCGCGGTTTATGCCATAACTCGACTTCCATATATTTATGGCAGGAACCCATGTATAGCCTGATGATTCGCTCGAAGCTACTACCTCCACACTGCCAAACTTCGCCGCCTCGCCTGCTGCGCTTTTAGACCAACCGCCCGACACCAAATAGTGCGCCGCTTCGTCCGCGCGCAGCAAATTCATGGGGACGGCGGCGAACTGCGCCCACGCGCCACCCTGCATGAAAATGACTTTGTAGTTCACAGGAATCGCCAGCAATTCGCGCAGGTCCGCCTCCGCCTCCGCGATCAACGCCTCAAACGCTTTGCCCCGATGCGAAACCTCCAGGACGCTCGCGCCCTGCCCCACGCCGCGCCAATGCCATTCAGGAAGATCAGCGCGTATCTGCTCGATGACTTCGCGCGGAAGCATCGCGGGACCGGGTGAGAAATTAAAGGGCAGACTCATGACGTAATTGACCGATTGAGTTGATTTTTATTGCACACGGAATGCTCGCTGGCGGCACGCGTCAGGGTTTGCACCGCATCGACCGTGGGCAGCAAACCTCGCCCACCCACGCTCGCCACATACCCCTCGCCAGTGATACCCACGAGCCCCGGTTCATGGTCGCAGTAGATGCCGATTGTGGCAACGCCAAAGGCCGCAGCCATGTGCGTGAATCCGGTGTCGAGGCCCACGCACAACGAGGCTCCGGCGAGTACGGCGCTGGCGTCTTTTACGGTGAGAAACGGCGGCACTTCGCCGCCTGATACCACGGCTAACCGCTGTGCTCGCTGGCCCTCATCCGCGCTACCCCAGAGCCATACTAACGCGAAGCCCTGCGCAGTGAGCGTTGCGGCAATGGCCTGCCAGGACGATCCGGGCCATAGTTTTTCCGTGCGGCTGGCTCCAGTGATTAGCACGGCGTAACGCGAAGTGTGCGGCTTCCATACGGCGTCCGGCGCGAGCAAACCGAAGCGTTGTGCAGCGCTGACCGCGTAGCACAAATGCGCAGCAGCCAATTGGCGCGACCGCGCAACCGCGTGCTGCGCTACCGCCACCGCCTCGCGTTTTGCATAGAACAATGAAGCCAACGGTTCGCGCGCGCTGGCCCAGTCGTAGCCCGCTCGCACGCCGCGCGCTTGCGTTGCCCACAATGCGCTTTTGAGCAGACCCTGAAAGTCGATGATCAAGTCGTATCGCTCCGTGTTCAGCTGCGCACGAGCGGCTGCCAGCGCGGCACGGGTGTCCGCTGCAAACAGGCGCTTTCGCCACTGGCGCCAGGCAATCGGGATCACGGTGTGAATCGCAGGATGCATCGCGGGCAATGCGGCAAACGTGGCCTCGATCAGCCAGTCAATCTGCGCGTTCGGGACGTTGGCCGCGATGTCGGAGATCGCGGGCATCGTGTGCACAACGTCGCCCATGGACGATGTCTTGACGACGAGAATTTTCACTGCGGTTAGGCGCGTTTTTCTACCGCAATGGCGCTGCTCACGACACGCCCGCCGTTGCCGACTTTGCCTCGGCTACCAGCACCGGGTTAAAGCGCGGATCGTTGTACATCTTGAACTGGCGATACACCTTGAAATAGGCGCGACCGACTCGACTGTCCGCGAGCAACTCATCCAAGCACACGCCGAGATCATTGCGCTGTTCGTGCAGGCGCTGCAGCTTCTGCTTCGTCGTTGCACGATGCGCATCATCAACGTCGATGCGCACGGTTTGCGCTGTCATCGCGTTGATTTTGAGCGACATGATCGACATGCGGTCGAGCATACTGCCTGCCGTTTCGCTGCTCAGGCGCGCGGTCGCGTTGACACGGCTGACCGGTTGATCGGTACCGGCGGTGGCGGGGTCAATCAGGCCGAGCGACAGCAACAAAAACTCGTCGATGCGCTCCGTCGCATCGTTTCGCGCCTGGTTGTAGCCGTCGATAGCGCGCTTGTTGGCGGTGATGGCGGCATCCGTTGCGCGGGTGCGCCGGGCTAGATCCTCTTCGTCCCACAACAGGCAGTTGTTGCGATGATTGGTGGCAACCCAGCGCCACACGTCCGCGTCTTCAAACTCAATCATCACTGCGGGCCAGGTGGGTAGATTCAGGCAGGCATCGTGAAACGCCTTGACCTTGGCAGCGGTGACCGGTTGGCGGGCGAAGGGTAGGGCTTGACTCATGCGGTTCGTAGTTTTAGCTAGCATCGAAGTCGTAATTATCGACCAACGTTCATCGATGGGCATGTCCGCCTCCTCCGCTCCGCACCAACGTCCCCTCATTGCGCGCATCCGCAACTTCATCGGTGACGTGGTGCTGCTGATTCCCGCGCTGGAACGTTTGCAACGCGCAGGCTACGAATTGCATCTCGTCGGCAAGCCGTGGGCAACGTCGCTGCTTGAGGCTTACGGCTGGCCCGTGACGCGCTATCCAAAGGGTTTTTCCGAACGTCGCGCAACACTTAAACGCGCGACCGAACCGTTGCGCGCACTTGATCCGGGCTTTGCTTCGCGCATCAATGCGATCACTTTTGCAACGTCATTTTCGAGTGCGCTCGATATGCGGGCAGCGGGGCTAAGCCCGTTTGGCTTCGCGGTCGAAGGCCGCAGCATTCTGCTGACCAAATCTGCGCCAATTGTTTATGGCGAACACGCGCTGGAATCGTATTGGCGCTTGACCAGTCATTTTTTGAACGATCAGGCACCGCCGCCCGCTGCCGTCGAACTGCAGATCAGTGCTGCTGCCGATCTCGCCGCCTTGAGCGCACTCAAGGCGGCAGGCGTAAAACGGGGCTACATCGTGCTGGTGCCGTTCGCTGGCGGCACGTTCGAAAAGCTCGACAAAAAATGGCCGCACTTCGCAGCCCTTGCTTCCGCTTTGACGTCGACGGGGCGCGACATCGTGATGGCACCCGGCCCCGATGAGCTGGACGCCGCGCGCACTATTTGCCCCGGCGCCAGACTGCTGCCCAAACTAGAACTCGGCCCGTATGCCGCCGTACTGCGCGACGCCGCGCTCACCATCAGCAACGACACCGGCCCGGGCCATATGGCTGCCTCGGTGGGCGGCACGTTGTTGAGCGTGCTGGGCCCGACCAAAATCGAGCAGTGGGGGCCACGCGGGCCGCAGGTGACGGTCGTACAGCGCTACCCGGACTGGCCCTCGGTCGGCATGGTTGCCGAGCGTGCCTCGTCGCTGCTGGCCGCAGCGGCTTGAGGGTAGGCACCCGCCGCGAAGATGCCCAGCATTAACGGATACCAGGTGCCCTCGGTAACGATGTAGAGCGGCGAATCAAGCAGCGAATGCACCACCAGCGTGGCCAGCAGCGAATAGCCGACCAACTGCTCATGAATCGGCAGGCGGCGCAGCGACAGCCCAGCCGTGACCAACCACGCCAGCAACGCCACCAGCCCCAGCATTCCAAACTGCACTGCAAAAAACAGAAACTGGTTGTGCGGGTTGTACGAACCAAGCTTGCACCACTCAGCGGATTTGGCGATACGGCAGTATTCCATCGCGTAGCTGCCGGTGCCCCAACCAAGAATCGGTCGCGCCTCAATCAGGTCTACTGATTTGCTGGCGTACTCCATGCGCTGGCCGATGGAGGTTGCGATGCCGCGCTCCTGCGAGGATTCCACCTCGCTCACCGCTGCGTGAAAGCGCTGGTGCACCATGTCGCTAGTTGCAGCCGCAGTAAACACCACGCTGATCAGGCCTGCTGCCACCCATGTCAGCCGTGTGTCGCGCGCGGCCATGAACGCCACCAGCGCCACCACCAGCAGGTTGACGAAGAGCGTCAAATAGCCCGCACGGCCCCATACGAAAAAAAGGATATTGATGACCGCGGCAAACGCAATGAACATCCAGGCATAGATGCGCCAGCGCGAATCGGTGCGCGCCCGCAGACGCCAGGCCTCAGCAAACGCTGCGACTGCAAACACCGACATCATCACGTTTTGCGTAATGTGGTGCTTGAAAATGTAATGGTCATCGAATTCAAGCTCGCGGGTGGCACGCGCCAGCGGAAACGCCCACACGGCGTGTAGGTAGGAAAGCACCAGCGTCAACAGCATCGAAGCCATCCAGGCCAGTAGCGCCCGTCGCCGCCAACGCCCGTCGACCAGCACGGCAATGGCAATCGGGGCGTAAAGCAGCCGGGCATATTTCTTCAGCGCACGCACGATTTCGTCCATCGGCGCGTTGCTGTAGCTGATTCCGACAAAAATCACCGCACACAACACCAGGGTGGCGATGGCAAACGGATGCACGCGCCAGCGCCGCCAGTGAGTTTTATAGCCACCAGCAAAGATGAGCGCGATGAGCAGCAGCGCCCCCAGCACGTTGGTGGTGGCAGTACCCAGCGGGATCGATGCGGCCACAGCCACCATCAGCCACCCGCACCAGCGCGCAAGCGTCGGGTCGGCGCGATCCAGAAAATCGCTCCGCAGCAGGGTAGCCGCTGTCATAAGTTTTGGAGGGGCTGTGTCGAGATGCTCACCACTGATATTGTAGAGAGCGCCCGCGTGTTCGGTCTCCGTTCAGCGCCTTATCTACAATGGCTTGATGAAGTCACAGGCATTTTTCCCTACACCCGAGGACTGTTCGCGGGCGTTTTACGAAGCGTTTGCGCAGGCCGACATTGAAGGGCTAATGGCCGTTTGGGCCGAGGATGAGGAAATGTGTTGCGTCCACCCAGCCGCGGCGCCGCTCTACGGCTACGCGGCCGTGCGCTCAGCGTGGGAGGCGATCTTTCGCAATTCCGCCAAGATGCGAATCGAAATGAAGGACGACATCTGGCACAACTCCATCGGCATGGTCACCCACCACGCAATCCAGTGGATTTACGTCGGCGAAGAGCCGCAGCCACGCGGGCCAGTGTTTGTGACCAATGTGTTTTTGCGAGCGCCACAGGGCTGGCGGATGCTGGTGCATCATGCGTCGCCGTTGCAGATGGGGCTGGCTCCGGGGGCTGGGACGGTGGTTTTGCATTAAGGGCATCTCTACTAACTCATTTCTGCGGCGCATTGTGTCGTCGCGCAGTGCTCGCAATCCTCACGTGACCTGCGCGTACGTTCCGGTTGCTGCGCTCGGGGCCGACGTTGCCAACTGCGACACTGCATTCCAAAAAATGAATTTTTATTCCGTTTCTACTTCGTTACGGAAGTAAATGGGCTCAATTTTTCGACGCAGATTAACGCGGATTTCACACAGATTGCCACAGATTTTCTGGATATTCTCTATTGCAGACAATCAAGAAAATCTGCGGTCATCAGCGTCGAATCTGCGCTAATCTGCGTCAAACATTAATGCTGTTTTGAAATTGAAGTGGAATTAGAGGTGCCTAAAGCGCTGCGTGGCTTGGGAACAGTTGCTCATTCGAACTAAGTCCGTTTAGCTCGTAGTTCGGCGACCAACGGTTTTTGACCATTCCAGAACGAACAACTTTAGTCTGAAACCCACAATCAATGAGGGCTTCACAGTCGTTTTACCGATTCATCGACTTACGCCGCTTTCCATGCCTAATTCCATTTCCATATCAACAATGTAATAATAAGTGCATCTCAACAGGTGGAGATGTGTGATGTCGCGACCCTTCAAAGGCTTGGACTCTGTGGCGGCGGCCATGGGGGGGGTGGCCAGCGCAAAGAGCGTCGAGCAGCT
>JAYVNO010000015.1:0-7641 GCA_043758415.1 Burkholderiales bacterium
TGCCGCGACCACCCTCTGCGGGCGCTACGTTGGGTCGCGGCAGAGCCGCTCCTACACTTCGTCTAGCGGCCAAGATACACCTCCACCACACGCTCATTCGACTGCACATCCGCCAGGGCACCTTCCGCGAGCACGCTGCCTTCATGCAGCACGGTCACGATTTTTTTCTTCTCGCGCTGGCCACCGTTGACCAGCCCGCCGATAAATTTCATGTCGTGTTCGACGACCACCAGCGAGTGCGATCCTTCGAGCGACAGAAAGAGCTCGGCAGTGCGCTCGGTTTCCTCATCGGTCATGCCTGCAACCGGCTCATCGAGCAGCAAAAGCTTCGGGTCCTGCATCAGGAGCATGCCGATTTCCAGCCACTGCTTTTGTCCGTGTGAAAGGTTCCCCGCCGTGCGCGCTCCGTCGTCACGCAGGTGAATCAGCTTGAGCATTTCGGCGATGCGATCCGTATCTGCGCTGGTGAGTTTGTGCATCAGCGACGCGCGAACACGGCGATCCATTTTGAGTGCAAGTTCGAGGTTTTCAAACACACTCAACTGCTCGAACACCGTGGGCTTTTGAAACTTTCGACCCACGCCGCGACCAGCGATTTCGCTCTCACGCAAGCGAAGCAAATCAATGTTGGTGCCGAAAAATGCACGACCACTGTCCGGTTTCGTCTTGCCGGTGATCACGTCCATCATCGTGGTTTTACCCGCGCCATTCGGGCCGATGACGCAGCGCAACTCGCCGACTGCGATATTCAGCGTGAGCTTGTTCAGCGCACGAAAACCATCGAACGAAACCGTGATGTCGTCGACGTACAAAATGCCGCCGTTACTGGTGTCGACTATGTCCGAGGTGACCACATGGCCGAAGCTCGCAGCTTGTCCGCCAGACTCGCCAGTCGCCCGATTGCCCGCCAACCGTGCGATATAAGCCTCCCGCCGTTTAGTGCCTTCATCGAGCAGATCGGGCGTCATGCTTTGCGTCCTTTGCTGCTGAGCTTACGCACCAGACCGACGATGCCTTGCGGCAAAAATAACGTGACGCCAATAAACATCGCGCCCAGAAAATACAACCAATACTCCGGAAAGGCGACGGTGAACCAGCTCTTCGCGCCGTTCACAAAAAATGCGCCGACAATGGGGCCGATCAGCGTGGCGCGACCGCCGACTGCCGTCCAGATTGCGATCTCGATGCTGGCGGCGGGATTCATTTCACCGGGGTTGATGATGCCCACTTGCGGCACGTAAAGCGCGCCTGCAACACCACACATAATCGCCGAAAACGTCCAGATCGAGAGCTTGTACCAAAGCGTGTTGTAACCGGTGAACAGCACGCGCGACTCAGCGTCGCGAATCGCCTGCAACACGCGGCCATATTTGCTCGCGATGATCGCCTTGGACAGTAGATAGAAGCCGATCAGCACCATGCCGGTGAGGACGCACAGCGTGACGCGCATTGACGGCGTGGCGATGGGAATATCAAGAATTCGTTTGAAATCGGTGAAGCCATTGTTGCCGCCGAAACCCGTTTCGTTACGGAAGAACAGCAGCATTGCGGCGAAGGTCAGCGCCTGCGTGATGATGGAGAAGTACACGCCTTTGATGCGCGAGCGGAACGCGAAATAGCCGAACACAAACGCCAGCAACCCCGGCACGGCAATCACCAAAAACATCTGAAACAAGAATGAGTCGCTACCCATCCATTGCCACGGCAACGCCTTCAAATCGAGGAACACCATGAAGTCGGGCAGCTCACTCTTGTACGAACCGTCTCTGCCAATCTGGCGCATCAAATACATACCCATGCCGTAGCCACCCAACGCGAAGAACAGGCCATGACCGAGCGACAAGATGCCGGTGTAACCCCAGATCAAATCCATCGCCAGCGCGCAGATGGCGTAGCACATGATTTTGCCGAGCAGGGAGACGGCGTAGTCGGACAGGTGGAATGCGCTGTTGGCGGGAACGACGAGGTTGAGGACGGGAATACCGATCAGGATTAGCGCGATGACTACGACGAGTGCGAGTCGTCCCCAGCCGCCTAGAAATGACTGAGTTGCTGGGAGCGGCTGAGATACAGCAGTTGCAGTGCTCATCTCAAGCCTCAGCACTTCTGCCCTTCAAGGCGAAGATGCCCTGAGGACGACGTTGAATGAAGACGACGATGAATACGAGTACGATGATTTTGGCGAGAACGGCACCGGTCCAGCCTTCAAGTAATTTGTTCAGCACACCGAGGCCCAAGCCCGCGTAAACCGTGCCTGCCAATTGCCCGACGCCACCGAGCACCACGACCATGAAGGAGTCGACGATGTAGCCTTGACCGAGGTCGGGGCCGACGTTGCCGACTTGCGACAATGCGCAGCCCGCCAGGCCCGCGATGCCTGCGCCTAGCGCGAAGGCGTAGGTGTCGATCTTTGCCGTGTTCACGCCCATGCAGGCGGCCATGCTGCGGTTTTGCGTGACACCTCGCACGAAGAGGCCGAGGCGTGTTTTGCTGATCAGCAACGACACACCCGCGAGCACGAAGAAGGCGAAGAAGATGATCGCGATGCGGTTGTACGGCAGCGTCAAATTGGACATCACGTCGATGCCGCCAGAGAGCCATGATGGGTTCTCAACCGGCACGTTTTGCGCGCCGAAAAATGTGCGTACCAACTGGATCAGCATGAGGGAAATGCCCCATGTCGCGAGCAGCGTTTCCAGTGGCCGTCCATACAACCAGCGGATAACGGTTCGCTCAAGGATTGCACCCACCAGCGCCGCTGCGAGGAACGACAGCGGAATCGCCGCGATGATGTAATAGTCGAACGCGCCGGGCATGTATTTGCGGAACAGGTTTTGCACGAGATAGGTGGCGTAGGCGCCGATCATCAACAGCTCGCCGTGTGCCATGTTGATAACGCCCATGAGGCCGTAGGTGATGGCGAGCCCGAGTGCGACGAGGAACAAAATTGAGCCGAGACTTAAGCCGGTGAAGATCACGCCGAGCCTTTCGCCCCACACCAGTTTTCCTTCGATGGCCTTGATGCCCGCAATCAACGCTGCGCGCACTTCCGGATCCTGCTCACCGCCCGCATTCAGGCGCTCCTGCATGAGCGAGCGCACGCTCGGTTGTCCGCTGCTGGTGAGCGCTGCCACTGCTGTCAGGCGCTTTTGTTTGTCGCTGGACGCGATGAGCATCGCGGCGCGAAGCTGCGCGAGCTTGGCTTTGAGCGATGCGTCGGTTTCTTGTGCGAGCGCTTTGTCGATCAACGGTAACTTGCTTTCGTCGGTTGAATCTTTGAGTTCGGTGATGGCGTTGTTGCGTTTGCTGATGCTGTCGGAGAACAGACCAAGCGAGGCTTTGGCGCCGTCAATTTCACGGCGCATACGGTTGTTGTTGACGACGTCTTCAACGGTGGCGGGCAGGGCGGTTTCAGCGCCGGAAATCGCGTCGATGGCTTTGCCTTCGGTGACGATCAAAACGTTGTCGCCAGCGATTTTTACTGAATCGCTGAGCAGTGCGTCGATCAGGCGAGACAGTTCGGGATCAGGCTTTTCGAGCGCTACGGAGAGTGCCTTGATCCGGTCATCGTTTTCGCCGACTGAAATAGCGCGGGCTGCCTCCGGAGTGAGTGCGAAAGCTGCATTTATGGTGAGCCACAAACCGACGATTGTGAAAAGTTGTAGTGTGCAAAAGAGTTTGGAACTTATGTTCATATCCTTCGATCAGGAAGCTGTAGGAGCGACTTGTCGCGACCCGATTTGTTTTGCCATTTAGCCAACAAAAAGTGGCGGTATGCAGGTCGCGGCAAGCCGCTCCTACACGTTAAACATCGCTTTCCCGTGCTCAAAAAAACGCCGGGGTTACTGCATGAGCAGTAACGCCCGGCACACGGAGGACACGACTGTTAACCTAACCTAAAACTACATTGACGCTACATCGACTTGCCGTCCGGCACGTCCTTTTTCTTGTCGTTACCGGCGATGAACGGGCTCCACGGATTAGCGCGCACCGGGCCGGATGTTTTCCATACGACGTTGAACTGACCGTCGGCCTTGATCTCACCAATGAACACGGGCTTATGCAGGTGATGGTTTTTCAGGTCCATGGTGGAGGTGAATCCACCCGGTGCTTTAAACGTCTGACCGGCCATCGCGGCAATCACTTTGTCGGTCTCGGTGGACTTGGCCTTTTCAACGGCCTGCTTCCACATGTAGATGCCGATATACGTGGCCTCCATCGGGTCATTGGTCAAAGGCTTGTCTTTGTGTCCGGCGATGCCCTTGGCTTTGGCGTAGTCAGCCCACTTCTTGGTGAACTCGGTGTTGGCCGGGTTCTTCAAGCTCATGAAGTAGTTCCATGCAGCAAGGTGGCCGACGAGTGGCTTGGTGTCCACACCGCGCAGCTCTTCTTCACCGACCGAGAAGGCGACGACTGGAACGTCGGTCGCTTTCAGGCCTTGGTTGCCCAGCTCTTTGTAGAACGGCACGTTCGAGTCGCCGTTGATCGTTGAGATCACGGCGGTTTTCTTGCCAGCAGCGGCAAATTTCTTGATGTTGGCGATGATGGTCTGGTAGTCGCTATGACCAAACGGTGTGTACTCTTCCATGATGTCGGCCTCCGCCACACCTTTTGATTTCAGGAACGACCGCAGAATCTTGTTGGTGGTGCGCGGATACACGTAGTCGGTGCCGAGCAGCACCCAGCGCTTGGCTGAGCCGCCGTCTTTGCTCATCAAATATTCAACAGCAGGAATGGCTTGCTGATTAGGCGCAGCACCGGTGTAGAACACGTTTTTCGACAGCTCTTCGCCCTCGTATTGCACGGGATAGAACAGCAGGCTGTTCAGCTCTTCATAAACCGGCAACACCGACTTGCGCGACACCGAGGTCCAGCAGCCGAAGGTCACGGCGACCTTGTCCTGCGACACCAGTTGCCGCGCCTTCTCGGCGAACAACGGCCAGTTTGATGCCGGGTCAACGACCACAGGTGCAAGTTGACGACCCATGACGCCGCCTTTGGCGTTGATCTCTTCAATGGCCATCAGGGCCACGTCTTTCAGTACTGTTTCCGAGATCGCCATCGTGCCCGACAACGAGTGCAGGATGCCAACCTTGATCGGGTCTTTTGCCTGAGCAAACGCAGTCGACGAAACGGCACCGATACTGGCCGTGATGATCGCAGCGGTCAGCGTCTTCAGCGCTCCGCGACGGTGGGTCTGTGACATGGCTTTTCTCCCGAAAATTATTTGAGTACGATGTTGATGAAGCGACTTGACGAAGCAAGTCTGTAGTCTCATGCGCCCACGCCAAGGGTTCGCATTAGTCATCGCTTTCGCAAGCGCCGTGCCACGACGCGAGTGGACTGATCACTGTGTTCGCGAGCGAGCTTTGCGCCGCAAAAAAGGGCAAACGCGCTAATTCGGTTCGCTTCTATGGCGTAGCGGTGCGCTGACGCACGAAATTAACGCGAAAGTTCGCTCCCGATGCGGGCGGCGCGGCGTTGGTCGGGTTTAGATTGGAGGTTGGCTAAACCGATTGGCGGCTTTACAGCTTTTTCGTTAAACAGTTATTTAGTATAGGCCTGAATGCTAATTCAGCCACAAGTCGATATATGATGAAAATCGCCGCTATGCCCATTCCGAAAGCCATTGTCCAGAAAAGCTGTATCTCCCGCTGAATCGCAAATCAGCCCCCAGAAAACACCGCCACAACTCGGGGCGAAGTTCCGTTTTCGGTGCCTTGCGCTGATTTGCCGCGCTTTTTCAGGCGGTCGTCGTAGAGTGCATCGCAGAATCACAGCATGCCGCCTCGCAAACCTCACCTCGACTCTACCGCCATCTCCATCCTGCTCGCGTGCTGCCTGTTTTGGGGCTTTCAGCAGGTGCTGGTGAAGGCGACGATTCCTGATGTGCCGCCGGTGTTGCAGGCGTTTTTGCGCTTTGCTGGCGCGACGGTGATCCTGTGGCTGTGGTGCCGCTGGCGCGGCGTTGAACTGTTTGTGCGCGATGAATCGGTGTGGCCCGGCCTGATCGCGGGCGCGTTATTCGCGGCGGAATTCGCCTGTCTGTTTGTCGGGCTCAAATACACCAGCGCTTCCCGGCTGACGGTGTTCGTCTACACGTCGCCATTGTGGGTGGCGGCGTTGTTGCCGTTGTTCGTGAAGGCCGAGCGATTGCGTCCGTTGCAATGGCTGGGCGTGGCGTGCGCGTTTGTCGCCGTGGTGTTCGCGCTGAGCGAAGGCTTTTTCGGCGGCGGCAAGTCGTCGGGCACGTCGCTGGTGTGGCTGGGCGATAGCTTGGCGGTGCTCGCGGGCATGCTCTGGGGGCTCACCACGGTGGTGATTCGTGCATCAGCGCTGTCGCGGGTTTCAGCCGAACGGTTGCTGTTCTACCAAGTGGCGGTCAGTGCCGTGTCGCTGCCGTTTTTGTCGTTGGCGTTGGGCGAAGAATGGACGTTTCAGTACAGCGCGTTTGCGTGGGGTTCGCTCGCGCTGCAAACCGTCGTTGGCGCGTTTGCGAGCTATCTGGCGTGGATGTGGCTGCTTGGTCGCTATCCCGCCACCAGAGTGTCGGTGTTTGTGTTCCTGACGCCCATGTTCGCGCTCGCGTTCGGCGCAGGGTGGCTGCACGAAACGATCACGCCGACGCTCGTATTCGCGCTGGGGTTCGTGGCGGTCGGGATCGTGCTGGTGAACCGCAAGACAACTTAGCGTTGCACGTCACTCCTCGAAGCGCATCCAGCCTGACGTTCCATCGATGCGGATTTGCTCCAGATCGAACAGCGTCAAAAAATCAATGGTCTTGAATTCACGATCAATTGCTGGCGGTCCGCACAGCTTGATGCCCAGCGTCAGGTACGCAGCGAGCAGTTTGGGAATTTTTGGCGGCTTTGCAGCAACGACCGACATGGCGCAGACGTAAGCAGGTTGCGGTAGCGTGCGAAACGCCTCGGGCGCGAGGTGTTTTTGCAGCGCTAAATAACTCGCCGCTCCGACCGATGGGTCCTGACTGGTCAGCGAGCTGCACCCGATCAGATAGCGCGATCCGCGTTGCCGCGCGTAGAGCGCAATCGCCCGCCACAGGGCGTTAAGCACTGCAAAGCTGCGGTGCTCAATGTGGACACAGGCGCGCCCCAGCTCCAGCACCTGCGCACGATGCGGCGCGAACGGCGTCAGGTCAAATTCGCGCTCGCAGTAATAGCCGTGGCATTGCTGCGCTCGCTCCCCGGTTTGCAAGCGATACGTGCCGACCACCGCATCGGCTGTGGTGTCGATCACCAGCAGGTGGTCGCAGGCCGCATCAAAGCGATCCATGTCCAACCCGAGCGCCACGGACTCGGCGAGTCCTTCGCCCAGCTCCACGTTGAACACCTGAAAGCGTAGCGCTTGCGCCTGAAGCAGCTCACGCTCCGTTTGGGCTAACCGCGTCACGTAGCGCGATGTTGATGCCTTGGTTTTGGCGATCAGGTTGGACAGCATGGCGTGCCTTTCATGGGCAAATTTTCCTGCCAGTGAGTGCGCTTGAACGCGGCTACAGTGAAGCCGTGCCCGCGAAATGGACTCAAGGGCACCTCTAATAATTCATTTGTGGGGCGCATTGTGTCGTCGCGCGGTGCTCGCAATCCTCACGTGACCTGCGCGTACGCTGCGGTTGCTGCGCTC
>JAYVNO010000016.1:0-22043 GCA_043758415.1 Burkholderiales bacterium
GAAATGCAAGGCGCACGGCGCGCAGCAACCTTCATTACCGCGCAGGTCACATGAGGATTCTGTTGCGCGCGCAACGCGTTGGCACTGTGCAACGCCGCAGTTCGCCCGACAAATGAATTTATAGGAGCGCCCTCATGAAAGTTATTGTCGGATTGTCCGGTGGCGTCGATTCCGCCGTGACCGCGTGGTTGCTCAAGGAGCAAGGCCACGACGTGCTCGGTATCTTCATGAAGAACTGGGAAGACGACGACAACAGCGAATACTGCTCAACGCGAGAGGACCTGGTCGACGCGGTGAGCGTAGCCGATCACATCGGTATTGACATCGAGGTGGTGAATTTCGCCAGCGAATACAAAGATCGCGTATTCACCTATTTTTTGGCCGAGTATCAGGCCGGACGCACGCCAAATCCGGACGTGCTGTGCAACACCGAGATCAAATTCGCCGCCTTTCTTGACCACGCGATGCGGTTGGGTGCGGACAAGATCGCGACTGGGCACTACGCAGGCGTCCGCGAAACCGACGGGCGTTTTGAGCTTTTGAAGGGCGACGACGACACTAAAGACCAGTCGTATTTTTTGCATCGCCTGACGCAGGCGCAATTGTCAAAAGCGATGTTCCCGCTGGCGAATATGCTCAAGAGCGACGTGCGTGTGATTGCCGAACGCGAGCGGATTCCGAACTTCGCGAAGAAGGATTCAACCGGCATCTGCTTCATAGGCGAACGGCCTTTCCGGGAATTTCTTGAACGCTATCTGCCCAAAACCCCAGGCGAAATGATCACGCCCGAGGGCCAGCATGTCGGACAGCATCAGGGTCTCGCGTACTACACGCTTGGTCAACGCGGCGGACTGCACATTGGCGGCAGCCGTGACGGTTCTGGTGCGCCGTGGTACGTCGCCGGTAAAGACATGACAGCCAACACGCTGATCGTGGTGCAGGGACGCGATCATCCGGCGCTGCGGCGAACGTATGTGCCGATGGTGAACACGCACTGGATTGCAGGCAGTGAACCGATCGCGGGCAACGGCTACGGTGCAAAAACGCGTTACCGGCAGCCTGACGCAGCCTGCGTTTACGTTCCCGCCGACGCGACACACGCCAGCACGACACTCGATTTTCATGAAGGGCAGTGGGCACCGACGCCGGGGCAGTACGCCGTTGTTTATCGCGGCAATGTGTGCCTCGGTGGCGGTGTGATTGCGTAGTTTTTCGCGTTTTTCAGAATACAGCTTTTCCCTGAAATGGTTTCTTAAAATGGGTTTTGACGCTATTTTGCGGTAAGTCGACTTTTGCCCGTTATAAGCGTTAGCCCCTGTGTATAAAAGGCTACAGCCAAAAGCTGATCGCATCGACACTCGCGCTCAGCGCTCGCCACGGCCTGGTCAAAGTGATAGCGTTCAGTCTATGAAAATTTCGCAATTCATGAAGCGGTCGAAGCGCTTCGTCGCTGGACTGTTGCTGGTGACATTTACGTCCGCCAGCCTCGCTCAGGAAGCCACCATTCGCGTCACGCGAAAGGCCACCGATCAATACGCGGTCAGCAAGAGCGAAGTCGTGATTACCACCAAGTATTGCCACGAATATTCGCGCGACGAGGAAGCGATCCTCACCACGCGGGCGGAAGGCGCTGAAAACGCGCTGCTGTTCGCCTCCGGCGCGCAGTGCGAGGTTGTGGCTGCGTCCAAGCCAAACGACAGCAAATTCGACCTGCTCGATTTTCTGATTCAGCTCGGACTGATGGTGCTGACCAAAGGCGCAACCGGCCTACCGATCCCGAAAGCCAAGCGCAACTAGCGCCGACGGAGCGGCCAGCGATCAGCCGCCCGCAAAGCCCTGCAATACGCCCACCACGTTGTCACCAATTTCGGCAACGGCGTAACCGCCTTCCATCGCAAACAACGTCGGCAATTTGAGCCGCGCAATCTGCTCGCCCATCGACGGATAGTCCGACGTTTTCAGCAAAAAATGCGAGATCGGATCGCCCTCAAACGTGTCGACCCCGAGTGACACGACGAGTGCGTCAGGTTTGAATTTAGCGACGCTAGCGAGAACCTGATTTAGCGCGGCAAACCACGTCTCAACTGAGCTGCCTGCTGGCAAGGGAAGATTCAGATTGAAGCCTTCGCCCGCACCCGCGCCGTGCTCATCCGCATGCCCGAGATAAAACGGATACTCGGTCAGCGGATCGCCGTGAATGCTCGCGAAGTACACGTCATCACGCGCATAAAAAATATCCTGCGTCCCATTGCCGTGGTGGTAGTCCACGTCAAGAATCGCCACCCGCGCACAACCTGAATCACGCAACGCCTGCGCCGCAATCGCCGCATGATTCAGGAAGCAATAGCCGCCAAAAAAATCCTTACCCGCGTGGTGCCCCGGCGGCCGCGTGAGCACAAAGGCGCTCTGCTCGCCCGCGTTCATCAGAGCTACCGAGGTCAGCGCGCAATCTACGCCCGAACGCGTTGCCGCCCACGTCCCGGCGGTCAACGGTGAACCCGCATCGAACGAATACAAACCCATCCGCGCTGCGAAATTTTTCGGCTCCACGTCAGAACGCATGCCGCGAATCGGCCATGTCGCCGGGAAGGCGTCGCCCTTGCCGCCAAGCGCCAGATATTCGTCATGCGCGCCGCGCAGAAAGTTCACGTAGCGCTCGCTGTGAATTTTGAGAATCGTTTCGTCGCCGTGCGCAGTGGGCGCGATGATTTCGCCCAGCTTCGAGCGCTGAACGGCAGCCAGCACCCAGTCCGCGCGCTCCGGTTTTTCGAAAGCAGGCACCTTCTCGCCGCGAAAAAATTCGTGTTCGGCTCGATGCTGGCTGTGCGCTGAGTTGTAAATCGATTTCATCGCGTTATTTTGCCCGTGGGCCTGAGTTGCGACCGATTTGTCGCATGACTCAAGCATATGGCTACGGTTGCACGCAAAATATCGGCGTGTCCAATTGCACAGAACTGCCGACCATGATTTCCGCCGCTACTCAACTACCTCTGCACACCCGCTTCAATCCGCTCATCCGCCCGTATCTCGTGATCAGCGTCGGCTTCACGTTGTTCGTGACGATTGCCGGAATTCCGCTCGCCATCCTCTGGTTTCTCGGCCTCGGTCAATGGTGGGCGCGGCACTATTTCGCCAAGCTCGAATGCGAGCTCACGCCACGCGCGCTGCGCTACCGCAAGGGCATTTTCGTGACAGTAGAGAAGACCATTCCGCTCGAAAATATTCAGGACGTGACCTTCATCGAGGGCCCAATACTCAAGCACTTCCACCTAAGCATTCTGAAATTCGAAACCGCAGGACACAGCACCGGACAAGCCAACGATATGAAGCTCATCGGCATCATCGACGCGCATGATTTTCGTGCGCGCATTTTGGCGGCGCGAGACGAGATGAAGCGGGTGGGGTCGACTGGGATCGCGACAGGCGTTCAGCGAGAAGCGGCTCAACTTGAGGCGTTGCGGGCCATTGATGGGACGTTACGAGAGATACTGGCTGTGTTGAAAAAATAGTCTGCTTAGCGCTCAAACCCGTGGGCACGGGGTGCCCACCCTATCTGGCCGAGGTTCCATCACCGCCGCATGCAACCGCGTTCGGCGGAACCGCAAGCGTTCCGCCCTACACAGCTCCAAATCCCCCGCCCCCCGGCGTCTGAATCACGAACACGTCGTCCTTGTTCATTGCGACTTCGCAAATGTGGCCGTAGTCTTCGCGGGATCCGTCGGATCTTTCAACCCAGTTTTTCGCGGTAGCGCCCGGTTCACCGCCTGCCATCCCGTGCGGTCGGTTGACGCGGTTGTTGCCGAGAATCGCTGCGGTCATGGGAGACAGAAAGCGGATGCGCCGATCAGCGCCATCGCCGCCGTGGAACTTTCCCTTGCCGCCGGTGCCGAGCTTGATCGTGTGTGAATCGACGCGCACCGGGTAGCGGAATTCGAGCACTTCGGGGTCGGTCAGGCGGGAGTTGGTCATGTGGCATTGCACGACGCTGGTGCCGTCGAACGTCGGGCCAGCGCCGGAGCCACCGGAGATGGTTTCGTAGTACTGGTATTCGTCGTTGCCGAACGTGAAGTTGGTCATTGTGCCGTATGCACCGGCCAGCACGCCGAGCGCGCCGTACAGGCAGTTGGTCGCGGCTTGCGACACTTCCACGTTGCCCGCGACCACTGCTGCCGGGTAGACGGGCGACAGCATACTGCCGTCGGGGATGACGATTTCGATGGGCTTCAGGCAACCCGCATTCATCGGAATTTCGTCATCGACCAAAGTGCGGAAAACGTAGAGCACCACCGCGCGGCTGACGCTGCGCGGCGCATTGAAATTGCTTGGGCGTTGCGCTGAGGTTCCCGTGAAATCGACTTTGGCCGTTCGTGCTTCACGATTGATCGAAACCTTGACGTGAATGTGGCTGCCGTCGTCGAGGTCGACGCCGAATTCGCCATCGGTGAGTTTGTGAATCACGCGCCGAACGCTTTCTTCCGCGTTGTCCTGCACATGTTTCATGTAGGCGACGACGACCTCGCGACCAAAGTGCTCGACCATTTTGGTCAGTTCGTTCGCGCCTTTGTTGCAGCTCGCCACCTGCGCGCGCAGGTCGCCGATGTTTTGCGCGACGTTGCGCACGGGGTAGGCGTCATGCGTGAGGATTTGCGTGAGCTCGTCCTCTAGAAACACACCTTCCCGCACCAGTTGTACGTTGTCGAGCAGCACGCCCTCTTCGCTGATGTGCTTTGAGAACGGTGGCATCGAACCTGGCGTGATGCCTCCGATGTCAGCGTGATGACCGCGCGCAGCCACGTAGAAAAGGGGTTTCAGGCTCCCTACCCCCTGGGGGGCCGCATGCTGACTCCCTCCCCCCGGGGGGGAGGGTTGGGGAGAGGGTGCCTCGGTTGCAGTCCAAAGCCGTTCAAGCACAGCCTCCCACGTATTGAAAACATCCCCATTCCAAAAGCGAACGGTGCGTACGCCAACGCCTGCGAGGAGCTTGTCACGCTCTCGATCAGCCGCCGCGTTTTCGACGTGTTGCCCGCCGTCAAGCTCAATACACAACTTCAATGCATCACAATAAAAATCCAGGATGAAACTGCGCTCACTTACACCGATGGAAATCGGATGCTGTCGGCGAAACTTCAACCCGCGCCAGCGCTTGGCCCTCAGCACGTGCCATAGCTTCGCCTCAGCGTCGGTTTGTTCGGTACGCAGTTCGCGTGCGAATTGTTTTAGGGTTGGGTCTGCTTGCCCTGAAAATCCCGCTAAGCCACGTCCCTCTCCCCAACCCCCGGCCTTCGCCGGGGCAGGCTCATCCCCCCCGGGGGGAGGGAGCAAACCAACAAACACGGGCGTCACAACCGTGACATCCGGAATATGCGTGCCGCCCGCGTACGGCGCGTTGAGTACGAAGGCGTCGCCTGGTTTCATTTGCCCCGCGCGCTTTTCGAGAGTCACGCGAACGCTCTCGCCCATCGAGCCCAGATGCACAGGCATGTGCGGCGCGTTGGCCACGAGATTGCCTTCCGGATCAAAGATCGCGCAGGAGAAATCGAGCCGCTCCTTAATGTTGACCGAGTAGCTCGTGTTGGCCAGCGTGACCCCCATCTGCTCGGCAATCGCCATGAACAGGTTGTTGAAAACTTCAAGCAGCACTGGGTCAGCCGTGGTGCCGATGGCATGGACACGATCGGCCTTTTTTGTACGTTCCAGCACGAGGTGATTTTGCGATGTGACGACTGCGCGCCATTCGGGCTCAACTACCGTGGTCGCAATCGGCTCCTTGATGATCGCGGGGCCAACAATAACGTCGGCGGGCCGCAGGTCTTCGCGATAGAAAACTTGCGTGGTGCGCAAGGCGCCGTCCGTGAAAGCTTTGACTTCGGCGCGCGCTTGCATGCCTTCGGGGCGAGCTGGCAAGTCAGGCGATGATTCTTGTGCGGACTGGGTTTGACCAATCGCTTCAGCGGCGATAGCTTCAACCACGAGCGCACGACCGGGCATGAGGAAGCCGTAGCGCTGGCGATAGGTTGTTTCGAACGCTTTAAGCAGTGAGGACGCCGATGTGCTTTCCGCCACCGGCAGCTCAATCGTGGTGTCGGTGCCGTCATATTTCAGCGCCAGCGTTTTGGCGACACGAACCTTGTCAGGTGCAAGCCCTTGTGCTTCGACATTGGCGCGAGCCTGCTGGCTCAACGCTTTAAATTCAACGCCCAGACAACCCAGCAATGCGTCGCTCAACGTCTTCTCAACCGCTGCTTGCTTGAGCGTGCGCACATCGGCCAGGCCCATGCCATAGGCTGACAACACGCCCGCGAACGGATGGATGTACACGCGCTGCATGCCCAGCGCATCGGCGACCATGCAGGCGTGCTGCCCGCCCGCGCCGCCGAAGCAGGTGAGCGTGTATTCGGTGACGTCATAGCCTCGCTGCACGCTGATGTGCTTGATCGCGTTAGCCATGTTTTCAACCGCGATGCGCAGAAAGCCTGCGGCGATTTCTTCAGGCGATTTTTTCTGGTCGGTGTCGCGCTCAACCTGCAAAGCCATCGCTTCAAATTTGTCGATAACGGCGCGGGTGTCGAGCGGTTGATCGCCGTTTGGACCGAACACCGGCGGGAACAATTCGGGACGCAATTTGCCGACCATCACGTTGCAGTCCGTCACTGTCAGCGGGCCGCCACGACGATACGCAGCCGGGCCGGGATTCGCGCCAGCGCTCTCGGGGCCAACGCGGAATTTGCTACCGTCGAACGTACAGATCGAGCCGCCGCCCGCTGCAACGGTGTGAATCTGCATGATGGGCGCACGCAGGCGAACACCGGCTACTTCAGTCTCAAAGGCGCGTTCATATTCGCCTGCGAAGTGCGTGACATCAGTCGACGTACCGCCCATATCGAAGCCGATCATCTTGTCGAAGCCAGCGAGCTGTGTCACCGCTGCCGCGCCAACAATGCCACCGGCTGGCCCGGACAAAATTGCGTCCTTGCCCTGAAATTTGTGTGCGTCGGTCAGGCCACCCGAGCTTTGCATGAACTGCAAACGCACATTGCCGAGCGATGATTGCACCTGCTCAACATAACGACGCAAGATCGGCGACAAATACGCATCCACCACCGCCGTATCGCCGCGCGACACGAACTTCATCAGTGGTGAGACTTCATGCGACACGCTGATTTGCGTGAAACCGATCTCGCTCGCAATGCGCTTTAACGCGGCTTCGTGTTGCGTGAAGCGATAGCCGTGCATCAGGCACACTGCGATCGAGCGGTAGCCCTTTGCAAATGCTGCTTGCAGATCGATTCGTGCCTTCACGTCATCAAGTGGAAGCACGATGTCACCATGCGCACCGATGCGCTCATCCACTTCAACGACAGCCTCGTAGAGCAACTCGGGCAGCTCAATCTTGCGCACGAAAAGCTTCGGGCGCGCCTGATAGGCAATACGCAATTGATCACGGAACCCACGCGTTACAACGAGCAGCGTGCGTTCGCCTTTGCGCTCAAGCAGTGCGTTGGTGGCAACGGTCGTGCCCATCTTTACCGCTTCAATTAACTCAGAGGGGATCGGATCGCCCGCTTTGACACCGAGCAACTCACGCATGCCGTGCACCGCAGCATCCTTATAGCGTTCCGGATTTTCGGACAGCAGTTTAAGCGTTACTAACGCGCCGTCAGGCCGCTTCGCCACGATGTCGGTGAAGGTGCCGCCGCGATCAATCCAGAATTGCCACTGACTCATAGGGTAGTCACTTTTGCTTTTGCACGCGGTTTACCGCGAGCTCGAAAGTGGCTACGCGTTTGTTGGTGATGCCGAAAATTTCAAAGAAATCAATCCAGAACGGTTTGGCTTCACTGTTTTCATTGGCGGCATTGCTCCATTCACGACTGAATGCGAGTGCGCGTGCGCGTGATTTGATTTCGTTCCACGAGAGCGGCATTGCGAAACACGGCAGCGCGGGCTACTGCTCTTTGCCCATAACAAAATCCGGTAACCAGGTCACGATCTCCGGGAAGACGGTAAGCGCGATCACGCAGGCAATCAGGCAAAAGAAAAATGGAATGGATGCACGGGCAATCGTGTTCGAGTCCTTGCCCGTCATATTTTGCAAGACAAAAAGGTTGAAGCCCACGGGCGGGGTGATTTCGGCAATCTCGACCATCAGCACGATGAAGATGCCGAACCACACCAAATCGAAGCCCGCTTTTTTAATCATTGGCAATACCACGGCTGCTGTGAGGACGATCATCGAAATGCCGTCGAGCGCAGTACCCAGCAGGATGTAGACAACCGAGAGCACCATGATGAGCGAATACGGACTCAAATTCAGTGACGACACCCATTCAGCGAGTGCAATCGGAATGCCGGTAAACGCCATCGTGAGGCTTAGATACTTTGCGCCCGCAAGAATGAACATGATCATGCAGGAGACACGGGTTGAGCTCATGAGCCCGGTCCAGAAGTTTTCCCACGTCAGCATCTTGCTCCACCACGCAATCGCAAGCGAGCCAAGCACTCCATACGCGGCGCATTCAGTAGCGGTGGCGATGCCTGCGATCAACACCCAAGTGATGAACAGAATCAGCAGAGACACCGGAATCAACCGCCTTGACGCGTACAGCTTCTGCCGGAAACTCATCGAAGGCTCAATGGGCGGCATCTTGTCGGGATTGCGGACGGCCCACACGCCGATGTAGAGCGAGAAAATGCCCATCAACAAAAATCCGGGCAGAAATCCAGCGAGGAAGATGCGGATGATGGAGGCGTCCGCCGCCACCGCGTACACCACCATCGTGATCGAGGGCGGAATAAGAATGCCGAGGCCGCCCGCAGTCGCTAGAGAACCAATAGCGACCTTTTCGTCGTAACCGCGACGCAACAGCTCAGGCAAGGCCACTTTGGCGACGGTCGCGGTGGTGGCTGCGGATGAACCCGACACCGAGCCGAACAAACCGCAAGCGAGAATATTCACGTGCAGCAAGCGCCCTGGAATTCGGCGCAACCACGGCGAAAGCCCCTCAAACATCTCGTCCGATAATTTAGTGCGGAAGAGAATTTCACCCATCCAGATAAACATCGGAAGTGCCGCCAGCTCCCATGAGGCTGTTGCGTTCCAAAACGCAGTAAACAAGTTCTTGTCCGGCGGACTGGTGCCAAAGACGGCCAGCCCAAACCAGCCCACCATGGCAAGCGATAAACCGATCCAGATACCAAAGCACAGCAGAACCAGCAGCAGGCCCAGTAGCAGTGCTGCGATTTCAATCAGGCCCATGACCTACATATCCTCGCTGAAATCGCCGCGCGCGTGCCGTTCGCGAACGGCAACGACGTAGTCGGGCTCATAGCCGCTAATGACATGCCACGTTTGATCCACTACCGCAAAAAACAACAGAATGGTGCCGAACGCAAAAGGGGCTTGTGGAATCCATAGAGGAATCGCGACCAGCCCGTTCGCGTAGTCATTGAACTCATAGCTCTCATAAACGAAACGGCAAATTGAGTAGGCAATGTAGGCGGTAAACACGGTGGCCACGATCAAGCAGAAAACCTCGATCCGCTGCTTCCATGCTGGCGTGAGCTTCTCGGTGATCAGCGACATGCGAACGAAGTCGCCGTGCCTGAAGGTTGCAGCCAATCCAAGAAACGCCGCTGAAGCGGTCAACCATGCCACCACATCGTCGCTGCCGCCTGTCTTGATGCCGGTTTCACGCATGATGGTGGTGGCAATCATGATCACGAAGATGGCGAGTACACACAGCGCCGCGAGGACGCCCGCGAAATCAAACAGCCAGATCAGTTTTTTTCGCACTTGGCCCCCGACTCTATGATGACTATTTCTACTTACTTGGTACGGTAATCGGCAACGATGGCGCGACCTTCATCGCCCGCTTTGCGCTGCCATTCGGCGAGCATTACGTTGCCCGCTTTACGCAGGTCGGCGACCAATTGCTCACTCGGAACCGCGATATTCATGCCCTTGACTTTCAACTGATCCTTGTACCAATTATTCTTTTCTTCGGAGCTTTTCCAGCCGCGAATTTCGGCTTCCTTCGCCACTTTCAGGAGCGCAGTCTGGCTCAGTTTGTCGAGCGCGTCGAATGCTTTTTTGTTCACAATCACCGCATTCTTGGGCAACCACGCCTGAGTGTCGTACCAGTTCTTGATGCTCTCATAGGTTTTGGTGTCATAGCCCGTTGAGCCGGAAGACATGTAGCTTTCGACCACGCCGGTCGACAACGCTTGAGAAAGTTCAGCCGCCTGAACCGTGACCGGTTGCGCGCCCAACAGCTCCGCTAGCTTCGCAGTCGCCGGGCTGTACGCGCGCCATTTGCTGCCCTTGAGGTCGTCGCCTTTGGTCAGCGGTTTTTTGCTGTAAACGCCTTGTGGCGGCCATGGCACCGTGTAGAGCAGCATCATTCCCTGTTTACCAAGCGCGGCGTCGAGTGATTTTTTGCTAGCGTCGTATAGCTTTTTCGATTCGCCGTAGCTGCTGGCGAGAAACGGGATTCCGTCGATGCCGTACAGCGGATTCTCGTTCTCAAAGTTGACGAGCAACACTTCGCCCGCTTGCGCCTGTCCGCCTTGCACCGATCGTTTGATCTCCGGTGCTTTGAACAGCGAGGCGTTGGAGTGAACGGTGATCTTTAACTTGCCTGCCGTCGCCTTCTCCACGTCAACGGCAAACTGCACCAGATTTTCCGTATGGAAATTGGTGGGCGGGTAGGCGGAGGCCAAGTCCCATTTGGTTTGCGCCATGACCGACGCGGCCAGCAGTCCGGTGCTCAGGGCGAATAGTCGAACGGTGATCTTCATAGTGGTCTCCATAAATGTGTAACGTAGAACTGTGCTGCCCTCGCCATCGTACGCTCGACACGCATGTGGCTTTACATAACCGCGTCGAAACGATAGCGCAATTACTGCGCCAGCGCAGGATAATTGCGTGTTTTCGGGACGGCAAGCCCGCGACTTCGCGATCCAGTCTTCACATTCTTCCATCAGGTTTACCCGCCAAACTATCGTGCCCACCCTTGGAATCATCATGCTGGATACGTCGTTCGCGCGCCCGTTGGGGGACGCGGGAAATGCAGCGTCGTGGCCGTTTCCAGTGCTGATTGAACGGGTGGCAGGCGCGTTCGCGGAACCCGTGGTGACTGGCCAGTTTGCCAACATGCTGCCATTCGTCGAGGCGGGTCGCAAACTGGTTCAACAGGGCGCAATTGCTCTCACTACCACCTGCGGATTTTTAGTGCGGTATCAGCGGCAATTGCAAAGCGAATTCACGGTTCCGGTGCTCACCTCTACGCTCACCCAGTTTGCGCGCTTGCAGGCGGCGCTCAAAGTCGAGCGCATTGCGATATTGACGATTTATGCACCGGCGCTGGATGCTGCGGTGCGTGCGGTGGCTGCCATTCCCGTCAATGCGCTGGTGTTCGCGCTGCCGCGTGATTCGCATTTTGTCTCTGCCATTTTTGGCGGCATTGTTCCGCTAGCCATTGATAAAGCTGAGGCGGAATGGGTGAATCTGGCACTGAATTGCCAACGCGAGCACCCAGACATCGGTCTGTGGCTGTTCGAATGCGCGAACATGCCGCCCTATGCTGCGGCCATAACGCGTGCCACAGGACGCCCGGTGTACGACGCATTGACGCTGGGCCACGAGCTTTTTGCTGCGGCATCGGCGGCGACCATGGCATGAGCATACTGGACACAACGGAGGTTGACCGCTTCTGCGATCACCTGTGGCTCGCCGATGGATTAGCGGCGGCAACGCTTGCCAGTTATCGGCAGGATATGACGCGTTTTTTCGGATGGTGCGGCGAACAAAAATTGCAGCCAGATGCGGTCGCCCGCAGCGATATTGAGCGCTATCTCGCCGGTCAGTTCGCAGCGCTGGCGCGCGCCAGTTCGGTCAATCGGCGACTGTCCACGTTGAAACGCTTTTATCGCTGGCAGGTTGACGCCGGGCAGCTTGCGAGAAATCCGTGCGACTTGATCGACTCGCCGCGCAATGCGCGCTACCTGCCAAAAAATCTGTCCGAGGCTCAGGTAGAGGCGCTGCTGGCAGCACCGGACACGATCACGCCGCTTGGTGAACGCGACCGTGCGATGCTGGAGACGCTTTACGCCTCTGGTTTGCGTGTAAGTGAGCTCGTTGGCCTGAAGCTGATTCAGGTCAATCTTGACCAAGGGGTCGTCAAGATTCTGGGCAAGGGCTCGAAAGAGCGATTGGTGCCGCTGGGCGAGACTGCTGTGACGTGGATCAAACGGCACCTTGCGGGCGCGCGGTTGTCGTGGCTCACACCAACACGGCGCAGCGACTATGTGTTTCTGACAGCGCGTGGCGAACCGATGACGCGGCAGGCGTTCTGGTATGTGATCAAGCGCCACGCCGTCGCCGCTGGAATCAGCGTTTGCGCACTGTCACCACACACGCTGCGGCACGCGTTCGCAACTCACCTGCTCAACCACGGTGCTGATTTGCGAGTGGTGCAAATGCTGCTTGGGCACAGCGACATCACGACGACACAGATCTATACGCACGTAGCGCGGGAACGGCTAAAATACATCCACCGAGAACATCATCCGAGAGGCAAGTAAGCGGGACATGGCAAAAGATGACGTTATTCCGGTCACTCAGGCCGTACGTGTGCTGCGTGCTGCCAACGTCGTGTTTTCGCCGCACCTGTACGAGTATCTTGAGCGTGGCGGCACGAAGCATTCCGCCGCCTCTCTGGGTGTCGACGAACATACGGTGATCAAAACCATTGTGCTTGAGGATGAAGCCAAGCAACCGCTGATTTGCCTGCAACACGGCGATCTCGAGGTATCGACAAAAAATCTGGCGCGCATTCGTGGCTGCAAGACGATCACGCCGTGCTCGCCAGAAACAGCATTTCGCCACACCGGTTACTTGGTGGGCGGTACATCGCCCTTTGGCATGCGCAGTGGTGCTCGGAAGCCGTTACCCGTTTATCTGGAACAGGGTATTTGCGATTTGCCGCGCATTTACATCAACGGCGGCAAACGCGGTTTTCTGGTGGGCATTGACCCAAGCGCTGTCGTCACTTTGCTTAGACCCACACTGGTTGACGCCAGCGCCTGACGTTTGCTGGCAGGCAGAGCGAGCAATCCGGCGCGCCAAATCTTGCACGGTTTAGTACATTAGGTAAATGTCACCGTCGCGCGCAAAATCCAATTCTAAAATCAAAGTAGTTACAGGCCGTCCGTGGCTGTTTGGTGGGGGCAGCGACGTGGGCCGTGAGCGTGCTCACAATGAGGATGCGATCTTGGTCGATGGCGAGCGAAAGCTTGTGGTTCTGGCCGACGGCATGGGCGGTTATCAGGCGGGCGAAGTTGCAAGCCAGCTGGCGGTGGACGTGGTGCGCGACGATTCGTCGCACCTCGAAATCTCTGAGGCTGATCTCGGGCGCATTGATCCCGACACCGGCATTTCGGTGGCCATGCGGCAGCTCCGCGCTGCGATCGAAAAGGCCAATAACCGGATTTGCAGCGTCGCGCGCGGTCGCGAGGAATTAAACGGCATGGGTACCACCATCGTCGCTGCGCGTTTTTATGATGGTCGCGTGGGCATTGCGCATGTGGGCGATTCGCGCTGTTACCGCATGCGTGAACACAAGCTTGAACAACTCACGCGTGACCATTCGTACGTGCAGGATCAACTTGAAAAAGGCTTGATCTCCGAGGAAGATGCGAAGCACTCACCACAAAAAAATCTTATTACCCGCGCGCTCGGTATTGATGCCATCGCCGAGGCCGACGTGCAGGAGTTTCGCACGCGCCCTGGGGATATTTATCTGCTTTGCTCCGACGGGTTGTCTGATTTGGTCGATGACGACGCGCTGCGAACAGCGCTATCAGCAGAGAAACTGCCGAGCGATCATATCAAGTTTTTGATCGATGCGGCCAACGCGAACGGCGGGCGCGACAACATTTCGGTGATCATCGTGCGCGTGGGCGATCCACCGTTGGCGGACCTCTGGTGGCAAAAGTTTCTGAAGAAACCGACGGATAAATAGCAGATCATGGCCAAGCTCTTCTGGTTACAGCCAGATAACTCGATTGTTGAATTTCCGCTGAAGGCCGAGCGCAGCCTGATTGGCCGAAGCAGCCGCTGTGATGTGTGCATCAAACACCCTGGAATCAGCGCCGAGCATGCCTTGATTCGTCAAGTGTCGGGCGCGGCGACCGTCGAGGATTTAGACAGTACCAACGGCACCCGTGTCAACGGCACAAAGCTCATTCAGATGCACACGTTGCGTCATGGCGACCAGATCGGCGTCGGCCGCGAGCGCCTGATGTACTTCGCTGAACTCGATTCCGCCGCAAACTTTATGCAGCCGGAATCCATAGAGCCGTTTGCAATACTGGCGCCGGTTCGTGAGCGGGTGAACACCGAATCGGATCCCGGCTTGACGGCGGCAGTGATGGCATCTCTAACGCCACCGGTCGTTGCGCCCGCGCGACGCCGGGTTGCGCCTGCGCCGCTCGCCGCAGCTGCCGCACTCACATGGGCACCCTCTGCACACGGGTTGCGCGGCGACGAGCCGCTGCTAGACATTTCGCTGCTTGCGGCGCTGCCGATGGGCACGACCCTTGGCAGCGGCGGTGCGCCGATGTCGTCGGCAATTTCGCAACCGACGCGTGCGGGCAGATCAGTGCCACCGCGCATTGATCCATCGATGTCGGTCCCGGTCGCCGGGGTGGCGACGCCAACCAGCGCGTCTTTGGGCTCGCCACGCGCTCCCACTCCGCAGACGGTTGTCGGCAGCGTCGCTGTGCTGTCCGGACCGGCGGCGGGCAAGCGCTATCCGCTGACGCAGACCTCAGTGTCGCTGGGTAAAGAGGGCAAGCAGGTTGTGGAATTCGTGCGCGCGGGGCTCACGAGCTGGCAAATCCGGCAACGTGAAGGCGTGACCCCGGCCTACATCAATGGCGACGCACTGGAGGGCGTTCATGACCTCGCCGCTGGTGACGTCATTGAGATGACCGGCGTCCGATTGCGATTTGAAATTTCGCTAACACCGAGATAAAAAAAGGCCGGGAAATCCCGGCCTTTTTTCTTGTAACCAGAGCGTGCTAACACGCCCTTTTCACCGTCACTTTTTAGGCGATCCTTCGACTGGCGGAGAGGTTTGCACTTCGTGTTTTTCTCCGCCCATGTCGAGGTCCCCGCCCGCATTGGAGATCATCCAGAGCGCAAGGCCAGCGAACACCACGAACGCGACGATGTATTTCCACATAGCTTAATCCTTGGCGTAGATGTCGACGTCTTTGGTTTCGCGCACAAAGAGCATGCCAATGACAAAGGTCATGCCCGCGACAATGATCGGATACCACAGCCCGTTGTACATGTTGCCTGTTTGCGCAACGATGGCCAACGCAGTAGCTGGGAGCAAGCCACCAAACCAGCCGTTACCGATGTGGTAGGGCAGCGACATTGATGTATAGCGGATACGCGTCGGGAACATCTCCACCAGCATCGCAGCAATCGGGCCGTACACCATAGTGACCAGAATCACCAGGTAGACGAGGATCGCGACGATCAGCGGTTTGTTCATTTTTGCCGGATCAGCCTTAGTCGGATAACCCGCAGCTTTGAGCGCGGCACCCAGAGCGCCCACCATCGCGGTGTCCTTGGCTTTGGCGGCGGCTGCTTTGCCGTCTTTGCTCAGGGCTGCGAGCGCGTCCGTGGCGGCTTTGATTTCCGCTTCAGGTTTTGCCGCAGCTTTCAGTTCGTCGACTTTCTTGGCGGCGGCTTCTTTGGCGGCAGCGATGTCGCTGTCGCTGATCTTGTCCGCGCTGTAGCTGGTGATGAGCGTTTCGCCGACCTTGATCGTCGCAGGCGTTCCCGGAGGCGCGCTCGCGTTGTCATAGCTCACCGATGAGGCGGCCAGCTTTTGCTTGGCGATGTCACAGGAGCTGGTGAACTTGGCGACACCGGTCGGGTTGAACTGGAATGAGCACTCGGCTGGATCAGCGGTGACTACGACTTTGTTTTTTGCCTGCGCAGCGGCGAGGTCAGGGTTGGCTGCTTCGGTCAACATGCCGAATACCGGGAAGTACGTGAGCACACCCAGCAAGCAGCCAAGCATGATGATCATTTTTCGACCAATCTTGTCTGACAGCGCGCCGAACAACACGAAAAACGGCGTACCGATAATCAACGAAATGGCGATCAAAACGTTCGCCGTAGCGTTGTCGACTTTGAGCGACCCGGTCATGAAGAACAGCGCGTAGAACTGACCCGTGTACCAGATCACGGCTTGACCTGCGGTCAGGCCAACAAGCGCAAGGATCACGATTTTCAGGTTTTTCCATTGGCCGAAAGATTCGGTCAGTGGTGCTTTCGATGTCGTGCCCTCTTCCTTCATTTTCTGGAACGCAGGGGACTCGTTCATCGACAACCGAATCCACACCGAAATCCCAAGCAGAATGATGGAGACGAGGAACGGAATACGCCAGCCCCAGTCGGCAAACGCTTGCTCGCCGATGGCCGTGCGCACGCCGAGAATGACCATCAGCGAGAGGAACAAGCCAAGCGTGGCGGTGGTTTGAATCCACGAGGTGAAGAGACCCCGTTTGCCGTGGGGCGCATGTTCGGCGACATAGGTTGCAGCACCTCCGTATTCGCCGCCAAGCGCAAGCCCCTGCAGCATTCGCAGGATGATCAGGATGACCGGGGCGGCAACTCCAATCGAAGCGTAGTTAGGCAGCAACCCCACGACGAATGTTGAGGCACCCATGATCAGGATGGTCACAAGGAACGTGTATTTACGTCCAATCATGTCGCCCAAACGACCGAACACGAGCGCGCCAAATGGGCGAACAATGAAGCCTGCCGCGAACGCGAGCAGCGAGAAAATCGTGCGTGACGCAGGATCCAGTGCCGAGAAAAACTGGTTACCGATGATGACGGCCAACGTGCCGTACAAATAAAAGTCGTACCACTCGAACACCGTGCCCAACGATGACGCAAAGATCACCTTCTTTTGTGCTGCGGTCATCGGGCCTGGTGCCCCCGCCATTGCCTGTGCCATAACAATTCCTCCTTCGGTGAATGATGCGGGACCGCGCAAACCGGCGTACCCGCAACGAGCCTAAAGTTAGGTTACGGTACTTACTACGCTCTGACGCTCGTCTTACGCCAAGCTTACGACATTGGGAAAACTGGCAAAGCTGACCAGAAAGCGTGCGCCACCCAATGCGGATCGCTCCACGCGCACGCTGGCGTGATGCGCGTCCGCCACCTCACGCACGATGGCCAGTCCCAACCCGGTGCCGGGGATCGGCGCGCCGGTCTTTGAGTCGGTCAGTGCCACGCGGGCAAACGGTGCAAAAATTCGGTGGTGCTCGGATTCGGCGACGCCGGGACCGGAGTCCTCCACGATGCAGGCGGGCGGATCAGCGCGAACCGTTAGCGTCACACTGCCGTGAGTCGGCGTGTACTTGAAAGCGTTGTCCAGTAGATTGCGAATCATCTCGCCGAGCAGTGTTGCGTCGCCGATGATCTCGACCGGCGTCGCGTTTGTCTCCATCGCAAAATCAATTTCGCGCGCCAGCGCCTGCGGAATCACGTCCAGCGCGACCGCCTCGCACAGCGCATTGAGCTCCACTGGCAATCGCTGGCTGGTGGTGCCGGCGCTTTCGGCGCGCACCAGCGTCAACAATTGCGTGGCGAGATGGCTCGCCCGTTCGCCGGTGGCACGCAAACGCCGCATCGACTGATCGCGATCCGCACCGTCAGCCATTTTTTGCAGAAGTTCGCTCTGCGCCTGCAGCGCGGCGAGCGGCGTGCGCAGTTGATGCGCGGCGTTTGCGATAAAGCGCTTTTGCGCGACGAATGACGCTTGCAGCCGCGCCATCAAGGCGTTAACTGAGCCGATTAGCGGCGCGATTTCGTACGGGGCGAGTTGCTCGGGCAGGGGACGCAAGTCTTCCGGACCCCGCTCATCAAGATGCGACTTCAACGTTTTCAGCGGCAGCGACACGTAGCTCAGGCCGTACCAAAGCAGAAAAAATGCGACCAGCAGCGTGATGCTCTGGGCGAGAATTTCATGCATCGTGCCAGCGCGAACCAGCGCTGCATGGCGCTCGCGCGCCTGCACCACGCCGACGATAAAGTTGCGACCCGCAGCCGAAAATCGCGTGCGCACCACGCGCATCGGCTCGTCATCAATCACCGTGTTGAAGCCGGTCAACAAATGCGAGCCGTCGGCCAAAGCCAGCGGAAACTTGCGATCCGCGTCGACCGTTTCCCGCAGCAATGGCAGCAAATCCGGGTCGCCCGCCTGCGGCGCATTGGCCTCGTCAACGATCAAATAAGTAATCGGCGTATCGCGTGCAATGTTCATCCACAAGCGAGTGGCTTCTGAGGGAAATTTTGCGCTGTCGGCTCCGACTTCGGTCGCCGGGACCGACGCTTTGAGCCGCCATTCGGACATCAAAACCGTCGCCGCCGCGCTCAATCCGTCGTCCAGAATGGTGTCGACAGTGTTGCGCGAACTCATCAGCGAAATGCCAAGGCTGACCAGCCAGATAGACAACAGTGGCGCGACTAGCCACTCCAGCAAGCGGGCCGCTAAATTCATTCAGGGCTTAGCCGCTCTCGACCGGTCGCGCCTTGTCGATGCAATATCCGAGGCCGCGAAAGGTACGCACTTGCACGCCTGCGGGCTCCAGCTTTTTACGCAGGCGATGCACGTAGACCTCAATGGCATTGAGCGAGATATCGCTGTCCCAGGCGTAGATCTTCTCCAACAGCTGCTCCTTGGTCACCGCACGTCCCGCGCGCAGCAGCAGCACCTCCAGAATGCCCGCCTCGCGCACTGACAACTCCAGTTGCTCACCAAAGGCGGAGGCCTGCCGCGACGACAGATCAAACGTCAAATTGCCGTGTTGCAGGATGTTGCTGCTGGCGGCGTTGCGGCGACGAATCAGCGCGCGAACGCGAGCATGCAGTTCGTCCAGCGCAAACGGCTTGACCAGATAATCGTCAGCCCCGGCGTCCAGACCTTCAACGCGATCGTTGACCGAATCCATCGCGGTGGTCACCAGCACCGGCACCGCCCTCTGCGCCTCACCGCGCGCGCGAAGCTGCTTGAGCACAGCGAGCCCTGACATTTTCGGCAAGCCCAGATCAAGAATCACCAGATCATATTCCGAGGTGCTGAGCGCGGCTGATGCCGCGGCGCCGTCGGTCACCCAGTCCAGCGCATAGTGCTCCCGACGCAGGCTCGCACTGACGCCAGCGCCCAGTTCAGCATCGTCTTCAACCAGCAAAATACGCACGCGTTCCTCCTCGGTGTTAGTGTAATCCGCGTGCGAGCACAATCAACAACTTTCGTCTTACCTCGTTGTTCAGCACGGGATGCGGTCAGCATTTAACTATTTGTCGACTTGTACATTTTTATAGCGTTACGTTCCATATAGTCGAGCGTTTTATCAAAATGCTGTACTCGTGATTTCGCTGCATCGCTTTTCCCGATGCGTTCGTTTCTTTTGAGTGCTAACGTTCGCGGCCATAGGAGGAAACACCATGCTGTCTCGCAGCATCATCATCTTTTTTTCGCGTCTGTTGCTGGCGACCGTTGTCGCGCTAAGCGGGCTGGCCAGCGCGCAAACGTTCCCCAGCAGACCGGTCAGACTCGTGGTGCCCTACCCGGCAGGTGGCTTTCCCGACACTGTGGCGCGGGTGCTGTCGAAAGCGCTGACCGAAAAGTGGAATCAGCAGGTGATCATCGACAACCGGCCCGGCGGCAGCGGCGCGGTCGCAGCGCAAACGATCAAGGCGGCGGGGCCAGCGGACGGTTACACGTTACTGGTCACCGATGGCTCGATGTTCACCATCAATCCGGCCCTCTTCGCCAAGCTCGAATACGACGCCAAAAAAGACTTTGTGCCGGTGTCCGCGCTGGGCAAAGCGCCGTTGTTTCTCGCCGCGCATCCGAGCGTGCCGGCCAGCACGTTGGCCGAGTTCATTGCTTATGTAAAAGCCAATCCCGGCAAGGTCGCATACGGCTCGTCGGGCATCGGCAGCACCCATCATTTGACGACTGAGGCGATGTCGGCAGCACTCGGCTTGAGCATGATCCACATCCCGTACAAAGGCATGGGGCAGGCAACGCCCGCGCTAGTCGGCGGTCAGGTGCAAATCCTGTTTTCGGCATTGCCCGCCATCGGCGGTTTCGTCAAAGACAACCGCGTGAAACTGCTCGCGCAGAACTCCAACAAGCGCTTCGTCAGCGAGCCTAAAGTGCCGACGCTTGGCGAATCGACGATTCCCGGATTCGACTTCGCGCCGACCACCATTGTGATGGCTCCGGCTGGCATTCCACCCGCCGTGTTGCGCCAGCTCGCCACCGACATCGCACAGGCGATTCGCTCGCCCGCTGTCGCGGAAACGTTGTTGAATTCAGGCGTAGAAGTCATCGGCAGCACGCCAGAAGAACTCGCCAAGGTGCTCGCAGAAGAAGCTGAACGCTTCGCGAAAATTATCAAAACCATCAACATCAAGCCCGAGTAGTTCCGCACATGACGACAGCGAGCCGCGCGCTAATTGACGATCTTGTCATTGCAAATCACATTCTTTATGTCGAAGGCGTCGTCGACGGATTCGGTCACGTCAGCGTGCGTCATGACGGACGTGACGACCGCTTTCTGCTCGCCTGCGGCGTGGCGCCGGCGACGGTCATCGCTGCGGACATCGTCGAAGTCGATTTCGACGGCGTAGTGCATGACGAAGCGGGGCGCAGAAGCTACCTCGAACGCTTTATTCACAGCGAAATTTACAAGGCGCGCCCCGATGTGGTGGCCGTCGTTCACAGCCACTCGCCCGCGATCATTCCGTTTGGCGTAACGAAGCGTGTGACGTTAAAACCGGTCTGCCACATGAGCGGATTTTTGGGTTTTTCCACGCCGATTTTCGAGATTCGCGACACCGCAGGCGAAGACAACAACATGCTGGTCACCAGCGCCAAGCTTGGTCGCGCGTTAGCTGTTTCGCTGGGCAAAATGGACTTCGCCCTCATGCGCGGCCACGGCTCGGTCACGGTCGCCAAATCACTGAAACTCGCCGTCGCCCGCGCCACCTGGGCCGAGATGAACGCCAAGCTGCAAACCGAAGCGCTGCGCATGGCGGGCGCGGATGGCGACGCAGGCGTCAACTACCTGACGCCCGGTGAAGCTGCGGGATCGATGGCCATCAACGAGACAGTGGTGGATCGGCCTTGGGACTTTTGGAAGGCTAAAGCGCGCGTGGTGTTAGCTGGATTGGTGCGGTAGCTGCCAGCCACCCAGCCATGTCGTGACGGCGTCGGATACGGCTGGTAGTATTTCGTTGGCATAAATAAATCAGCAGGTCGCGCATGCACATTTCAAAGCTTTTCACCGTAGCGATCACGACAGCGGCGATGCTCGGCACGCTGCCTTGCAACGCCGCTGAATCGCCAGACACAGCGGTTGCCGCTTACCAACGCAAAGACTACGAGGTAGCGTATCAGCTCGCGCTGCCTGCCGCGCAGGCGGGCGACGCCAACGCGCAATATCTGATCGGCACGCAGTTTTGGCGTGGGCGTGGCGTGGCGCGTAATGACGCGGACGCGGCGCGGTGGTTTGCCAGCGCTGCCGAGCGAAATCATGCTGATGCGATGACCGACTTGGCGGCGATGTATCGCCTTGGCGAAGGCGTTGAAAAGGACACTCGACGCACTTTTTCGTTGTTGATGAAAGCCGCTGATCTGGACAACGCAACTGCTCAACATGACTTGGGGCAAGCGTATCAAAAGGGCATCGGCGTGACTAAAGACATGATCCATGCGCGCTATTGGTTGGAGCGCGCTGATGCAGCTGAATCAGCTCAGGATGCAAAGAGTCGACCGCGAGCGAGCGCAGGCGAGCCTGGCATGGTTTACAAAAACATAACGCGACTGCCCGACGGTTGCAGGCCAAACAGGCCACCGATCTATGCGATGCGCAAAAGCGACGTGACGGAAGTGACTGGCGCGATTTCTATGTTCATCGACAACGAGGGCAGAGTCCGT
>JAYVNO010000017.1:0-7569 GCA_043758415.1 Burkholderiales bacterium
GGCGAGGATCAAGGCAATTGCGGAAATTGCCACGTTGAAGGGCGAATTCGAGAAGCCGAAATTCTTCAACTATCGCCCCAATATTTGCGCCCACAGTCGCAACAAAAAAACCGGCTGCACACAGTGCGTCGATATTTGCTCGACCAAAGCCATCGCGCCCCAGGGTGACCAAATCGAGGTGACGCCGCAGCTGTGCATGGGGTGCGGCGCGTGTACCACCGTGTGCCCGTCCGGCGCGCTCGCATACGTGGTGCCGCGTGTATCCGACCTTGGGACGCAGATCAAGACGTTGTTGCGCACCTATCATGCGTCCGGCGGCAGGGATGCCGCCTTGTTGTTTCACGACGCCAACGAAGGCGTGGCCGCCATCGGCGAGCTGGCGCGCAAGGGTGACGGTCTTCCTGCACGTTATTTGCCTTTGACGCTGGAGCATCCGGCAGCGGCAGGGTTGGACGTTTGGCTGGGCGCGTTTGCTTATGGCGCGACGGCGGTGACTGTGTTGCTGACGGAAAATATTGCGCCTCAGTACGCGACGGCACTCAAAGCGCAGGCGGACGTTGCGAATAGGATTCTTTCTGCGCTCGGCTATCAGGATGCCAGCGTAAAGGTAGTCACGGAGCAATCGCTGGCGGCTTTGCTGTGGACGTCCCCACGTGGTCTCGCAGTTCGCGTTGCCGCGACATTCAACTTAAGCAACGACAAGCGTGGCACGCTGGACGCTGTGTTCGCGCATCTGCTCGAACACGCCCCAACCCCAACGCCGGTCATCGCGCTGTCGAAGGGCTCACCGTTTGGCGAAATCGTGGTTAACGCGGACAAATGCACGATGTGCCTCGCGTGTGTGGGCAGTTGCCCGGAGGGCGCGCTGGCTGACAATCCTGAGGCACCGCAACTGCGTTTTATCGAAAGCAAGTGCGTGCAATGCGGGCTGTGCGAAAAGACCTGTCCCGAACAAGCAATCACGTTAGTGCCGCGCCTTAATTTGACGGCGGAGGCGAAGAAACCACGTGTTCTCAACATCGCGGAAATTCTTGGATGTTCACGATGCGGCAAACCGCTGGGCGCAAAGAAGATGATCGAGAACATGTTCAGCAAATTGTCCGCGCACAGCATGTTCCCGGACGATGCGTCGCGGGCGCGAATCAAGATGTGCGCCGATTGCCGCGTGGTTGATCTCTACACCGACGAGAACCCGCTTGACATCAGGAACTTGGCGAAATGAGCGACGCTGTTGCCCTGCGTACCATTGGCGCGTATGTGTCGCCCGAGGATCACGGACGCGCCAATTTTTATGCGCTGATTTCGCGATTGTTTGCCGCTGCGCCGGATCAAGCATTGCTTGCTGCGATTGCCAGTTCGCCGCCACTTGCAACCGATGACAATGGTGCAGCGCTGCCGTTGGCTTGGTCAAAACTGATCGCGGCGAGTACCGCGATGGATGAATGCGCCGCCAGCGAAGAGTTCGAAAAGCTCTTCATGGGCGTAGGTAAAGCGGCGGTCAATCTACATGCGTCGCACCACCTTACGGGCTTCATGATGGAGCAACCGTTGGCCGATGTGCGTGGCGCGCTTGCCACACTAGGGTTCTCCCGAATCGAAGCACAAACGATGGTGGAAGATCATCTTGCTGCGCTTACCGAGGTGATGCGGCTACTGATTGTTGGGGGCGACGGCGTGGAACCTTCATCCGTGTCAGTACAGCGTCAGTTCTTCACACTACATCTCGAGGGGTGGTTCGAGTTGTGCTGCGCGACGATAGCGAAATCTTCGCTTGCAAATTTCTATATTGTCGTAGCACAATTCGCGAGTAGCTTTTTGCAGGTAGAGCGCGATGCGTTCGCGATTGACCTATAAAGCTAAAGTTACCCTAATAAATTCCAGGCAGTACCAAGGAGTGCGAAAAATGAATAGCGACAAATCTGGCGCAAATCTTAAGCGTCGAGGCTTTTTGCTTGCAGGGAGCGTAGGCGCTGCGGGTGCCGTGGCCGCTGTGGTGGCCCCAACCATTCAATCCGTCGCGCCTGCTGTTGCTGCGTTGCCGCAACCGGGTGATGCTGGCTACCGCGAGAGCATCCACGTTCGTACCTACTACGATCTGGCTCGCGTTTAACGCGATCCTCCCTAGATTTCCCGGAGAGAAAATATGCTAACTAGATTGACTCATGATGTGAACGGCAAGAGCTTGTCCGAGCATTCGCCGATGCGTCGCTTTGGCGGAGCGGATACCCGCGCAGGTGGAATGCTGGATCGACGCGCCTTCTTGAAGCGCTCGGGCGTTGGGCTGGGAGCCGGTGCGTTCGCCAGTCAATTGCCGCTCGGATTTGTCACCAAAGCAGAAGCTGCGGCACCCGTCGAAGGCAGCAGCAAAGCTGAGGTTAAACGCACCGTCTGCACGCACTGCTCGGTGGGCTGCGCGATCGACGCGATCGTTGAAAACGGTGTGTGGACGCGGCAAGAGCCCGTATTTGACTCACCTATCAACATGGGCGCGCACTGCGCCAAAGGTGCCGCGATTCGTGAGCATGGTCACGGCGAGCATCGCCTGAAATACCCGATGAAACTGGTGAATGGCAAATACGTTCGTATCAGTTGGGAAACGGCGATCAACGAAGTGGGCGACAAGCTGCTGCAACTGCGCAAAGACGCCGGTCCCGACAGCGTTTTCTGGGTCGGTTCATCAAAGCACAGCAATGAGCAGGCCTACATGTTCCGCAAATTTGTGAGCATGTTCGGCTCCAACAATTGCGATCATCAAGCGCGTATTTGTCACTCAACTACGGTTGCCGGTGTGGCCAACACCTGGGGCTACGGCGCAATGACCAATTCGTACAACGATATGCAGAACACCAAGTGTGCGCTGTACATCGGGTCGAATGCCGCCGAGGCCCACCCGGTGTCGATGCTGCATATGTTGCATGCGAAGGAGACGGGTGCCAAGTTAATCGTTGTTGATCCGCGCTTTACCCGTACCGCTGCCAAGGCTGATGAGTTCGTTCGCATCCGTTCGGGGTCGGACATCGCCTTTCTGTTCGGCATGTTGCACCACATTTTCAAGAACGGTTGGGAGGACACCAAGTACATCAATGATCGCGTCTACGGGATGGACAAGATCAAAGTTGAGGTCATGGCGAAGTGGACACCAGATAAAGTGGAAGAGGCCTGCGGCGTACCCGAAGCGCGCATGGCTGAACTGACCAAAATGTTTGCGACCAGCAAGCCGTCGACCATTGTCTGGTGTATGGGGCAAACCCAGCACACGATTGGCAATGCAATCGTGCGCGCTAGCTGCATCCTGCAACTTGCATTAGGGAACGTAGGCGTGTCCGGTGGCGGAACCAATATTTTCCGTGGTCACGACAATGTACAGGGTGCAACCGACGTCGGTCCGAACCCGGATTCACTACCCGGCTATTACGGCATCGCCACCGGTGCATGGAAGCATTGGTCAACCGTGTGGGGCGTTGATTACGAATGGTTGAAGAAGCAGTTTGCTTCGCAGACCATGATGGAAAAACCTGGTATGACCGTGTCGCGCTGGATCGACGGCGTCCTCGACCCGAACGAGACGATTGATCAAGACTCCAATCTCAAAGCGATCCTGTTTTGGGGCCATGCACCGAACTCGCAAACGCGCGGGCCAGAGATGAAAAAAGCGATGGAAAAAGTGGAGATGATGGTCATCATCGACCCCTATCCGACCGCTTCCGCCGCTATGCCGGATCGCAAGGACGGCGTTTATTTGCTGCCAGCTTGTACGCAGTTTGAGACCAGCGGTTCCGCCACCGCGTCCAACCGTTCGTTGCAATGGCGCGAGCGTGTCATCACGCCGCTGTTTGAGTCGCAAACCGATCAGGCGATCATGCTCGCCTTTGCCAAAAAATTTGGTTTTGATAAAGAGTTCACCAAAAACTGCAAGATCGTTAAACCCGATGGCGAGAAGAAGTGGGAAGAGCCGGAAGTCGAAGACATTCTGCGCGAGATCAATAAGGGCGCGTGGACCATTGGCTACACCGGTCAATCGCCTGAGCGCTTGAAGCTTCACATGAAGCACATGAACACGTTTGATCCGAAAACACTGAAAGCCAATGGCGGACCGTGCAGCGGGGACTATTTCGGGCTGCCGTGGCCTTGTTACGGCACCCCTGAAATGAAACATCCGGGCTCGCCGAACCTGTATGACACCTCAAAGCACGTTATGGATGGTGGCGGCAATTTCCGCGCAAACTTTGGCGTCGAGCGCGAAGGCATTTCGCTGCTTGCAGAAGACGGTTCGCACTCGAAAGGCGCTGATCTTACGACCGGATACCCTGAGCTGGACCATGTGTTGCTGAAAAAATTGGGTTGGTGGGATGAACTCACCGATGCCGAGAAAAAGGGCGCGGAAGGCAAGAACTGGAAGACCGATTTAACCGGTGGCCAGATTCGCGTATTTATGAAGAATCACGGCTGTCATCCGTTTGGCAACGCTAAGGCGCGTGCGGTGGTGTGGAACTTCCCCGACGCGATTCCGCAGCATCGCGAACCGCTGTACGGCACCAACGCTGCACTGACCGCAAAATACCCGACCCATGCCGACAAAGGCGGGGCGTTCTGGCGCGTCAAAACGCTGTACAAATCGGTGCAGGACAAAGCGATTGCCGACAAGGTTTACGAAAGGTTTCCGCTGGTGCTCACTTCCGGTCGCCTGGTCGAATACGAAGGTGGCGGCGAAGAAACCCGATCCAATCCATGGCTCGCAGAATTGCAGCAGGAAAACTTCATCGAAATCAACACCAAAGACGCTAATGATCGCGGAGTTCGTAACAACGAATATGTGTGGGTCAAGTCGGCTACCGGATCACAGATCAAGGTGAAAGCCATGGTCACTGAGCGCGTCGGCCCGGGTGTCACGTTTATCCCGTTTCACTTCTCGGGCTGGTGGCAGGGTAAGGATTTGCTCGAAAAATACCCGGACGGGTCAGCACCCATTGTGCGTGGCGAATCGGTGAACGTGGCAACTACCTACGGTTACGACTCGGTCACGATGATGCAAGAAACTAAAACCACCGTCTGCCAAGTCGAGCGAGCATAAGGAGCACACCATGGCACGAATGAAGTTTATTTGTGATGCCGAGCGCTGCATCGAATGCAATGGCTGCGTCACCGCCTGTAAAAACGAGCACGATGTACCGTGGGGCGTGAATCGCCGTCGCGTGGTGACACTGAACGACGGCATCGTCGGCGCTGAGCGTTCAATCTCGGTGGCGTGCATGCACTGCTCGGATGCGCCCTGCATGGCGGTGTGTCCGGTCAATTGCTTCTACAAGACCGAAGACGGTGTGGTGTTGCACGATAAAGATCTTTGCATCGGTTGCGGCTATTGTTTTTACGCTTGCCCTTTCGGCGCCCCGCAGTTCCCGCAAGCGGGTGCATTTGGAGTGCGCGGCAAGATGGACAAATGCACGTTCTGCGCCGGTGGTCCGGAGAAGGACAATTCGAAAGCCGAATACGAGAAGTACGGGCGTAACCGTTTGTCGGAAGGCAAACTGCCAGCGTGCGCTGAAATGTGTTCGACTAAAGCACTGCTCGCTGGTGACGGCGATGTGCTCTCCGACATCTATCGTGAACGCGTGATGCGTCGTGGTCGTGGCGGTGACCTTTGGGGGCACGCGACGGCATACGGTCGGCCTGACGGCAAGGCAACGGCACCTGCGGTTCAAACGCCTCCGCAAAAATCATGAGGAAGTTTTTTATTTCCCTCATCATGTTGGCTGCGCTTGCCGGTTGTGGTGAGCAACCGCAAACGATCACTGCAAAACCAGGCACGTCGGCGGCAAAGGCCGACGACTTACCGTATGGCGAAGGTAGACTTTTTGCCGACCGCAATGCATGGCAGCTTCAACTTCGTGCGCGCGCGGACAACCAGAACGAATACAAACGCGTCAATTGAGTGATGTCAAGCGTGTCGTCGCAGTCACATCGAACGTACCGTTTGACTGTCGCTTGAATTACGTGAGGAGTAATGTATGAAGCTTTTGATCGCGTCTTTCGCGCCGCTGTTTTTGGCGGCAACGCTGTTCGCGCAAGGCAGCAGCGGCCCGGTCGCGCCGGTCGCGGACCTTGCCAAACAGGAGCAGCAACGCGCCGTAACGCAGCCCTATAACAACGCGCCGATCTGGAAAAGCGCGCGCGGTGCGGTGGAGGGCTACACCAGCATCCCAGCCCCTGAGGCGGGTGTCTTGATTCAGGACGGTGGCCAGAATTGGCGTGCGCTGCGCAATGGTTGGTTCTCCGTCATCGGTGGTTGGGCCATCGTTGTCATGATGCTCATGATCGGTGGTTTTTACGCTTGGAAAGGCACCGTGCAACTGCACGATTCGCCTACCGGTCGCATGATCGAGCGCTTCACGCTGCTGGAGCGTATGGCGCACTGGGGCACGGCGATCTCGTTCTCCGTGCTGGCGATTTCCGGGTTGATTCTCGCGTTCGGCAAGACGCTGCTGATTCCCGTTATTGGCTTTACGCTGTTCTCATGGCTGGCGATGCTTTCGAAGAATCTGCACAACTTTCTCGGCCCGTTATTTATCGTGAGTTGCATCATCACGTTTGTGATTTTTGTGCGTGACAACTTCCCCAAGGCGGTCGACTTCAAATGGATCGTTAATTTCGGCGGCTTGATCAACGGCAAACACATTCCAAGCGAAAAATTTAACGCGGGCGAAAAAATCTGGTTCTGGGGCGGTCTCATGGTGCTCGGTCTAGTGGTCGGCGCGTCGGGGCTGGTGCTTAACTTCCCGAATTTCGGGCAGACTCGCGCCACGATGCAGCTCGCGAACCTGATCCACCTGACAGGTTCAACGCTTTTCATGCTTGGGGCGCTGGGTCACATCTACATGGGCACGCTCGGCATGGCCGGTGCGCTGGACGCGATGAAGACGGGCGTGGTCGACGAATCTTGGGCCAAAGAGCACCACGAGATCTGGTATCAAGAGCAACTTAAAGCGGGCAACGTCGGTAACGCAGGCAAAACAGGTGCGGCCAACGCGCCGGCTCCCCAAGCGGTAGCAATAGGAGGACATGATTGATGAAACTTAATGCATGGTTAGTGTTGGTCGTGGGCAGCGTGATCACCACGTTGGCAATCGCAAAGCTCCCGGCGCCGCCCGCGCCCACCGATGAGCAAAAGGCAAAGGCGGCTGAGGCGAAAGAAAAGGCTGCGGACGCTGCCAAGAAAGACGCGACTGACTTAGCCCGCTATCAGGACAAGAGCGCCGAGCGCTATTTCCGCGATACGAAAGCAGCAGGGAAAACGGTGCCCGTTGCTACTTGGGTGCCGCCGCCGCCCGTAATTGCTCCCGCAGCTGCGCAGCCGTCATCGTCTGAATCGCACGGGCAAAAGCAGAGCGCAGCGCCAAAAACGCAAGACACCTCGAAACCTGCGACAAAAGACGCGACCAACGCCAAGCCTACGCCTGCTAAAGGATAAAGGATAAAGGGCACCTCTAATAATTCATTTTTGGGGATGCAGTGTTAGGAGCCCGGAGCGCAGCAACCGCAGCGTACGCGCAGGTCACGTGAGGATTGCGAGCA
>JAYVNO010000018.1:0-51685 GCA_043758415.1 Burkholderiales bacterium
GTTCAGGCGCTTCGCGGCGCGCGCGATTGCGATGGCGTGTTCGCGCGTTGACGCTGCAGGAGCGGAAGAAAACAGCGGAATCACCGCTCCATTCGCCAAAGTCTCCGTCCGCTGATGCGCCGTATCGCGCGGCGTCAGCGCGACGGGGAAGGGGAAGGTTTCGAAGCAGGTCGTGGGCGTGTAGCGAGGGTCATTGCCTACGCCCAGCCACGTACACATGCGCAGCGACCAGAGTTCGTGGACACGCGAATGCAAGATGCCGAACGTGGCGTCGTCGGCGCGGGCAATCGCTACCGTTGCTGTGTCAGGCACGGATGCATGCGCCTGCCAAACAAACAGGCGGTGCTTTGCAACCCGTGGTGTGTTGATGTATCGCGGTATCGGTTTTAATGCGGCACGAAGACCCTCGCCATTGCGCCCAAAACGCCACCAATACGTCCGTCGAATTCGATCATTGTTTTGCTCGCGAATCGGTCTAACAACGTGAGAAATATGTCGAAACGGTAGTTCGAACAGGGCGGCGTCGCCCTCGGTCATGCGCTCTCCGGTGTCAATGACCCACATGTCCCGATTTCGCCGAGTCACGTCGATGCCATTGATCACGGGGAAAAGAACCTTGGCGTTCGACTGTCCGTTCGGGTTCGGTTGCCTTAGCCATGCTCGCGCTGTTTGGCCGTCGATGTCGAGTGGCCCGTCTTTGCGCAGCCCCTCGAAGACGGCGCCCGAGTTCGCTCGCAAAATGCTTACGCCTGTTAGATCGACGCTGGCACCATCGGCTGCATCATCTGCGCCGCCTGTTAGATCAGCGAAGATCGAGGCAACGGGCCCGCCGTCTAACTCGCTCGCTCGCGTTGAAGTTTGGGCAAACGAAAGCAAACTCACACGCACCGCCGCGCCATCATTGACCCAAGGCTCGTCGCTCCAAGCATCAAAAATCACGCCGTCTTTCACAATGGCATCAAGCACTTCGCGATTTGCACCGCCACGAATGGAGTTCGTGGAAACTAATCCCGCCCGCGCCAATTCGCCACGCTTCATCTGCTGCAACGCTTTGTCAAACCAGTAGCACACCAAATCCGCGCCGGGTGGCACTCGACCTGCGTAAATTTTTGCGAGCGCTTCGAACGTTTCATCGCCGAGTTCGCGGCGCTTCTTGCTGCCGCCCACAAACGGCGGATTGCCAATTACCGCATCGGCGCGAGGCCACGTGGCTTCCACGCTTTGGCCCGCCACGTTCTGTCCCCTCTCCCCTCGCGGGAGAGGGTTAGGGTGAGGGGGCGCGTGAGCAGTAGCGCCAACTTGGTTCTGCTCACCCACCAACCCCTCACCCCCGCCCTCTCCCGCAAGGGGAGAGGGGGTTTTTGTGAGCAACGCATCGCGACACTCAATATGATCGAGCGGCTCAAGCACCGGGTTTTGCTTGAACGGGTAGCCATGTTGCAGCCGCCATTGCAGCTCGCCAATCCAGATGGTGACGCGGGCTAGCTCCGCTGCGTATTCGTTGATTTCGATGCCAAGCACGTTAGCGGGGCTGGTGACGAGATCCAGCGGGCGTTCCAGCCCGAGCGCCTGCGCGTCGACATGCACGCTGTGCTCGATGTCCTTGAGCGTTTTCAGCGCGAGGTAGAGAAAGTTGCCGCTGCCACAGGCGGGGTCGAGCACGCGATACGCGCTTAGGCGATCCATAAATTTGATGAGCGCGGCTTTGGCCTTAAGCGCGGCGGCGTCGTTGTGCTTTTTGCTCCTGGCGATGAGCTTTGCGATGTCCTCGCGCACCAGTGCCCATTCCGCACGCAGCGGGCGTTCGACCACCGGCGTGACGATGCGCATGATGGTGGCGGGGTCGGTGTAGTGCGCGCCGAGCTGGCTACGCTTTTTCGGGTCGAGCCCGCGCTCGAACAAGGTGCCGAAGATGGCGACATCAATCGCGCTCCAGTTGAGCGTAGATGCGGTTTTGAGCGCGGTCACGTCCGCTGGCGTGATCATCGGTACGTCGATTTTCTGAAACAGGCCGCCGTTAAACCACGGAATATCCTCCATGCCGAACAGACCGCCGCTTTGCATCTTTTCGAACAGTTCGATCAATGCGCCGCGCAGTTTGTCCGGTGTGATTTGCTTCGCGACGAGCTTTTCAAACAGCCGCTCGGGCAGCAGGCCCACGTCTTCGGCGAAGAAGCAGAACAAACATTGCGTGAGGAAGTGCGCGACACGCTCGGGCGGCTCGCGCCTCTCGTTGCGCATGCGTTCGGCGACATCGGCGAAGGCTTTGGCAGCGGCTTCGGTGATGTCGCGGTTGGTGCGCTTCGGCTGAAAGCTGGCCGGGTCGGCGAAGGCGCGGCGCAGTATTTCACGCTGTGCCGGGTCGCCCAGATTTTTGAGCGCAATGCGATACGTCTCGGTCGGTCGACCGGTGAACTGGGTGTGTATTTCGAATGCGAGCCGATCACTCACAACCAGCAGTGGCGGATTGTCCAGCGCGTTGGCGTAGTCCTTCAACTGGCGCAGCGCGGCGGTCAAATCACCACCGGGCGCTTTGTATTCCCAGCCGAAGCAGCCGCGTTTGAACACGTCGGCGAAACCGCGCTTCTGCCCGAGTCGCAATGTGCCTTTTTCAAACGTGTAGTTGTCGGCGTCGTCCGGCGAATCCACCCCGAGCAGTCGACAGAGATCAATGAAATGCGGCTGAGCACCGGCACGCTCGCCCATGCCGTAACTGCCACCGCCGGGCGACCATTTGCTGATGAAATCCTCGGGGCTCATGCCGCAAATGTAGCGTGTTGAGAGCGCTCCACGACAGTTTGTAAACGCGCGCCGAATCAAGGGAAACAAATTTCTGGTTACACTAAAAAAATGTCAAAGACCCTCATCATCGCCGAAAAACCGTCCGTCGCGAGCGATATCGCGAAGGCCCTCGGCAACATTAAGAAGGATGGCGACCACTTCGAGAACGATCAATATGTGATCAGCTCGGCGGTCGGTCATCTCGTGGAATTAGGCGAACCGGAAGAAGAAGAGGTCAAGCGCGGCAAGTGGACCTTTGCCAAGCTGCCGGTGATTCCTTCGCACTTTGGATTGAAGCCGATTGAGAAAACCGCTGACCGTTTGCGCCTGCTGACCAAGCTCATCAAGCGCAAGGACGTGTCCGCGATCATCAACGCTTGCGACGCCGGGCGTGAGGGAGAGCTGATCTTTCGGCTGATCGCAGAGCATGCGAAGGCGAAGCAACCGATCAAGCGGCTGTGGCTGCAATCGATGACGCCAACCGCCATTCGCGATGGCTTCAGCAAGCTCAAGAGCGACGCCAGCATGTTGCCGTTGGCGGATGCGGCGCGTTCGCGCTCCGAGGCCGACTGGCTGGTCGGCATCAACGGCACCCGCGCCATGACGGCCTTCAATTCGAAGAGCGGCGGTTTTCATCTGACCACCGTGGGCCGCGTGCAGACGCCGACGCTGGCGCTGATGGTGGAGCGTGAAGAGCGCATCCGCAAATTCGTTGCGCGCACTTACTTTGAAATTCACGCGACGTTCGACGCGAAAGCCGGGCAGTACGCGGGCCGCTGGTTCGATGAGAAATTCAAGAAGGGCGACGACGAGCATGCGCGAGCCGAGCGCATCTTTGATTTACCGAATGCGGCCAAGCCCGACGCGCAAGCGCGCGCCAAAGCGATTGCCGCGAAATGCCAAGGCAAAACAGGTGTTGTCGAAGAAGAGAGCAAGCCCACCACGCAAGCCCCGCCGCTGTTGTACGACTTGACCAGTTTGCAGCGTGAGGCGAACTCGCGCTTTGGATTTTCTGCGCGAACGACGCTGTCTTTGGCGCAGTCGCTGTACGAAAGGCACAAGGTGCTCACGTACCCGAGAACAGACGCTCGCGCGCTGCCGGAAGACTACGTTGAGACCGTGGGCGAAACGTTGCGAGTGCTTGAGGAAACCCATCGCTACGGCACCTTCGCTCGCGAAATTCGCACCAAGAAATACATTCGCCCGAACAACAAGCGCGTGTTCGACAACTCGAAAATTTCCGATCACTTCGCAATCATTCCAACGCTGCAACTGCCGCGCGCTATCGGTATTGCTGGCGCGCTGAACGAGCTGGAAGAAAAGCTCTACGACATGGTGGTCAAGCGCTTTCTGTCGGTGTTTTTCCCGGCCGCCGAATTTCAGCAAACCACGCGCATCACGCGCGTTGCAGACGAAGCCTTCAAATCCGAAGGCAAGGTCATGGTCAACGCGGGTTGGCTCGCGGTGTATGGCAAAGAGGCCGACACCGAAGAGACTGGCAACTTGACCATCGTCGCTGCGGGCGAAAAGCCGCTTGCCTCTGAGGTCATCGCGAAAGAACTGCAAACCAAGCCGCCAGCCCGCTACAGCGAGGCCACGTTGCTGTCCGCGATGGAAGGTGCTGGCAAAGCCATTGAGGACGAAGAGTTGCGCGCTGCCATGCGCGAAAAGGGCCTCGGAACGCCTGCCACGCGAGCCTCGATTATCGAGGGCTTAATAATGCAGAAGTATTTGATTCGCGAAGAAAAAGCGCTGAAGCCAACGCCGCAAGCGTTCTCGCTGATCACGCTGCTCAATGGCCTTGATGTGCCTGAGCTGACGCAACCGGAGCTGACCGCGAACTGGGAAACGCAGCTTGCGCGCATGGAAAAGGGCGAAGTGACGCGCGAAAGTTTCATGGCCGACATCGCCGCGATGGCGAAAAATATCGTGACGCGCGCCAAGGGTTTTGAGAGCGACACGGTGCCCGGTGACTTTGCCGATCTTGCTACGCCCTGCCCAAAGTGCGGTAGCGACATGAAGGAGAACTACAAGAAGTTTTCCTGCACTAAATGCGATTTCGGTTTCTGGAAAATTCTCGCGAGTCGGCAGTTGTCGGTGGAAGAAGCCGAATCACTGATTAGCAACAAAAAAGTTGAAAATCTGCAAGGTTTCCGCTCGAAGTTGGGCCGTACGTTTGACGCCAATCTGCGTATGAACGACGCGTTTGAGATTGAGTTTTATTGGGACGAGAACGAAGGCGCGGTAGGCGAAGGCGGCGATCCGGTGGACTTCAGCTTGATGGAGGCGGTGGGCAAGTGTCCGAAATGCAGCAACAATGTGTACGAGTTGCCAACCGCCTACATTTGCGAAATCGCCGCGAAAAAAGAGAAGCCGCGCAAGTGCGACTTCCGATCCGGCCGGGTGATTTTGCAGCAGCCGATTGAGCGTGAGCAGATGGTGAAATTGCTGGCCGATGGTAAGACCGATTTGCTGACCAAGTTCATCTCGACCAAGACCAAGCGACCGTTTCAGGCGTTCCTCGTGGTTGAGCGCAAGAAGGACGAAGTCAAGGTGGGCTTTGAGTTTCCGCCGCGTGAGCCCAAGGCTGCAAAGGGCGCGCCGAAAGACGGTCCGAAAGACGCAAAGGCAGCGCCACAAGCTACGGCAGCGCCACAAGCTACGGCAGCGCCCAAAGCCAAGGCCGCACCCAAGAAAAAATGACCCGCTCCGCGCCGATTGAGCCATCGATTCGCCGCGCTGAGCCGCGTGATGCGGCCGCGCTGGCAGCGTTGTTTGGGGACGAGGCGATGCTGCCGTTTACGACGGTGGCGGCCTTCACCAGCGTCGGATTTTGGGACAAGCGACTGGCGGACTATGCCGACGCATCATGCTTGCCGCTGCTCGCGATTGATGCGGATGGCGTCACGGGATTGCTGCTGTTGCGTGGCTATGCGAACCACATCAGGCGCAAGCACTGTTCATCCATTGACCTGCTGGCGGTTCGCGTTGGTTGCCGCCGCAAAGGCATTGGTCGCGCACTGGTGAACGCGGCGGTGGCGGCAGCAGATCAGTGGCTGCAAATTCGCCGTATTGACGTGGCAGTGGATGCGCAGAGTGCTGCGCTGAAAGGCTTTTACGCTTCGTTCGGGTTTGTTGAAGAGGGCGTGAAGCGCTGCGAGATTGTGCACCGGGGCCGCTACGTTGACAGCACGATCATGTCGCGCAGCAATGCGGACATGATGCCTGCGCCCGCGTCGCCTGCGCTGCCGGCAAAAAAGCGCTTGCGCAAATCAGCGCCGCTAAAAGCCACGATTCGTCCGGCAACCGCAGAGGACGCCGAGGCGTTTGCCAAAGTATTTGCCGATCGCAGCGCATCGAACGGCACCTTGCAGCATCCCTACACGTCCGCCGAGGTATGGCGCACGCGCTTTGCGGGCAACGTCGGCACCCGCCAGGTGACATTCGCGGCGCTCGTCAATGGCCGCGTCGTTGGCAATGCAGGGCTGCATCCGGTCAACGACAACCCGCGACAGAAACACGTATGCAGCCTCGGCATCTCGATTGCGGAGGCGTATCAGGGCCGCGGCGTGGGACGGGCCTTGATGAACGCCTGCCTCGATTTTGCTGACAACTGGGCGAACTATGCGCGCGTGGAATTGACCGTCCACGCCGACAACGTCCGCGCCATCAAACTCTACGAGTCGCTTGGTTTTGAGCATGAGGGACGGCTGCGCGATTTTTCGTTTCGCGAGGGCGGCTATGTCGACGCACTGTTCATGGGACGCCTCAGCAAAGCCATGCGTACGAATCTATAGCTTTATCTCAGAAGTCCCTACCGATGCGGGTTAGGTGACACAACGGCTGTATATCAACTATCGGTCAATTCGGCACCCAGCCCGCATACAACAAGGCGTTATCTGAAAAGCTGTAGTCAGACACGGGGTTTCGCTCTCCGTTTCAGCGCGTAGCTTTTGCCTCAGTCCTACATCGACTGACACCATCGCGGTGTACCGTAGTGTGATCTATGGCCTTTGAACTTTTATCCCGCTGGCGCGCTGCCCGCGACGCAAGTCACCAACTCGATTCCTTGCTAGCGCAGGCGGATCCCTCGGCAGCGTTGGGCACGCGAAACGAGTGGCTGATGGAACTGGGCTACTGGCTGCGCCGCCCGACGCCGGGCACGGTCACCGTGAGCGATCCGGCAGCCACCTTTACTGAACACACACGGCTGCGTTTTTTGTTGCAAGTGCTGGACCGCAACGTGGCACAGGCAGATCGTTTCGGCGCGACCATGCGCAGCATTCTTAAAGAAAACGATGCCCGTTCACTGTTTGCCGATACCGGCATGGCCACGCGTCCTGGCTTGTTTGGCGAACTCATTTCGCGCGTTCATGTGCGAGCGCTGCCGGTCGCGCCGAATCAGGCGGAACTGTCGGTCGTGTTCGCGCTGTTGTTCATTTCCAATCGCGACGCAATGTGGGTGGGGGCGCTTGATGCGACGCTGATTTCACGCCTGGTGCAGCACATCGTCAGGGCGGCCAGCGACGCCGACTCGTTGATGCCCGAGTTGTCCGGAGCGCTTGATGACAGCATTGTTTTGCTCTGTCATCAGATCGCGGCCACCGCCCTTGAAGCACCTATTCGACAACGCCTCGACGACCCGCACGAAAACGCGCGCGTGCTCACGCAGCTATCAAAGCTGTCGCATGATTTGATGTTAAGCGCTGCCGATAGTGACGATCGGTCACAGCTGTTGAACAACCTGCGTGCGGCGCTGGCCAAAGCGCGTGTGGCTATCGACAGTGTGTACGAACACCTGGAGCGCTTTGGCGTGTCGGTCGACGTGGTGTTTCAGGTGGAGCGCACCCGGTTGCGCATTGATCGCGTTGATCAATTGCTCGCGGTGTGGGCGGATCGAACTCAGCTCACCAATTACGCCGCGCTCACCTCGCAACTGATTGAGGCAAATCTGAACCGCAGCAGCATCGGTGGCCTGTTAGCCGAGACGTATTCGCTGCTCGGACGCAAAGTGGTCGAGCGCAGCGCCGAGACGGGCGAGCACTACATCGCGCGCACCCGAAAAGACTATTTCGGGATGCTACGGATGGCAGCCGGTGGCGGTGTGTTGACCGTTGTAACGGTGTATCTGAAGTTTTTTATCACATCAATGCACCTGAATAAATTTGTCGAAGGTGTGCTGTATTCGTTCGACTACGCCAGCAGTTTTCTGGCGATTCACTTCGCGCATTTCACGCTCGCCACCAAGCAGCCGGCAATGACTGCGCCCGCACTCGCGCAGAAGCTCGGCGACGTCGGCACGATTGAAGGCCGCGTTGCCTTCGTTGAAGAAACGGCGGCGTTGATTCGCTCGCAGGTCGCAGCCATCACCGGCAACCTGGCGCTGGTGTTTCCGGTGGCGCTAGGCACGCAACTGGCCGCGACGCGCTTCTTTAACCATCACCTGATCACGTTAGATAAAGCGCAGGCAACGATTGACGGGTTTTCTCTGCTCGGGCCAACGCCGATTTACGCCGCGTTCACTGGCGTGTTGCTGTGGCTGTCGAGCTTGACTGCGGGCTGGGCTGACAACTGGTTTGCACTGCATCGCCTGCACGACGCACTGTCTTATCAACGTCGATTGAAGTGGGTGTTTGGCGAGGCGCGCGCTGCGCATATTGCTGACTTTGCAAAGCACCATGTGGCAGGCGTTGTCGCCAATGTGTCGCTGGGCATCATGCTCGGCATGATCCCGACGCTGATGGCGTTTGTCGGCATCCCGCTGGATGTTCGCCACGTAACGCTGAGCACCGGATCGGTTGCGGCGGCCATTGGCGTTCTCGGGTTGGAAACGTTGAAAACTCCAGCGCTATGGTGGGCCGTCGGCGGCATCGCATCGATGGGCGTGCTCAATCTGGCGGTGAGTTTTGCGCTAGCGTTTTCAATGGCATTGCGTTCACAAGGCTTGCGCACTGGCATGCGCCAAATGCTGCGTCGCGATGTATTGCGCTACGTGGCGCGACATCCGCTGAAGGTGATTCTGCCGCCGAAGGTTTGACGGAAATAGGGTGCGCTGTGCGCACTATCGCTCGTCACGAAAAATGAAGCGGTTGGTGCGCGAAGCGCACCCTATTAATCACGACAAACGGTTCGCCGCGATCAGCGTGTTTTGCAACAGCATAGTAATCGTCATCGGCCCAACGCCACCGGGCACCGGCGTCAGATAGCCCGCCACCGAATTCACGGCCTCGAAATCAACGTCACCGACCAACTTGCCACCTTCGTTTTCAGGCAGACGGTTGATGCCCACGTCAATCACCACTGCCCCCGGTTTAACCATGTCAGCGGTGATGAAGCGCGGCTTGCCGACGGCAGCCACCAGAATGTCCGCCTGACGACACATCAAGGCCAAATCAGCGGTGCCGGAATGGCAAATCGTCACCGTAGCGTTGGCATGCAGCAAAAGCATCGCCATCGGTTTGCCCACAATATTGCTGCGACCGACCACCACGGCGTGTTTGCCGCGAAGATCAGTCATCCCGATGTCTTTAAGTATCTCCATGCAGCCCGCAGGCGTACAACTCACCAATCGCGGCTCGCCAATCATCAATGCGCCGACGTTCTCCGCATGAAATCCATCAACGTCTTTGTTCACTGCAACCGCCTCCAGCACATGCTTTTCGGCGATGTGTTTCGGCAGCGGCAATTGCACCAGAATGCCGTGGATCGTCGCGTCTTTGTTGAGCGAATCGATGACTGCCAGCAATTCCGCCTCGGTTGTTTGCGCAGGCAATTGGTGCATCACACTGTGCATGCCCACTTTGCCACAGGCTGCAACTTTGTTCCGCACATAAACCTGCGAGGCAGGACTCTCACCCACCAAAATCACCGCCAGCCCCGGCGTGATGCCACGCGCCTTGAGTGCCGCCACATCAGCCGCAATGCGCCCCCGAATCTTTTCGGCAAGCACGGTGCCGTCGATACGAATTGCGGTCATCTGGAATTTAGGCTTGCGTGAGTTCGACTCCCTCTCCCGCAGCGCGGGAGAGGGTTGGGGTGAAGGCGTCTGCCAGTGCATCTACAGTTGCCACCGAATCTGCGGACGCAACAACAGCCACCGGCGGATCAGGCACGTAGGGATAAACCGTCACCTCCGTCACCACCCAGTGCACTTTCGCGTCATGCGTTTCCTGCGGCAACTCATCCACCAGCTGCGTCTCAAAACACACGCCAATCCGCGCGCAGTTGTCAGCAATCTTTGCCGACAGCCGGTCGTAATAACCACCGCCTTGGCCCAGTCGCGACAAGCCTTTGGTGAATGCAAGGCCCGGATAAATTACGCAATCCACCGTGATCGGCTCAATCGGCTGCGAGCGCGTCACGTCCGGCGCACGAACGCCATGTTTGTGTGGAATCAGCGCGTCGAGATTTTTGATTCGCCACAACGTCATCAATCCCGAAACCGAAGTGATCTTGGGGAACGCCACCGCCTTGCCGCGCTTGATCAAAGCTTTCGCCAGGTCATCGGTGTGGACTTCCGAGCCGTGACTCGCGTAGAGCAACACCGTTTTGGCGCGATGCACGTCGGGGTGTTGTAGTAGCCGCTCGACAATGCGCCGCGCACCCGCAGCACGCTCTTTGTCGGACAGCGCGTCGCGTTTTGCGCGAATTTCAGCTCGAATCTGCGGTTTGACGGAGTCTGGTTCAGTCGTTGCCGCAATGTCGGCTTGGACAGGCGGATCGTCGGTTGCGACCTCAGTTGCAGCCAGTTCCTGCTCGGGTTCGGGCGTCAGTACCGGGCCAAATCTATAATCGTGAGCTTCTTCCATCGCGCTATTTTGTCATTCCCATGAATGCACTGGTCGACGCTTCCCCCTACGCCCACCGACGCGAACGTTTGTTCGCAGCCATCGGCGACGATATCGCCATCATCCCCACCGCGCCCGAGGTGCTGCGCAACCGGGACACGGGCTATCTGTACCGCCACGACAGCTATTTTTATTACCTGACCGGTTTTGTTGAGCCGGAAAGTGTGCTGGTGCTCGTGGGTGGCAATGAGCGCAAGGCGATTTTGTTTTGCCGCGAGAAAAATCTGGAACGCGAAATTTGGGACGGCTATCGCTACGGCCCCGATGCTGCCAAAGACATTTTTCGTTTTGACGAAGCTTTTCCGATTGAAAAATTAGGCGAAGAGTTGCCCAAACTCATGGCTGATCGCAGCGCGGTTCATACGCCCGTCGGCATGGGCGCATCGTGGGACGCGCAGATCGCCGCCGCGATCAACGCCGTGCGCAACATGGCGCGCACTGGCGTGTCCGCGCCGAACAGCGTCATTGACGTACGCGCCACACTCGACGACATGCGTCTGATCAAGGATGCACACGAGATCGCGCTAATGCGTCGTGCTGCAGAAATCTCATCCATGGCCCACGCCCGCGCCATGAAAGCTGCGCGGCCTGGTCAGTACGAATATCACATTGAGGCTGAACTCACCCACGAGTTCATCCGTCACGGCGCACGCACCCCTGCCTACAACCACATTGTCGCGAGCGGCCCCAACGCCTGCGTGCTGCACTACAACGACAGCAATCGCAAAATGCTCGACGGTGATCTGCTGCTGATTGACGCTGGCTGCGAATATGAAGGCTACGCCAGCGACATCACGCGCACCTTCCCAGTCAATGGCAAATTCACTGGGCCGCAGCGCGACGTGTATCAAGCGGTGCTCGACGCGCAGCTCGCCTGCATGGACGTGCTGAAGCCCGGCAAAGCATTCAATGAATATCACGAGGTGGCGATTCGCGTTTTGTCGCAGGGCATGCTCGATTTAGGTTTGCTGAAAGGCAGCCTCGATCAGGTCATCGAAGAGAAAACCTACATGAGTTTCTACATGCATCGCGCTGGTCACTGGATCGGCATGGACGTGCATGATGCCGGCGATTACCGCAAAAATGGCGTGTGGCAAACCCTACTTCCGGGCATGATGATCACCAACGAACCGGGCCTCTACATTCGCCCTGACGCCGCAGTGCCGGAACACTTCTGGAACATTGGCGTGCGCATTGAGGATGATGTGTTGATCACGGCGGTTGGCAATGAGAATTTGACGATCACTGCGCCGAAAACGGTGGCAGAGGTCGAGGCGGCTTGCGCGCGTTGAACCGGGTTCGCTGTGCCGCCGAACCTGTAGGAGCGGCCCTGCTGCAGCCCCAGTCAACGTGAACGCGGGACGCGTCAGAGCCGCACCTACAAGGACATCCTCATGAATCTTACGAGGGCGGTAGTTCGTAGGGTGGGCACCCCGTGCCCACCAACCGGCAGCAAACAAGCCAATCTCTTTCGCAAGGTAATGGTGGGCACCCCGTGCCCACCCTACGAAAATTGGCGGTAGATAGTCGCGCAATGTTGACCGAGTCATGAAAACTTTAATTATCGGCGGCGGCCCAGTGGGCCTTGCAGCCGCGCTGGCCCTCAAAGAGCGCAGCATCACCAGCGACATCACAATCCTCGAAGCCACCCCGCGCGCAACCGAATCGTTCAGCGACCGCAACATCGCGTTGTCCGCTGCCTCGTGGCGATTCCTGTCGAGGTTAGGTGTGAGCGTCGACGCGCAACAACGCGCCCCAATTTGCCAAGTTGAAATCACGCAACGCGGAGCGTTCGGTTTGTTGACGCTTGATGCGAAGGATGTTGATTCATCGGAGTTAGGCGCAGCAACACCGTATCCAGCCCTCAAATCAGCGCTCGATCACGCCGTCAACGCAGCGAGCATCAACGTGCTCTACGGCGCAAAAGCAGAGTCCGTACAACACGAAGCGCAGCGCGCTGTTGTCCATCTCGCGTCGGGTGAACAATTGCGCGCAGATTGCGTGATCCTCGCCGATGGCGCGGCGTCCGATCTCGTGCCTGAATTCAAGCGCTTCGAACGCGATTCGGGGCAGATGGCGATCATCACCCGCGTAGCTGCCGCCAAGCCTCGCGCTGGCGTGGCGTTTGAACGCTTCACTGCAGGCGGGGCTCTGGCGCTCATTCCGCGAGCAGATGGCGAATGGACGGTGGTCTGGGCGCGCCCGCGAGCCGAAGCCGAGCGCATGCTTGAGCTTGACGCTCGAACGCTCGGCAACGAATTGAACGCGGCGTTTGGTAGTTCACTCGGCGTCCTCACGCTCACCGAAAAATTGACAAGCTACCCGCTAGTCTGGCGCGTTGTCGAACCCCGCGCAGGCGGTGCAATCGTCGCGCTGGGCAACGCCGCGCAAGGACTGCATCCGGTCGCGGCGCAAGGACTCAACCTCGGTTTGCGCGACGCACAAGATTTGGCTGATACGTTCGTGCGACAAAATTCCAGTGAACCCATTGCTGCAACCCTGTCCAAATTTGCCAGAACGCGCGGCGTTGATCGCGTCGCACGCATTGGCTTTACCGGCTTACTCGCGTACGGCTTTGATCGCGGTGGCTGGCTCGCCGATGTGCCGCGTGGGCTGGGTTTGACCGCCGTGCAATTGCTGCCGCCACTGCGACGCGAAATTACGCGAAGACTGGCGCTGTAAAGCCGCGCAAGCGGGTCAAGAAAACTCATCCAGAAATTGGCGTGGGCTCATGATTTCAATGCCGCGAAAAGGGTTCATCGTGAGCAAATCTTTGTCGCCAGAAATGATGATGTGGACCGCCGCCGTAACCGCCAAATCAAGCACCTTGTCATCCTTGGGATCCCTGCAAGCCACGATTGATGCAGTCACATCGACTTTAAAAGCATGCGCTTCAAACGCATCGGCATAGCTCAGCCGCGCGTTCACGCTGGCGTATTTAATGTGCCGTGGTTTTTTGAGTGATGCGCGCAGTTCGTCGAGCATTGCATCGGACACCACCACATCAAACGTTTCAAAGGCGCAAATGACCGCTTGATCGGGAATCGAACCGGGAAAGAGCGCTGAACTGATGAGTACCGACGTGTCAAGAACGATTGGATTCAAGCGCGGAGGTCATTCACGACGGCGCTCATGTCTGCTTCGCTTGGATTGCTCACCCCCGGCGCACGTTCAGACAGAACTTTAGTGCCGTAGTCGCGAACCCAGCTCGCAGCTTTTTTTCGCCGAAGCATGCCAGCCTGCAATTCACGCATATCGTGCTCCGACACAACATACGCGATAGTTCGCCCATAGCGCGTCACCGCGATAAGCTCGCGCTGCGCTTGATCAAGCAGTTCACCGAAGCGAGTTTGAGCTTTGACAGCAGGAACGATTTGCATAGGTGATAGTTAAATTATGGCTAACATGGACATGTTAGCCAATCTTCTTGAAAAGCTAGCCTCGTCCTACACGCGCCACTGCACGTTCCACGCGCGCTTCAAACATCGCCGCAGTGGGTTGAGGTGAGCGCGGTTACGCGCGCACCCACTCAATCGGCGCAGCCCATCGTCACTGGCACGCCGCCAACGCCGCCTCAATCTGCGCCGTCGTTAGCGCCGTGCCGACCGCAATCCCAGCCACGAGACCGGCCCCGCGGAATCCAAGCGCATACCGGGTGTAAAGTAGCCCATCAACCTCTGGGCTCATGCTGCTGTCGCCGTTGAAATCGTACGCGAGGAGGTTATCTGTGTAGTGATTCGCCAGGTTCGCCGCATTGGCCGATGTATTTTCGACGGCGGGAACGAATCCAGAGATCATCGGCGTATCGGTCAGGCCGTCTAAGTAGCGAACGAACGGACCAACATCCACTAAACCTCTTGTTGCGCGGCGACAAAATGGTGGAATTACAGATTGAATCGCAAAGGTGTACGGCACGCCATTCGCTGTCAAGACTACGTTTTGAACATTGCCAACTGCGGCTGGCGAAGTGCCGCGAAGTTGAATCGTTGCGTAGGGCGGCAAACTGCCCGGCACCGACGACCATGCAGCGCCATTCAAGCTGTATTCGCCGCCCGAAATCGTGAACGGTAATGGAACATTTGCAATCGACAAGCTAGCTGCGGTTGTCGCCAATGTGTTCACTGCAACCTTTGCCATCGCAAATGAAAAGTCTGGCTCCAAGCCAAACGTATTGTTGGCGAAGCTTTGAGCGTAGCTATAGCGACCTTGGGCGTCTACTGCCACCACCAAAATTTCTCGCTCGTCTACGGTGCTTGAAGCGCCGCCAAAAGGCAATACCGTTGAAAGTGACGTTGATACAACGTCCGCGTCTAACCGCCAACTGTTAGCCTGCGCACGCCGCGAATACACGTGGTATCGCGTGACATCCGAGGATGGTGCAGGAGCGAGCCACGACAGCGCGGTCACGTTGGTCGACGGGAATGCTCGCAATTTGGTGGGTGATTTCGGGCCTGCCAATTCGAACACGACACTTGGCTTGACCGGATCAACATTCCCCGAAAAATTTGTTGCGATATTTGGGCGGGCGACAAACTGCATGATTGCCGCAGGATTGGATGTTACGTCCGTCCTAGCTATCGCAGCATGTTCGACGATTACGATTGCGCTTGTGTCGCGCAAGCGGAAAACCGCAGAAATTGCTGCAGACGTGTCCTTTTGCAATTGCAACGAAACACTTTCACCTGTGATGTTCGCGCTGGCGGCACCACCAGCAACATCTAGCGACTCTGCCGCTCCATCTGAAACATCTGAGCCGATCCGACCCAAGCCTGCGACGTCCCAAAACACCCGAGCAGTAGGTTGCGAGAAACTAATCGAGTATTCGGGAGCTACGGCAGAAGCGGCTTTCGTATTGCTATCTGAAGCCGCTACAGGCGGCCCGACCCTACCTAACTTGGACGTAACGAAATCTCGCATGGCATCGTTACTTGTCATGTCGGCATGCTTTCCGTAGTCACGTACAAGGCTGCAATTCGAATCTACCGCTGAAGGATCTATTGCAAGCCAGTCTGCAAGCTTTGCAGTCTGCCCGTCTACCGGAACAGTACCGTCTCCAATTTTGTACGTCACCCCACTCTGCGGCCACTGTGAGTGGGTTCGAACACCGTTCGCGTCTACATCGCGCGTCTCTGGTAGCAGGCGTGTTGTGTAAATGGACGAATTCGACAAAGCGAGAAAAAGATTAGTTTTCCCGTTCGCAACAGCGGATCGTCGACTAAAGCTAGTGCAAGCAGCCGTCGAGGCTAGTCCCAGGAGGTGATTATTGGGGCCGAAACTCTGTACGCTCGAGCTTCCATACCATGACGTAGGTTTAGAGGCGATGAACTTAAAGCGCGTGTGGTCTGGATACAAGAAAAAGCCACCAGTAGCTGCCTTTGCAAAAGTGACGCGGCGTAGTTGTGCATTCTGGTTGTAACTGTAGGCCGTGAGCACGTCGCATGCAAGCGGGCCCGCTCTGCTTCCAAGGCGCGAACCTGTTTGATTTTTGTAGAGCCAATCGGCGACATTTGAATACGTAGTGTCGATGCAACTTGAAACTAGCGCCTTCGTTGAATAACCGCCATTGTTTCGTATGGTTGACGCATCCAATCCGTACGGGTCTGCGACCTGAAGCAAGCCGTAGGAATTAGCACTACCGGCAAGGGGCGCCCCTAACATCAACACACGGTCTGTCTTTTGCGCACTATCCAATAGTCGAATTGCCGATAGCGCAACCAGTCCGCCCATGGAGTGCGAAACGATGTCCACCGGCAGCGAGCCACTCTCAGCATACGCTGCATCGATTGCAGGTTTAAGGTACAACTTTGCAGCATCCTGAGGAGCCAATCGCCAGTCCCACGCAACACGCTTTACTCGATATCCTTCGCCCTTGATAGCACCCTCAAGAGTCTTCCATCCCAGCAGCTGGTCATCAAAAAATTGCAGTGAACCGCACGCAGGCTGGTTCCAAGCTCCCAAGACACGCGCACAAACCATCGAAGGCAGCGCGGGCCTAACCCACGTATTAGCTACGTTGTCGTCGTTAGTGCTGCCGAAGATGCCGTGAATCAGCAGCACCACACGTTGCCCAACAACCGAGTTTGCAATTGCGAAGTCAATGTTTTGCGTGCTTTGAGCCGCGTTGTATGTGATGGTTGTGTTGCCTTTGCGAGTGTCAACACCTGCGCTTGCGCGACCCAACGCGATGCCTGATCGCCGAAATTCAATTGCGTATGCACCGGGCGCAACTGAACCTGACACAGCGAATGTTGTGACGCGACTAGTGCAAGGAGGTGGCGAGATAGTTTGCACAACAGCCGCCTGTTGATTTAGAAGAACAGCCTGAAAGTCGTTCGCACACCATTTGCTCGCAAAGTTAGTAGCCGGTACGCTGTTACTCGTCCAAGTAATTTTGTAAGTCGTTGTCGCGCCCTTGGCCACGGAGATAGATGAACTTGTGCCGCCAAGATTAATTTGCGCCGTCACTGGCCCAGCCTTGAGGCCATCTGCTATGCCTGAAGTCAGGCTTAACGTAGTGCCGTTCAGCGTCGTTGCCCCAATGAGCTTGACGACTGCAGGCTCACTGAAATGTAGCGCGCGAATTACTCCGACACCATTTTTTAGTCGAATGACGCGCGAAACGGACGCGGTGGCCCCCTGTTCGTCTTCGAAAGCAAAGGGTACGGCCTCCACATCGATACCCACTCGAATTGGGCCGTTAAATTGCGTTGCTGTAACGCCGAAATCGTCAACGAGTCGCACCGCCACGTTCGTGGTTTCGTTGACGGCTAGCGAGGCCGGTACTTGCTCGAACACCAAACTGTAAGTGTTTGTTGTCGGTGGTGACCATAGCGCGTTTGCGGCTTGCGCGTCCACGATGGTTGCATCGCGTCCACTTGCGTCCGACGCTCGTGCAAAACCGTAAATTGTCGTTGCGCTAGCAAGCAAATCGCTGCATCCGATGTTTGCAGAGGACGCCGTGAAGTTGATCGTTCCGCCAGCTCGCGGCACGTCCCAGGTGCCCAGTACGCCGCTGGAGCACTCGGTACCGCGTGGTGACGAGCCGAAGTACACCATCAAGTTTTTCACCAAATCGCCGTCAGGATCAGTGACGTTGAAAGACCCCGAAATCGCACCGTTTATTATGGAGAAGGCGAACGCTGAGACTACAGGCGCTGAGTTAGGGCCGACGATGTATGCCGTCGAAATCGGACCAGCGAGACCAGTTGTTGCAATTTTTATCGCACACGCGTACGTATCAGGATTTTGCTGGTAGTCGTTGCTGCTCAGCGGAATGCTGATTGTGTGAGTTGTGGCCGCAGGTTCGTTGACCGCCACTAGCCCGGAAGAAATGCCACCGTCGCGTATTCGGGTGCATTGCCACGTAGCGGTCGAAACTGTACCAGCTGATGCCGCCAGGTTATCGCTAAACGCAAGCGTACCCGTATTGCCAATTAAGCGTCCGCTGTTTATTGTCGGAGGCGTTGTGGGGGTCGCGGTGAGGGCGAATGGTGCCATCGCGTTCTCAGCGATGCCGGAGTTCGTCGAAAAGCTAGCGCGGCAAGAGACGCTGCTAATGCCCGCTGGCAGGGGCAATCGGATTGTGTGGCGCGACGCAGACAGCTCCGATACAACTTGGGACGCTGTGCAGAATGTGTTCGACACATCGCAACCAGCAGTAATGGTGGGTTGCGGTGCTCCCGAACCGACGGCGCACGTAGCGGAGATTCCAACAATTGGGCCATCCGAAGCAGGAATATTGTCAGTGAACACCAATGTGCCAAAGTTGCCGTCATAAACTGCGCTCACCATCGTTGGAACAATGGTGGGTCGCGAAGTCACCGTAGTCCATGCAGACCACGCGCTGTAGCCTGCGTCCGTACGGAACATGACCTGACACTCCCACGGGCCGGGGCCGACTAAATACCCCTGAACTGTATGTTGCCGACCGCCCGCTTCATTCAAATCGAATTGACCGCCAAGCGCGGTAAATGCCGATTGCCCCACGCGTCTACACGCCCAGCGAGATTGCGTAATCGGCGCAGAGGCGGCGGTGATAGTGTCTTGAAACACTAAACTGATTGCGTCGCCTGTGCGTGCGAACGTTTGCACCGTGGGCGCCGCGTACGTAGATTGTGCAGCGCCGAAGCCAATGACTGTGACTGGTGTACTCGAGTCATTTGTCGATCCGTCGCCCAAACTCGTGTGCCCGGAACAGCGCACTGAGCCATCCGCCATTGCAATACACATGCTCTGGAAACCTATCGCGATGCTCCGCACGGCGCCCGCTGTGTTCAGGACGCCCTCGGGTATCAAAGTTCTCTCGACAGGGCGTATAGTTGATATGTTGTCGATGCGTTTGCCGGAACCAAGTTGACCGTAGGAGTTGTCGCCCCAGCATTGAAGTGCGTCGCCGAGCGCTACCGCGCACGCGGCTGCCGCTCCCACGCTTACGCGCAAGGCATTCGACGATAACGCAGACGCGCGTGCAGGCAAAAATTCGTTTGGAGTGGTCGTGCCTCTGCCCAGTTCCCCGTTGGAGTTTGCGCCCCAGCACCAAACAGAGGTGTCAAAACGCGCTGCGCATACGCTGCTACTGGTTCCGGTGGAAATCTGAGCAGCCGAAAGTCCGGAAATTGTCGAGGCAGGGTAAACAAGATTTGATCCAATACCTGTTGCGTTACCGAGCTGCCCAGAATTGTTGACACCCCAGCATGCCACCGTACCGTCGGCGCGCGCTACGCACCCGTAACCCGCTCCAAGCGTTCCAAGCACCACTGCGGATCCGAGCGAGGGCACCGCTGCCGGTGTAAGCGCGTTTGCAGGCGCGTTAGGGCTTGCACCGCCGGTCGCCTGCCCATACTGATTGGAACCCCAACACCAAGAGGAAGCGCCAACAAGCGCGCAAGTCGTCGAAGAACCAGCAAACAAATCGGTTACCACGCCTGAAATGCCCGTGACGAGCGCAGCCGTTGCCCGTGCTGTCGTCGTGCCGTCTCCGAGCTCGCCGGAAAAGTTGCTTCCCCAGCAGTACGCCTGCCCGGACGCCATCGCACACACGTGACGCGTCGTTCCTGCGATTTTGGAAACGTTGGTGGGTAAGCCCGACACGCCCACAGGAGAAAGTGCGGATTGTGACCAACAGCGTACGGAACCACTCGAAGTTAGCGCGCACGAGCTGTCGACCGATGCGGTGACCTGCACCGCATTCAACCGGCCCGCCTCTGCGTTATCCGCGATCACAATCATTTGGGCAGACCGTACGTTCGGATCAAGGCCGCCAATAGTCACCGCGTCATAGCGCTGAACGTAATAAAAATCTTGTCGACGGAGGCGTGGCGTGAACGCTGGGAAGGTTACGCTGGGGGCGCCCGCCGTGTACGGCGTGTCGACCACCGTCTCACAATAATTTCCTTCACCTCGACACAGTCGCAATACGCCGTTGCCGACGAACGTACCTGACGTTTTGGTTACAGTAACGACAACACCACCGATGGCTGCGGTGTCGATTTTTGCTGTGAGGTTAATGCCCCCTGTAAACACCCCAATGGCAGGGTTGGTGATGACCGTGGGCGTCTGCGCAGAGGCTAATGTGGTTAAGGCGCAGAATAGCAGCGCGACGAGTGCGCTAAAGGCAGCGTTTACAACTTTAACAATGCGGGGAAATGCTAATGACATGTGTGGGCTCGGCGTGATGGCGCGGGACTTAGCGCGATGAAGGGATCTTGTGCAAGCGTACCAAGTAAAGTGTCATGTGCGTTAGACAAAGGAAAAATAGTGTTCTTCCTACCCGATGTGGGTAGGGTGCGTCGCATGCCATCACGTGCTGTAGCTGACTGGCTCCGAGTGGCCAGCCGTTTGGCGTTGAGGGCATGGCGGCCTCATGCGAGCCCGCGCGGCTAAGTGAACGGTGACAGACCGGAGAATCACTTAAATTCGGCTAAACCGCCGACATGAAGGGACGTTGCATTGAAACCACACCCGATACGACTTGCAGTTGAAACTGCCTGCGAACGGAAAGGCTTGACTTTAAGCGCTCTGGCTGCGCAGGCAGGTGTGGCGCGCGAAACGCTATATCGGATGATGCGCGGCGAGGGGCAGACGGCGACGGTAGCAACCGTTTGCAGCATCGCTCGGGCGATGGGTATCGCGCCGATCATTCTGCTGCGCGAGATTTATCACGACATTGATATGGGTGTGGCGACGTTGTTGCCCGTGAAAGAGGCGGGCGATCACATTTCGTTCGTCGGTGATGTGACCGTTCCCGATGGTTGCATGGTCTTGGCCGGACAGCGCTTCGTCAAAACGTGGATGCTGCAGAACACGGGAACCGTGCCGTGGGTGGGCCGTAAGTTGCGCTGCGTGGACTCGGAGTTTGTATCGGCTCGGTGGGAGCAGCACGGGCGAAAGCGCGTGTTGGTGGAGGATGTCACGCCAGGGCTTAAGCCAACGCGCCAGCGCGTGGCGATTCCGGTAACACAGTCCGGCGCATCGGTGAAGGTTAGCGTCACGTTTCAGGCACCTCAATTACCCGCCGATGCGATCTCTCGGTGGAAAATGGTTGACGCAGGCGGAGCGCCGTGCTTTCCGAAGCATGCGGGGGTTTGGTGCGCTGTATCGGTGGTGTCGATTTAGAGGGAAGAAGGCTGTAGCGCGACGACTGAATAGACGGGCACCGTAGTTTTTCGTGCCATTTGAACGCACTCGTCGAAGGTTTATCACAACCGGCGAGCCTGCATTACGCGCAACCCGCGCTAAGTTTGAACTCATTCTGTCGGATAGCAAGACAAATTTTTTTGTTGCTTAGCGTGCCTTATTTTCAGGCATTGATGCCGCTATAATCGCATCTCCGTTTCAACACCCCTACCGAAATTTTCTGCACACACATGTTGCGCATCGGTCCTTATTCCCTCAAAAATCGGCTCGTGATCGCACCGATGGCGGGGGTTACCGATCGTCCTTTCCGTAGGCTGTGCCGACAATTGGGTGCGGGCTATGCGGTGAGCGAAATGGTCGCATCGAAGCCCGAACTGTGGCAAACGCCAAAGTCGATGCATCGTATGAATCATGACGGCGAAGCCGCGCCCATTGCTGTGCAGATCGCGGGCAGTGATCCGCACGTGATGGCCGAGGCGGCGCGCTATAACGTCTCGCGCGGCGCGCAGATTATCGACATCAATATGGGCTGCCCCAAGAAGAAAGTGTGCCGGGTTGAAGCGGGATCAGCGCTGCTGCGCAACGAGGCGCTGGTGGCGCGCATTCTGGATGCAGTGGTGCAGGCCGTTGATGTGCCGGTGACATTGAAAACGCGCACAGGCTGGAACTCTGAGAACAACAACGCGATTCGCATCGCGCAGATCGCAGAAAACGCCGGCATTCAGGCGCTGACCCTACATGGTCGCAGCCGCGCCTGTGGCTTTGACGACGGCACGGTGGAATACGACAGCATCAAGGCAGTGAAGGCGGCGGTGTCGATTCCGGTGATTGCCAATGGCGACATTGATTCGCCACAAAAGGCCAAAGCCGTGCTTGATTACACCGGCGCGGATGCCGTGATGATTGGGCGTGCGGCACAGGGCCGACCGTGGATTTTTCGCGATACGACGCACTACTTTGATAACGGCTGCATGCCGCCAGCGCCTGAAGTATCCGAGGTTGTCGCGCTGATGCAAGGTCACCTCGAAGACCATTACACGCTGTATGGCAACGACACTGGCGTGCGCAGCGCGCGTAAACACATTGGCTGGTACACCGAAGGCCTGCCGGGGGCAGAAGACTTTCGCGATCAACTCAACGTGTTGACTGACAGCGCCGCGCAACTGTCCGCGGTCGTCGCCTACTTTTCGCATCTCGCAGATTTTCATGATCGGCTGCCACTTGAGCCTTACGCATCGCAGGGTTTGTCGGGGTCCGCAGCTTCGATCAAGCATTAGAACAACACTCGACAAGAGAACAACAACAATGAAACGTCTAAAACTAAACGGCCATGCCGCGATTGCCGAAGCGGTCGGTCATTCGCTCAGCGACTACCTGGCCAAACTAGACGGGGAACCCGCCGACAATCTGTACGAACTGGTGATCGGCAGTGTCGAGAAGTCGTTGATAACGGACGTGCTGGTTCGGACCAAAGGCAATCAGTCGGAGGCCGCCTCAATGCTCGGCATCAACCGCAACACTTTGCGCGCCAAGCTCGACAAGCACAAGATCAAGCTGGCGCAAGACTGATTCATGAATCGTAAGATTACTCGGGCCCTGCTCTCTGTTTCCGACAAGTCTGGCCTGCTCGAATTCGCGCAATCGCTCGCAGCGCACGGCGTTGAGCTGCTCTCCACGGGCGGCACTGCCAAGCTGATTCGTGATGCGGGCTTGAAGGTCACTGACGTCGGCGATTACACCGGCTTCCCGGAAATGCTCGATGGTCGCGTGAAAACGCTGCACCCCAAAGTGCATGCTGGCATCCTCGCTAATCGCCTGTTGTCCGAGCACATGAGCGCGGTTGAAGCCGCAAAAATTCCGTTGATTGATCTGGTCGTGGTCAATCTCTATCCGTTTCGTGAGACCGTTGCGAAGTCAGGATGCTCGCTTGAAGATGCAATTGAAAACATCGACATCGGCGGGCCGACCATGGTGCGCGCCGCAGCGAAAAACTGGGAAGGCGTGGCCATCGTTGTCGATGCGACGGACTACGCAGCGCTCGCTACCGAAATGAATGCAAACGCGGGCGAGCTATCGCGTAAAACACGTTTTGCACTAGCGAAAAAAGCGTTCACCCATACCGCTGCATACGACGCCGCCATCGGCAATTACCTGACCTGCCGCGAACTTGAAGGCGAGCCGCGCACTTACCCAGATGTGCTGACGCTGCAATGGACGAAGGCGCAGGACATGCGCTACGGCGAGAACCCGCATCAAAGTGCGGCCTTTTATCGTGATGAAGCGCCCGCCGCCGGATCGTTGTCGAAGTACGCACAATTGCAGGGCAAAGCGCTCTCCTACAACAACGTCGGCGACGCCGATGCGGCGTGGGATTGCGTGCGTGCGTTTGACGACACCTGCTGCGTGATCGTGAAACATGCGAACCCCTGTGGCGTCGCACTCGCAGACACGCCGCTTGAGGCTTACAACCGCGCGTTGGCGACTGATCCTACCTCGGCATTTGGCGGCATCATCGCCTTCAACCGTGAAGTCGACGCAGCCTGCGCGGAAGCAGTGAGCAAACAGTTCCTTGAGGTGTTAATTGCGCCTGCGTACACGACCGACGCGCTTGAGTTGCTGTCCAAAAAAGTCAATGTGCGCGTGCTCACGGTGCCGATCAAAAGTTTATTCGAGAGCGCCAATGCGCTGGAGATGAAGCGTGTCGGTGGCGGCCTGCTCGTACAGAGCGCGGACGCGCACAAGCTTGATCCGGCGTCGCTAAAAGTGGTGACCCAACTCGCGCCGTCTGCTCAACAACTAAAAGACATGCAATTCGTCTGGCAGGTTGCGCAGTTTGTGAAATCGAACGCGATTGTGTTCGCTAAAGACGGGCGGACGCTGGCCATCGGTGCAGGACAAATGAGCCGCGTCGATTCGGCGCGAATCGCCAAAATCAAGGCCGAACACGCTGGCCTGTCACTTAACGGGTCGGTTGCAGCGAGTGATGCATTTTTCCCGTTCCGCGATGGGCTGGACGTGTTGATTGACGTCGGCGCAATTGCGGTGATTCAGCCCGGCGGCAGCATGCGTGACGACGAGGTGATCAACGCCGCGAATGAACGTGGCGTGGCAATGGTGACCACAGGCGTTCGCCATTTCCGGCACTAAGGCCGATTTGTAGGAGCGGCTTGCCGCGACCCGCTCACGTTGCAAAAGAGAAGGTCGCGGCAAGCCGCTCCTACAGAAACGCACAAGGATTTAGGTTGAAAGTATTAGTTATCGGTGGCGGCGGTCGCGAGCACGCACTGGCCTGGAAATTAGCACAAAGCCCGCGCGTGCAAAACGTGATCGTCGCGCCCGGCAACCCCGGAACACTCGCCGAGCCCAATTGCGAAAACGCGATGGCAAGTACGGTTGAACAATGGGTTGCGCTCGCCAAAAATGAAAAAGTGGCGATGACCGTGGTCGGACCGGAAGCGCCGCTGGCCGCAGGTGTGGTGGACGCATTTCGCGCCGAAGGTTTGCGCATTTTCGGGCCAACCAGAGCGGCCGCGCAGCTTGAATCATCAAAGGATTTCGCCAAGGCATTCATGACGCGCCACGGCATCCCGACCGCGGCGTATGAGAGTTTCACTGATGCCCGTGCGGCACACGATTTCGTTGAACTTAATGGCGCGCCCATCGTGATTAAGGCTGATGGTTTGGCCGCTGGCAAAGGCGTGGTCGTCGCGATGACGCTAGCCGAAGCACACGTCGCCATCGACATGATGTTGGCGAATAACGCGTTTGGAGCAGCAGGCGCACGCGTTGTGATCGAAGAATTTATGGCGGGCGAAGAGGCGAGCTTTATCGTCATGGTTGACGGCAAAAATGTGCTGGCCATGGCCTCAAGCCAGGACCACAAACGTCTGCTTGACAACGACCTCGGCCCGAACACGGGCGGCATGGGCGCGTATTCGCCCGCGCCCGTGGTGACGCCCGCGATGCATGCGCGCATCATGCGTGAAATCATTTTGCCAACGGTCAGCGGCATGGCGAAAGATGGCATCACCTACACGGGATTTCTGTATGCGGGCGTGATGATCAACGACGCGGGCGAGCCGAAGACGGTCGAATTCAACTGCCGTTTCGGTGACCCAGAAACGCAGCCGATCATGATGCGTTTGAAAACTGATCTGGTTGACCTCGTTGAGCACGGCATCAATGGCACGCTCGATAAGGCCGAAGCGGAATGGGATCGTCGCGTTGCGCTGGGCGTGGTGATGGCGTCGCACGGCTACCCGGATAATCCGCGTAAAAACGACGTGATTCGGGGGCTACCTGCGTCATCCGACGACGCGCATGTGTTTCATGCGGGCACGGCTTTAAACGACGGGCGAGTTGTGACCGCAGGCGGTCGCGTATTGTGCGTGACAGCCCTCGGCGACAACGTAAAAATCGCGCAGCAGCGCGCCTATGAAATCGCTGACGGCATCACGTTCGACGGCATGCAAATGCGTCGCGACATTGGCTGGAGAGCGATCAAACGATGAACGGCGCGCCCCCTCACCCTAACCCTCTCCCGCCAGGGGAGAGGGGACAAAACGTGGACGCAGTCGCTGTCCGCACTTTTCTACTCAAGTTGCAACACGACATCGTTAATGCGCTGCAAGTCGTGGACGGCGGCAGGTTTATTCGTGATGAATGGCAACGGCCCGAAGGCGGAGGCGGTATCTCGCGCCTGATCGAAGGCGGGCGTGTGATTGAGCGTGGTGGCGTGAATTTCTCGCATGTGTTTGGCACGAAACTGCCGCCGTCGGCCACCGCCGTCCGTCCGGAATTAACGGGCGCAAAATTCGAGGCGATGGGCGTGTCGCTGGTGATTCATCCGGGCAATCCGTATGCACCGACCACGCACATGAATGTGCGCTTTCTGATTGCTACACCTCCTGAAGGTGAGCCTGTCGCATGGTTCGGTGGTGGCATGGATTTGACGCCGTATTACGGCTTTACTGATGACGCCGTGCATTGGCACAACGAGGCGAAGGCCGCGTGCGATCCGTTTGGTGCAGATATTTATCCGCGCTTTAAAAAGCAGTGCGATGACTACTTTTATCTCAAACATCGACAGGAGCCGCGCGGCATCGGCGGCACCTTTTTCGATGACTTCAGCGCGTTTGGATTCGCACAAAATTTCGCATTGATGCGATCTGTGGCCGAGCATTTTGTGCCTGCCTACATTCCGATTTTGCAGCGGCGCCATGAGATGCCGTACGCTGCGCCACAGCGTGACTGGCAGCTCTATCGACGTGGACGCTACGTCGAATTCAATCTCGTGTGGGATCGGGGTACGCACTTCGGTTTGCAGTCGAATGGCCGCACCGAAGCATTCTTGATGAGCATGCCGCCTCTGGTGAGCTGGCGCTACGATCATAAGCCGACACTGGGCACACCTGAGCATGCGCTGTATACCGATTTCCTGATCAACAAGGATTGGGTATGACCGCGAAAGACGACGCGCATCTCGCCGAAATTTTTGTTTCAAGCGAAGAGATTTTCAAGGGCAAACTGCTGCATGTCGTTCGCGACAACGTGACGCTGCCGAACGGCAATTCCGGGGTGCGTGAATACATCAAGCATCCGGGTGCAGCCTGCATCGTTGCCGAGTTTGAAGACGGCACACTGCTGCTGGAGCGGCAATATCGATACCCGATGGGCCGCGTGATGATTGAGTTTCCGGCGGGCAAACTGGACGCAGGCGAGAACCCGCTGGTCGCCGCGCAGCGCGAGCTGAAAGAAGAGACAGGCTACTGGGCGCGCTCATGGCATACGCTCGGTCACATGCACCCGCTGATTGCGTACGCAGACGAGGTGATTCACCTCTTTCACGCCAACGGATTGGTGCAGGGTGAGGCGAAGCTCGATCAAGATGAATTTCTCGAACTGTTCGCCGCGACGCCTGACGAAATTGCCGCGATGATTGCTGACAACCGTATCACCGACGGCAAAACGATTGCCGCTTTTTGTCGCTGGCAAATGCTGCGTCGCCCGGGAATTATTTAGAGTTTCACAGATGACGACCAAGCCACATTTCGTAGTCTCTCTTTCGTGCCCCGACCGATCAGGCATTGTGCATCGCGTCTCTGGCTTTCTGGTTGAGCAGGGCGCAAATATTCTTGAGGCGGCGCAGTTCAACGATGTCGGCAGCGACCGCTTTTTTATGCGCGTGCAGTTTGAATGCGGTGAGGCGGGCTTGACCACCGCTGCCTTGACCGAACGCTTTGAAACCACCGCGCACGCCCTGTCAATGCACGCGAATTTTTTCGCGATGGCGACGCGGGTTCGCACCTTGCTGATGGTGTCAAAACAGGGCCACTGCCTGAACGATTTGTTATTTCGTCACAAGAGCGGTCAGCTGCCTATCGACATCCCGGCTATTGTGAGCAATCACGCCGTCCATTATCAGCTCGCCGCGAGCTACAACATCCCGTTTTTTCACCTGCCCGTGAGCGCCGACACCAAGGCGCAGCAGGAGGCGAAGATTCGCGAAATCATCAGCGAGAAGCAGATTGATCTTGTCGTGCTCGCGCGTTATATGCAGGTGCTCTCACCCGAACTGTGCGCGCATCTCGCGGGCCGCGCGATCAATATTCACCACTCGTTTTTGCCAAGCTTCAAGGGCGCGCGACCGTACTATCAGGCGTATGACCGCGGCGTCAAACTGATCGGTGCTACGGCACATTACGTGACCACCAACCTCGACGAAGGCCCGATCATCGAGCAGGACGTGGCGCGCGTGAATCACTCGATGAGCGCCGAAGCGCTCGCCGTCGCAGGCAGCGATCTCGAATGCACCGCACTTGCTCGCGCCGTGAAATGGCATGCGCAACACCGCGTCTTGTTGAACGGCAACAAGACGGTGATTTTTAGTTAGTCGTCAGCGATTAAAGACTTGAGAGACTGGGCGAAAAGAAGTACGCCCCGCCTTTCATCACCACAAAATCAGCGAAGCTAAACGACACAGGCACGACGGGTGTTTGCCCCCACACCTGTGGCCAGCGTTGCGTCGCGGGCGCACCCGATGGATGCTGACCGAGGACAGGGTCAAAGCCGGTGCCACCATGATTTTGCGGAAACGCTGGATCATTCACCCACGATTGCTGGATGAATTCAAACTGTTTGGCGATGTCCTTTTGGAACGACATGAACAGTAGGCCTACATCGCCCTCAGGCATAGTGGAAATGTTCGAACCGTCGTCAGTTCGTTCGCCATAAGTGATGCCCCGGCGAGCCATGCGGCGACTCTGTTCATCTACCAGACCACCGGGGCCGGAGCCACGAGGATTGCTCTTTCTGATGTGTCCGTGAAACGGGCACTTGGCACCTTGGACATCATTTCGATAGTCGAAATTGTTCGGCGCAAATTTGTGATTGGGCTTGGACGACGACTCGATCAGTGGCTCGTTGGCGAGCGTCACGGGCGTGCCGTCTTCAAAGCGTCCGATAACCAATGCACCGGCCAACTCGCGCGCGTCACCCGTGAGGCCTAACGCGTTGGCCAGTTCTTGTTCGTGGATTTTGAACGAGCGAACCTTTTCTTCAAGTTTGCGGAACACGAAGTAGCTGCCCGAGGCACCGGGCGCGCCGAACGGATCTGGCACCAGCACCTGCGCAGGTCCTGCCGACGGATCAAACAACGTTGTCCCGTCAGACTCTTCGGCCATTTCACTAGTCAACATGATTGGCTGGCTGCGACCGTCTACGTAGCCAAAATGCTCGATACCGTCGCCGCGTACGTTTCTCTGCTGATGTCCCAACTGCGTGTGTAAAACATCGGCAAACGCGGCTACTTCTGTGGCTAATGCCATCGCGATGAACTGCACGTTGGCCTGTCCGGCGTCGGCGATCAGGATCATGGCATCAATGTCGCCTTGTGCCCACGCCTCCCATTTAGCCACCGGGGGGTCGTTCAGTTTCGCGACACTGGCTTTGATACCGGCTCTAAAAGTTGTATCGAGTTTTGTGACATCGAAACCAAGAAAACTGTAGCCCGTAGCGGAAAGCTGCAGCGTCCAGAGCGGGCCTCCGTCGGTGTGGTGCAGTCGGTGGGCAACCGCGTCGTCGAGTTGTTTCTTGGCCGTGGTCAATCGCGGTTTAAGCTTGGTCTTGATCCACGCTTTTGCTGCTGCGGCTGTGCCCGCCTTGAACTTGAGGAACACGTGAGCCGCGTTGTCGCGACCGTGATGCTTGAAGATATTTGCCTGCAAATCCTCAAGATGCGCTGCTTGAGCGAGCAGGTCTGCGTCGGTGAGGGGTTGTGTGATTGTGTGCAGCGGGACGGGTGGCGCGATAGCCATGATGACACTCCTGTTACTACGTTGAGATACGCCTGAACTAAATGCTCAAGCGTGGGGTTTTGCGATCGGGCCTTCTGCGCCGTGTACCGCGTTGGAATACATGAATTGCACTGGGATGCGTTTGCTGCCCGTGCTGGCCTTGACCTCCTTGAACACTTGGCTCAGGCTTGTCGCAGCGAAGATGGGTTGGTCACCGACCTCGCGTCCGGTGCGCGAATTCCAGCCGAGAAAATCGTTGCTTTTGTTGACGATGGCGTCGTTGACATCAGGGTCGGTGCGGAACTCGTTGATCTCGTGATAAAGCGTGCCGACTACGTTCTTCCACGACTTGTTGAACACGGCGATGCCGTTTTCTTTGCCGTTCGCTCGCACTTCGGAATAGACGTTGGCCGAGTAGTACAGCGTGATGGTCTTGCCGTCGCGCTCTATGTGCGTGGAGCCGTGATAGCCGCCAAGGCCGTTGGTCGATGACGAGCTGCCGAGCTTGAGCACGGTGCCGGGCGACAGGATCAGATTGAAAATCGTGCTGTCGAGATCGGTCTTTTTGAGCAACGCGCTGTCGTACAGGCTCGCGATCACGGCCTGCACGTCGGGCTCGTCGAGACGCACCAGTTTGGGCGCGTCGAGCACGAAAGATTCGCGCATGTCGCAGGTCATCGCGACGTGGGGAAAATATTGCAGCATCACGTTGTTGAGCCGTCGATCCTGCATGGCGAGCTTGATCGCGGCGTCGATGGAGGTGATGTCCTGCGCTGCCCACGACGCAGCGCCGCCGAGGTAAATGTTCTGAAATTCCATCTGCGGCACCACTTTGCCGCTGCGATAAATCAGGTCTTCCTTCACATCGGGATTGATGCCGGGAGCAATCGCGCCCGCGCGGAGTTTTTTTTGGACCGTTGGATTTGGGCCACGGTTGCGGCAGTGCGCTTTTTTCGTAATAGCGAAGTTCGGCTGTCGAGCTTTGCCGTGCCTGAATACGCTTGGGCTGGGCGACGTTGGCGTACTGCGGATACGCAGCGTTTTTTGCGATACTGGGCTTGGGCACGGTGGCCTCCTTTCGCGAGGACGGTTGATCGGGCGCGTTGCGTCTGCGGCCCGGAAAGTTGAACGTCAAAACAATATGGGCAATGGGGACGATGCGAAATATTCCTATGTCATGCCAAAGTTTAGGAATCCTTTTTGGGAATCGCCACTACGTGGTTAGGTAGGATTGCTGGATTGGGTCGCGATTTTTTTTAACAACTTTGTTGTCAAATGGCGTCGAAGCTGGGGTTGGTAGCAATAAGTCGCGATAGTCGATTTATGATTAAACTCAGCGTTATCCCCAATGCAGCGGTCGTTTGACAGAAAAGTTGCTTGAAAAACTTTTTTACCTTTTTGATCGTCCGCGATGATTTGCAACCCGTCGTGGCGGGAAGCCGCACCGTCCGGCGTATAGTCTTGACTCCGACGTAGTGTGTCGGCATAAACGAGTGTGCATGGCAACATCAAATGCGATAGGTGAAGTTGGTAAAGCGGGCGAAGCGGCCCAGTTTGATGAGCGTGATGGCCCGTTTGCGCGCCGCCAAACCTTGGCACGGCTTGCAACCCTCGCCACGCTGCCGTGGTGGGCTCCGGCGCTTGATGCGTTCGCGCAGGCAACCTTGCCAGCCCTGCCACCCCTCGACGAGCGCACACGTGGCGTGAAGACGGAGCGCGGCGGTCTGTCGCTGGACATTCCGACTATCGCCGAGACCGGCGCATCGGTGCCCATCGTGTTGTTCGTCAATCCTGCGTCGCTGGGCGCGCGACGCGTTGCTCGATTGGGCATTTTGGCTCCGTTGAATCCACGTCCGGTCGCGCTTGAAATTGAACTCGGCTCGGCGTTAGCGCAGGCACGATTGACCACGTCAATTCGGCTCGGCGCGACGCAAGACGTGATCGGCGTTGCGCAACTTTCCGACGGCACTTTTTGGCAGCACTCGGTGAATGTTCACCTCACAGGCAGTGCCTGTTTTGACGGAACCTGAGTGATGAGCGTTGAGCCGATTCCGGGACGTAATGCACGTCTTATTGTGCCACCGCTGGTGCATGCAGGTGAGGAATTTCAGGTGCGGCTGCTGATTCAGCATCCGATGGAGACCGGCTATCGCCGTGACGTGCAGGGCGATGTGATCGAGGCCAATTTGCTTGAATCGCTGTCGCTTGATTTCGAAGGTCAACCGGTGTTCACCGCGCGATCAATGCATGCGCTGACGGCGAACCCGTTTTTGGCGTTCGTGGTGGCGATCAAACAGAGCGGCAATTTCAATGCGCGCTGGCGAGATCAGCGCGGCAATGTGGGCTCGATCAGCGCGAGGGTGCGGGTTGTTGCGACGTAGTTTTTTCTGGGTCGTAGGCGCGTTTTTTTGCTGCGCGACGCTGGCCGCGTCCGCACAGACCACAGCGCCGCAACTGCCGATTGCCAAGCGCGATGTGCGCTCGGGCTCAACGTTCACCAGCGCCACGATTCAGGCGCAACAGAAGGACGATGATCGCAATCCCGGCATGTTGTGGGTGGATCAGGGCCGCGACATTTTTGCCCGTGACTGCGTTGCCTGCCACGCCGAAGTGAAGGGACTTGCAACCAAACTGCCGCGCGTGAAAACCAACGGCGGCGTCATCACACTCGAATCAGCAATCAATCGTTGTCAGGTGGAGCGCGTGACGGCTAGCGCGTACCCGATTGAGAGCCAGCCGCTGCTAGCGCTCGCAACTTACCTCGCGTTTTCCTCGCGCGGGCAGGCGCAACAGGTGCCCGCCAACGTCACGCTTAGCGCGGCGTGGCAACGCGCGCACAACGAGTTCACGCGGGTGCAGGGCAAGCTCGATTTCAACTGCCGCGCTTGTCATGATCAGCTGTACGGCAAGCGCGTTCGTAATCAAAACATCAGTCAGGGCTACGGCGTCGGCTATCCGGCGTATCGCGTGGAATGGCAGACGCTCGGCTCACTCAATCGGCGGCTGCGCGCGTGTTTTTTTGGCATGGAAACGGTGGTGCCCGCCGCGACCGATCCTATCCTCGCTGATCTTGAACTTTATCTTGCGTGGCGCGCACAGGGCTTGCCGATGGAAGCGCCTGCGGTGCGGCGTTAACTGAATTATTGCGTATCAGCTTTTCGCCACAAGCGCTATTCAATAAGGGCTAAGTGGCAGTTTTATGCAATAGTCAAGATTAGCGGCAATCAGCCGTTATCCCAAGTGCGGCGGCGCTTTGAGCACAAAGCTGATACTCAATTCGCCCTCGCACCCGCCGTCACCCATGCACCAATTTTTGCGCGCTCTTCCTCGGTGATCTGTGTGGAATTGGCCATCGGCATGATGCGCGTCACCACCGCCTGTTGATACATTGCATGCGCGTTTTTTACGATCAGTTCGGGTGTGTGCAGCTGGACGTTTTTCGAGATGATCTGTGCGTTGTGACACATCGCGCAGCGCTGCTCGACGATGGTTTGAATCTCGGCAAGCTTTGGCACTGCCTTGAGGGCAACTGCGGGCTGTGGCGAGGGTGCAATCCAGATGGCGACACCGGCGAGAATCGCTGCGCCCGCAGCGAACCATTGATACTCTTTTTTGCCCTTCAGTTTCAACACAAAAAACTGCCGGATCAACACGCCCGCGAGCATGATCAGCGTCAGCACCAGCCAGTTGAACGGCGCGCCGTAGGTCATGCTGTAGTGATTCGACAGCATCGCGAACAACACCGGCAGCGTGAAGTACGTGTTGTGAACGCTGCGCTGTTTTGCGCGCATCGGATGAATCGGGTCGGGCGTCTGACCCGCCTGCATCGCGGCGACGGTTTTGCGTTGCCCCGGAATAATCACCATCGCCACGTTCGCGCTCATCGCAGTGGCGAGCATCGCGCCGGTGAGCAGAAACGCAGCGCGGCCGGCGAACAAATGGCACGCGATAAAGGTTGCGATGATCACGTAGACGAACACCAAAACGCCAACGATCAGGTCTCCGTTTTTCTTCTGCCCGAACATGCGGCAGATGCCGTCGTATACCACCCAGCCCATCACCAGATACACCAGCGACGCAGCGATAGCCGCAGCCGACGAACCCCACGCGAACACGTTTTTATCGATGAGAAACGTTTGCGCGTTGAACAGATAGAGCACGATGAACAGCGCAAAACCGCTCATCCACGTCCAATAACTTTCCCAGTAAAACCAGTGCAGATGTTCCGGCAACTGCTTCGGCGCGACCATGTATTTTTGCGGGTTGTAAAAACCGCCGCCGTGAACCGCCCACAGTTCGCCGTCGACACCTTTTTCTTTGAGCGCCGGATCGGTCGGCTTGACCAGGCTGCTATCGAGAAACACGAAGTAAAACGACGACCCAATCCACGCGATGCCGACGATCACATGCAGCCAGCGCAGCAGCAGATTCAGCCAGTCAAAAATGTAGGATTCCATGATGCTTGCAATCGATTTGTAGGAGCGGCTCTGCCGCGACCTACGTAAGTAAAAAGGTGCGTCTCGAACGACCGTGTCGCGGCAGAGCCGCTCCTACAGGCGCGCTAACTTCCCCGGTAGGTTGAATACGTCCATGGCGAGCACACCAGCGGCACGTGATAGTTGCCACCGTCCTCAGCGATACCAAAATCAATCGGTACTACGTCGACAAACGCCGGGTCGGGCAGCTTCATGCCCGTGCTGCGGAAGTGTTCGCCGATGTGAAACACCAAGCGATAACGACCTCGCTTGACTTCGGAATCTTTCAGCAACGGCGCATCGGTGCGGCCATCGGCGTTGGTGCGCGTGGCGACGAGCAGCCTGGGCGTCGCATCGTCCATTGAGTAGAGTTCAATCGCCACGTTCGGCGCGGGCCGACCATGCACGGTGTCGAGAATATGAGTGGAGAGTTTGCCCATGAGAAATTACTCCGTGATGATGTCGAGCAGGCGCAGGCGGGCGATCTCGCCGACCTGCATCAGGTTGTTGTTGAATTCCATCGCGCGCGTATTTTTCAAGCGCGATGTGACGGCGGCAAAGATCGCGTCCTGCGTGTTGTTGCGAACGGCGATGATGAATGGAAAGCCGAATTTTTCGCGATACGCGGCGTTGTGTTCGCGCAGTTGCGTAACCAGCGCCGCGGTCATCGCTGAGAGCCCCGCACCACTTTGCTCGCTGCTAGATTCGCGAGTGAGTGCGCCCGACGCGGCCTCTTTGCCTGCAAGCTCTGGGTGCGAATTGAGCAGCGTGAGCTGCTCAGAAACGCTTGCCAACTGCACGGTAGCCACGAGGGCTGCATGCACCGCCGCGCGCGAGGCAAATCCATCGCGAGGCTTGAGCGCAAAGGCACGCTCGGCAATCCACGGCGAATGTTCGTACACCGCGCCGAATACTCGTGAGAATTCGGCGGGAGAAAATTCATTTATTTGGGTGAGCGTTGGCATAGTGAATAGGTGCTCGGCCGAGGTTGAACAGACCGCCACCCCGGCGCAGGCCGGGGCCCACGCCCGGAGCGGGGCGTTGACGTGCTCAAGGGCGTGGATACCGGCCTACGCCGGTATGGCTAAAAATTAGCTAGTCTCACATTTGTCTAATGCGCGTCCGCCTGTTTTGCCGCATGAACTGCAGCACTTGAGTCGCCACTCGCGCCGTTGAAAAACAGATTCAACGTTAGCGCTGCGATAGAAGTCAAAAGTATGCCCGACTCGATGAGCGGATGAATGCCGTGCGGCATCCATTGTTTGAAATTCGGCGCGATCAACGGAATCATGCCGACGCCGATGGATACCGCCACGATCAGCGAGTTGTAACGATTGCCTTTGAAGTCCACGGCGGAGAGGATGCGGATCCCGGTCGCAGCAACCATGCCGAACATCACAAGGCCCGCGCCACCGAGCACCACCGTTGGCAGCGATTCGACGAGCGCCGCCATTTTGGGCAGCAACCCCAGCACGATCAGGATGACGCCACCGGCCACGCAGACAAACCGGCTCTTCACACCAGTCACCGCGACCAGCCCCACGTTTTGCGAAAAACTGGTGTAGGGGAACGTGTTGAAAATGCCGCCGATCAACGTGCCCAGGCCATCGGTGCGCAGACCGCGACTTAATGCTGGCTGATCAACCTTGCGATCAGTCATTTCGCCAAGTGCCAAGAACATGCCAGTTGATTCAATCATCACCACGATCATGACCAGTGTCATGGTGATGATCATCACGACGTCGAACTGCGGCATGCCAAAGGCAAACGGCATCACGAAATCAAACCATGCGGCCTTGCCAACCTTGTCGAAATTCATCAGGCCCAATGCGGTGGCAGCCACGCCTCCGATGAGGATACCGAGCAACACCGAGATATTGGCGAAGAAGCCTTTTGCATATTTTGCGATTACCAAAATGGATAGCAGCACCAACGCTGCAATGCCGACGCCGGTGAGGTCGGCATATTTCGGGTTCGGCACACTCGGAACCAGTGCCATGCCCTTGGGAACAGCGGACAGCGCGGAGCCTGGCGCGCTCGACGCGGCGGCGGCGTCCGCCAGCCACTTGGCGTGTTCGGGGTTCACCACCGACGGTGCGGTCGGGCCAAACGGATTACCGAAGATCCAGTTGATGCCGATGCGCATCAAGCTGATGCCGATCACAGCGATGATAGTGCCGGTGACCACCGGCGGAAAGAAGCGCAACATGCGACTGACCACTGGCGCGATGAGGATGGCAATAATGCCAGCACCGATGATGGCACCAAAGATCAGCTGCGCGCCGACCGCGCCCGGATTGGCGTTGGCCATCGCGACCATCGGGGCGACCGACGCGAACGTTACGCCCATCATCACCGGCAGGCGAATGCCAAACCACTGCGTTGCCCCCAGCGACTGGATCAGTGTGACCACTCCGCAGCAAAACAGATCGGCCGAGATCAGCAGCGCCACCTGCTCCGGCGGCAATTTCAGCGCGCGACCGATGATCAGCGGCACGGCGACGGCACCGGCGTACATCACCAGCACATGTTGCAGACCCAGCGCGCCCAGACGCGGTAGCGGCAGTATTTCGTCCACAGGATGGACGGTAGACCCACTCGACATTGCAAACTCCCCGTTGCTAACTTTATGAACAGCGTTTGATCAAGGTCAATTCAAACCGCGAATTGCAGAGGTCAAACACGCTCCGCAGTGTAGGGAGAGAGCAATCGTTATGCCATATCGAAAAGGCAATGAGGGTTAATCATGCGGCGCTTATGTTTAGGGCACCTCTAATAATTCATTTGTGCGGCGCATTGTGTCGTCGCGCGGTGCGGTTGCTACCGATTTCTAGCCCTATGCGACGTCATGGTTCGCCATGGCTTCAAGCGCACGCACCAGAGCCGAATGGTCGGCCTGCCCATGCCCCAAAGCGGCGCACGCGTTCATGAGCTGCGCCGCGCTCGCGGTTTGCGGCAGTGCAACGCCTAAGGTTCGCGCGCCCTGCAAAGCGAGGTTCAAATCTTTTTGGTGCAACGCGATTCTGAATCCTGGGTTGAAAGTGCGCTTGATCATGCGCTCGCCGTGGACTTCTAGAACGCGTGATGATGCGAAACCACCCATCAGTGCCTGCCGGACTTTAGCGGGATCAGCACCCGCTTTCGACGCGAACACGAGGGCTTCGCTGACGGCTGCGATGTTGAGTGCGACGATGATCTGATTGGCGACCTTGCAGGTCTGCCCGTCGCCGTTGCCGCCGATCAACGTGATGTTCTTGCCCATGAGATCGAACAGCGGCTTGACTCGCGCAAACGCAGCTTGTGGGCCGCCGACCATGATGGTCAAGGTGGCCGCCTTGGCACCCACTTCACCGCCCGACACCGGCGCGTCGAGATAGTCGCAGCCAAGCGCGTTAATCTGCTTCGCGAATGACTTGGTCGCCATCGGGTCGATGGAACTCATGTCCACGACCGTCTTGCCAGCGACAAGGCCAGCGCTGATGCCGCCTTTACCGAACAGCACTTTCTCCACGTCGGGCGTATCCGGCAACATGGTGAAGATGATGTCGGCCTTCTGCGCGACTTCTGCGGCATCGCCGCAAGCGATGAAACCTGTATCACGTAAAGCGTCCGGTAGTGTGCTGCGCGTATGCGCGTAGAGCGTGTGACCTGCGGCTCGCAGGTGGCCCGCCATCGGCGCGCCCATAATGCCGAGGCCGATGAAACCGAGGTTGAGTGTGGTCATGGTGTACTTTTCGTTGAAATAAAAATGAATGGTTGACTCACAATGCGGCGTCATTCTCGGCGCAGCCGGGAATCCAGAAAGGCGGCGATCAAAGCCAGGTCGAACCCGTTCAGAACACCCCGGTTTCTGGATCTCCGCCTTCGGCGAAGATGACGCCAAAGTGGTTGGGGTTCAGGCTAGCGTTTGCATCCAGCCCAACCCGTCAACGGTATTCGTCTTCGGCTTGTACTCGCAACCCACCCAGCCATCGTAGCCAAGCGCATCAATGTGTTGAAGCACCCACGCGTAGTTGATCTCACCGGTGCCCGGTTCATTGCGACCAGGGTTGTCGGCGATCTGAATGTGGCCGATGCGTGAAAGGTGATTCTTGAGTGTGCTGCCCAGTTCGCCTTCCATGCGTTGCGCGTGGTATACGTCGTACTGGATGAACAGATTGTCAGAACCTACCGCATCGAGAATGGCCAGCGCTTCACTTGTACGATTTACGAAGTAGCCGGGAATGTCGAACGAATTGATCGGCTCGGTCACCAGCATGATGCCCTGCCGCTTGAGCTCCGCCGCTGCGAATTTAAGGTTGCCGATCATGGTCGCCGTTGCGATGTCATGCGAGACGCCTTGCGGCAGTTTTCCGGACAGACAATTTATTTTTTTGCAGTCGAGCGCTTTGGCATAAGCAATTGCAGTCGCCACGCCCTGCTTGAACTCAGCTTCTCGCCCCGGAATGCAGGCGATGCCACGCTCGCCGTTATCCCAATCGCCCGCAGGGAGATTGAACAGGGCCTGCACGAGACCATTGGCTTTGAGTGCCGCCTTCAGGTCGTCGGCGGGATACGGATACGGGGCCATATATTCAACGGCCTTAAAGCCCGCAATGGCCGCGGCTTCGAAGCGCTCCATGAAGGGCAATTCAGTGAACAGAAAGGTGAGGTTGGCGGCGAACTTTGGCATATCAAATCTTCAATCTAATTAATCAAGCATGGCCATCACCGCAGTCGGCGCATCGGCTTTGCTGTCGGTGATTTCTTCAAATTCCACGACGTTGTTGATCTCGGTCCCCATCGCGATATTGGTCACGCGCTCCAACATGATCTCGATGACCACCGGCACGCGGAATTCCTCCATCCACGCCTCGGCCTGGCTGATTGCGGGTGCGATTTCTTCCTGCTTATGCACGCGAATGGCCTTGCAGCCCAAACCTTCCACCACTTTTACGTGATCGACGCCGTACGCCTTTGACAATGTTTCAGTCTCCGGCGTGTTGATATTGTCGAACGCGAGCTGCACACAGTAATCCATGTCAAAGCCGCGCTGGCTTTGCCGAATCAGCCCGAGATAGGAATTGTTGACCACGATGTGCAGGTACGGCAGCTTGAACTGCGCGCCAACGGCCAGCTCCTCAATCATGAACTGAAAATCGTAGTCGCCCGAGAGCGCAATAATCTTTCGGGTCGGGTCAGCCGCACGCACGCCGAGCGCCGCAGGTATTGTCCAGCCCAGTGGCCCTGCCTGCCCACAATTGATCCAGTGTCGCGGCTTGTAAACATGCAGAAACTGCGCACCTGCGATCTGTGACAGACCAATGGTGCTGACGTAGCAGGCGTCTTGTCCGAACGCATTGTTCATGCATTGGTAAACGCGTTGTGGCTTCATCGGGACGGCTTCGAAATTGGTCTTGCGCAGCATCGTGCGCTTGCGTTCAAGACATTCACTGACCCACGCGCTGCGGTCTTTGAGTAGACCATTCGTCTTCATTTCTTTAGCAACTGCAACGAATTGTTCAAGCGCCAGTTTGGCGTCCGAAGCGATGCCGAAATCCGGCGAAAACACCCGCCCAATCTGTGTCGGCTCGATGTCGACGTGAACAAACTTGCGATCCTTGGTGTAAACCTCTACCGAACCCGTATGCCGGTTCGCCCAGCGGTTGCCGATGCCGAGCACGAAGTCGGATGCAAGCATCGTTGCGTTGCCGTAGCGATGACTCGTCTGCAAGCCACACATCCCGGCCATCAGCGGATGATTGTCGGGAATGCTGCCCCAGCCCATGAGCGTGGGAATCACCGGCACGCCCGTGAATTCGGCGAATTCAACCAGCAGATCGCAGGCGTCTGCGTTGATGATGCCGCCGCCAGCAACGATCAGTGGCCTCTCCGCCGCTTGCAGCATGGCGATGGCTTTTTCGATTTGTGGGCGCGTAGCCGCTGGCTTGTAGACAGGCAGCGGCGCATAGGTGTCAACGTCAAATTCGATCTCGGCCATCTGCACGTCAAACGGCAAATCAATCAACACTGGGCCGGGACGGCCCGAGCGCATGATGTGAAATGCCTGCTGAAACACGCGCGGCACCAGCGCCGGTTCGCGCACCGTGACCGACCATTTGGTCACGGGCTTGGAAATGGATTCAATATCTACTGCCTGAAAATCTTCCTTGTACAAGCGCGCACGCGGTGCCTGCCCAGTGATACATAAAATCGGGATCGAATCGGCCCACGCAGAGTAGAGCCCGGTGATCATGTCGGTACCTGCTGGCCCCGAAGTGCCGATGCAGACGCCGATGTTGCCAGCGACCGCGCGCGTGTAGCCCTCGGCCATGTGCGAGGCACCTTCGACATGCCGCGCAAGAATATGTGCGATGCCGCCGTGCTTGCGAATTGCTGAATAAAGAGGGTTGATCGCCGCGCCTGGAACGCCGAACGCTTGATCGATTCCTTCCTTCTCCATCACATAGACCGCTGCTTGTGCGGCCGACATTCTTGCCATGAGTATTCTCCTTGTGTTGCGTTGGCGCTTTCGTACTGCCTGAATTTTAGGCAATCACGGCCGTGTTGAGAATCCCGCATCAGCCCATAACATCTATTCTCAATTGGAATAAATGCCGCTAAATGGCTAAACTTGTGGCATGGACAGACTCGACGCAATGCAGGTGTTCGTGCGGGTGGTGGAGACCGGCAGTTTCTCCAAAGCGGCGCAGGAATTTCAGACCACGCAACCCACGGTGACCAAGCGGGTGGCGGCACTTGAGGCGCGTCTGAAGGTGCGCCTGCTTAATCGCAACACGCGCGGCGTCAGCCTCAGCGAACCGGGTGCTTTGTTCTACGAGCGTTGCAAGCAATTGCTGCAGGACGCGGAAGCGGCAGAGCAGGCGACGCGCGCGGCGCAAAGCGAGGCGCAAGGCACCCTGCGCATCGGCACGTCGGTGGCCTTCGGGCGACGCGCTGTGGTGCCGCTGACACTCGAATTCATGGCGCTGCATCCGCAGATTCGCGTCGACCTGTCGTTTGAGGATCGCTACGTTGATCTCGTCGCGCAGGGCATTGACGTGGCACTGCGTATGGGGAAGCTTGCCGACTCAAGTCTTGGCGCGCGCTATCTCGGCAACAATCCGTGGACGGTGGTCGCGTCGCCGCGTTACCTGAAAGCGGCAGGTATGCCAAAGCGCCCCGCCGATCTTTCGCACCATATCGCGCTTGTGTACAGCAGCGTGCAGGGCGACGACGTCTGGCATTTCACCGGCGCCCGTGGCGAGCGAATCGCGGCCAACGTGCAGGGGAGGTTGCGGTCGAATAATTTGTCAGCGGTGCTCGCCGCGTGTCGCGAAGGACTGGGCATCGCGGCACTTCCGCGCTACGTCGCTGCGGAGTCATTGCACACGGGCAAAGTCGTCGAAGTGCTTAAGGACTTTTCGCAACCGGACCAGGAATTGCATGCGGTCTTTCCATCTCCGAAACGTGTTTCTGCGAAGGTACTCGCATTCGTGAGCTTCGCGCAGGGTCGCTTTGTCGACGGCTGGTGGAACGCTCGTAGCAGCTAGGGCACCTCTAGGCAAAATAGGGCCTATAAGCGCATGGCGCTGTCTGGAACGCGCATTGCTCGCTAGACTTCATCGCTAGACAAAGAGACATCATGCCCTGGACTCCTGCTTACCCGCGAGACATGACCGGTTACGGTCGCAACCCGCCGCACGCGCAATGGCCGAATCGCGCAAAAGTTGCCATTAATTTCGTGCTTAATTACGAGGAAGGCTCCGAGAATTCGGTGCTGCACGGTGATCCAGCGTCAGAGACATTTTTGTCAGAAATTGCGTTCGCCCAAGCCTTCGAGGCGCGTCACCTTTCGATGGAGTCAATGTATGAATACGGCTCGCGTGTGGGCGTGTGGCGCATCCTGCGCGAATTCGCAAAACGCAAGCTGCCGTTGACGGTATTTGCCGTCGCCTTGGCGCTAAAGCACAATGAGGAGGCAGCTAAAGCCTTCTGCGAGCTAGGCCACGAAGTCGCATGTCACGGTTTGCGCTGGATTCATCATCAACACATGGATGAAGCGCGCGAAGCTGAGCACATTGCCCAGAGCACGCAGATTGTTAAAGATTTAACGGACGGTCAATGGCCGTACGGCTGGTACACCGGGCGCGACAGCCCGAACACCAAGCGGCTGGTGATTGCGCGGGGCGGCTACGAATACGACAGCGACTACTACGGCGACGATTTGCCCTTTTATCTACCTGTGCTCATGCGCGACGGCACCGTATCTAGGCAACTGATCGTCCCGTATTCGCTTGATGCAAACGACATGAAGTTCTCATCGGCCGCCAGCTTCGCTAACGGGCAGGATTTTGCGCAGTATCTCATCGACACGTTTGATGTGCTCTATGCCGAGGGGGAAGAGTCGCCCAAGATGATGAGCGTCGGCATGCATTGCCGCATTCTCGGTAAGCCCGGCCGCATGGCGGGCTTGATGAAATTTCTTGACCACATCGAAAAGCATGATCGGGTGTGGGTTACTCGACGTATCGACATTGCGCGGCACTGGCGTGCCATGCACCCGGACACGGACAGTACATCGTGAAATTCGGATCAGACATCCTGAAGCAAGCCGACGTGCTCGCAGCCTTCACCGAAGACGCGCCGCGCATCACGCGCACCTATCTTTCGAAGGAGCACAAGCTAGCGGGCGCATACCTCATCGGTCTTATGCGCGACGCGGGGATGAACGCGGATTTCGATTCGCTCGGCAACATCGTCGGTCGCTACGAGGCGGGTGTGCCGTTCGCGCCGGTTGTGATGACCGGCTCACATCAGGACAGTGTGCGCAACGCGGGGAGGTACGATGGGCTGTTTGGCATCCTTTCACCCGTTGCGTGTGTGAAGGAATTGAATCGGCGCGGCGTGCGGCTGCCGTACACACTAGAGATCGTCGGCTTTGGCGACGAGGAGGGTGTGCGCTTTCCGGCCACGCTGATCGGCAGCAAAGCGATGGCCGGAAAATTTGATGCGGCATGGCTCGACAAGGCTGACGCTGAGGGCGTGACCATGCGGCAGGCAATCACCGAATTTGGCGGTGACGCAAACCAGTGGCGCGAGCTGGATCGTCGCGGCGAGCAGCATGGCGAGGTCGTCGCCTTCGTTGAGTCGCATATCGAGCAGGGCCCGGTACTGTTGAACGAAGGGCTTGCCGTTGGTGTCGTAACTGCCATCGCCGGTGCAACGCGCCTGCTTGTCAACGTAACCGGTCTCGCTGGTCATGCCGGTACGGTGCCGATGGGCGCGCGGCAAGACGCGCTTGCTGCCGCAGCAGAAATGATTCTTTTTGTCGAAAAATTTTGTACCGAAAACGTGGGGTTGGTCGGCACCGTCGGCAAACTCTCGGTTAAACCGGGCGCGATCAATGTCATTGCGCAGGATGTGGAATTCACCATCGATGTGCGATCGGGCGATGACGGGATTCGCGCGGTCGCACTGGCGACGTTCGCAGTCGAGCTGCCTGCGATTGCCGAACGACGCAGCGTGAAATTTGGTGTTGAAACGCTTTACGACGCCGACGCCGCACCGTGCGACCCGGCCTTGCAAAAGCAGTTCGAAGCCGCCATCGCAGCACAGGGCATCAAGCCGCGTTATCTGGCCAGCGGCGCAGGTCACGACGCGATGGTGTTCCCTGCCGTCGCGCCGATGGCGATGCTGTTCGTGCGCTGCGGCAATAACGGCATCAGCCATCATCCCGACGAGACGATGACGGCAGAAGACGCTGAAATCGCAACCGAAGTATTGCTGCATTTTTTCGAAAACTATCGGCCGCCAACATTCAGCGCGAACAAAGCGCAGCGAGTTAAACGGCCTATCTGACCATAGGGTGCGCTCCGCGCACCATCACGCAACGCTTTAAAACAAACGATTGGTGCGCCGAGCGCACCCTATAGTTATCACGCACCATGAACACACAAGAAACCATCACCCAATTCGTTGACACCCACCACGTGGAACAAATCGAGTTCCTGCGTCAGATCGTGCGCGTGCCGTCTGACACGCCGCCCGGCAACAACAATCCGCCCGCAGAAATAGCAGCCGAACTGCTGACCGCCAGAGGCTACAACGTCGAGCGCTTCGTGGTGCCCGAGCAACGCGTGCGCGACTATGGCATGGTGTCAGTCACCAACCTCATCGTGCGTCACAAATTCGGCAGCGGCGGCCCGACCATTGCGCTGAATGCGCATGGCGACGTGGTACCACCGGGTGACGGCTGGTCGTTTGATCCGTACGGCGGCGAGGTGAAAGACGGTCGCATGTATGGGCGCGGCGTTGCGGTCAGCAAAGGCGACATTGCAAGTTTCACCTTTGTGCTGGAGGCGTTGAAGTCCGCAGAAAAGGCGGGGGCAAAACTCAACGGTGCGGTCGAATTGCACTTTACCTACGACGAAGAATTTGGTGGCCTGCTTGGCCCCGGGTATCTTCTCGAAATCGGCGCAACGAAGCCGGATTATGTGATCGGCGCGAGCTTCAGCTACGCCATCGTCACCGCACATAACGGTTGCCTGCAATTTGAAGTGACGGTGTATGGCACGGCCACACACGGCTCGATGCCAGAGACCGGTGACGATGCGTTGCAAGCCGCGAATGCGATCCTCAACGCCATCTACGGCAAGCTGCCCGACCTCGGCAAAATAAAATCGAAAGTCGTTGGCATTGGTTCGCCCACCATGCTCGTCGGCCAGATCAGCGGCGGCACCAACACCAACGTCGTGCCCGGCAAGGTCGTGCTTAGGATGGATCGGCGCATGATTCCGGAGGAGTATCCGGCAGAAGTTGAAGCTCAGGTGCGCGCGATGATCGAAGGCGCAGTTGCAGGGCGCACCGGCATTCGCGTCGAAATCAAGCGCATTCTGCTCGCCAACGCGATGAAGCCTGTGGCCGGTCAGGAGAAGCTAGTTGCCGCATTGCAAAAGCACGGCGAGCGCGTGTTTGCTGAGCCGATTCCCGCAGTTGGCGTGCCGCTCTATACCGACGCGCGGCTATACGGCGAAGCAGGCATTCCGGTCGTGCTTTACGGCGCGGGCCCGCGCACGGTGCCAGAGTCAAACGCCAAGCGCGCGGATGAAAATTTGTTGCTGGAAGATTTGCGTAAGGCCACACAGGTGGTGGCGTGCGCAGTGGCGGAGTTGCTTACATAGCCGCGATGCAGCTACAGCGGAATCGAGGCAACTCGACTGACGGGCGAGGACTAAACTTGCGCCACGCCGTCATCGGCGTCGATGACACTTAAGCTTGGGCATTCGCTGGAGCAAATGGGTTGACGAATAGTTACAGAAGACGTTGATTTCCCAGAGATCAGCCTCCGCCTGGGCGCACCACCAAAAGTGATCTGGCTGAGACGCGGCAATTGCAGCGTGGATGAAACAGTTTAGGCGTTGCGTGACAACGCTGGCGGTGTACGCGTGTTTGTTTCCGATGTTCGAAGCGCGGTTTTGGTGATTGCCTAAGACGCCGTAGTTTCGTAGGGTGGGCAGCCTCTGCCCACCAACCGTGTCGCACTCGAACCACGGTGGGCACGGGGTGCCCACCCTACCCGCCTACCCCCGTCGCGCCATAAACAACAGCTTGGTAAACAACTCCGTATCCTGCTCGTTCTTTAGCACCGCGCCATACAGCGGTGCCAGCACCTTCCGCTGATCCTTCTCGCGGAGCACCGCCGGATCGATGTCCTCGGCGAGTAGCAATTTAATCCAGTCAATCAGCTCGCTCGTTGACGGCTTTTTTTTGAGCCCTGGCATTTCGCGCAAGTCAAAGAACGCTTCGAGCGCGGCGCTCACCATCTCCTGCTTGATCGCGGGGTAATGCACGTCGACGATTTGCTTCATCGTCTCTTTGCTCGGGAACTTGATGTAGTGGAAGAAGCAGCGGCGCAGGAAGGCGTCGGGCAGGTCTTTTTCGTTGTTGCTGGTGATGATGAATAGCGGACGATGTTTGGCGGTGATGGTGCTGTGCGTTTCATAAACGTCGAAACTCATGCGGTCGAGCTCGCGCAGCAAGTCGTTCGGAAATTCGATGTCGGCTTTATCAATTTCGTCGATCAGCACGACGGTGGGCACGTCGCTCTCGAACGCTTCCCAGAGCACGCCGTGCTTGATGTAATTGGCGATGTCTTTGACCCTCTCCTCACCAAGCTGCGAGTCGCGCAGGCGCGAAACCGCATCGTATTCGTACAGGCCCTGCTGCGCCTTGGTGGTGCTCTTGATGTGCCATTGCAACAACGGCCAGCCGAGCGCGGCGGCGACCTCTTCGGCGAGCATGGTTTTGCCGGTGCCCGGCTCGCCTTTGATCAGGAGCGGGCGCTGCAGCGTGATCGCGGCGTTGACGGCAAGCAGCAGGTCGGGGGTGGTGATGTAGGACGTGGTGCCGTGAAATTTATTCGATGTCATTCGTATCTTCAAATCTTTGTGGACTGTCGTTGACCGTGCTGGCCTGCTTCCATGCGCGAACCCGATCACCAAAAGTGCCGCAAGTCTCAACCCACGCGCGGTGTGCGGCCAAGGCACCAGCGTTTTGTTCAGGCCAATTTGTGGCATGGCGTACGTTAGTTTCCGCGTTCATTTGGATTGCCGATTGCTGCATCAGACTGCTACATGAAGTAGCGCGAGTATATTCATCGCATGAGCACAAACACCGCACCCCTCGCCGACCTCCGCAAAGACTACAAGCTCGCCTCGCTGGGCAAGCGCGATCTGGCGGCTGATCCGTTCATGCAATTCAACAAGTGGATGGACGACGCCATCAAGGCCGCGTTGCCGGAGCCGACAGCGATGAATCTGGCCACAGTCGGTGAAAACGCGCGACCGTCGGCCCGCATCGTGTTGCTGAAAGGCGTCGACGAGCGCGGTTTCGTGTTCTATAGCAATTACGACAGTCGCAAAGGTCGCGAGCTGGGGCAATCGCAGTGGGCGGCGCTGACCTTTCACTGGGTGGAGCTGGAGCGCCAGGTGCGCATCGAGGGCCACATCGAGAAGGTGGACGCGGCGACCTCCGACGCATATTTCAATTCACGTCCGCTGAAATCGCGACTGGGCGCGCATGCGTCACCGCAAAGCGAAAAGATCGAAAGCCGCGATGCGTTGGATGCGCGCTTTGCCGAGGCCGAAAGGCAATTCGGCGACAACCCACCACGTCCGGCCAATTGGGGCGGTTATGTGGTGGTGCCAGAGATGGTGGAGTTTTGGCAGGGCCGTCGTTCGCGCCTGCATGATCGATTGGCGTTTCAGCGCCAGTTTGGTGGTTGGCATATTGAACGACTCGCGCCGTAGCTCCAGACGCTGATGCAATGCCGCAGCGGGTGCGGTGCCTGCTGCATCGCGCCGTCGATCACGTCAGCGATTCCCGGCATGCCTGCGGGCAAGGCCGTTGGCGTTCGCTGCATACAACTGACCGTCGACAATCGTTGCGCGATTTTTGGCGATCCGCGCAGACCCTCGGTATGCTCGACGTTGCGAGCGTCGATCGAGATGTGCGGCGCGGACGATGACGTTGCCGCTACCCGCGCGCACGCGATGACATTTTTGAGCACGCTGGAGCTGGCTACACAGTAACGGCTTTTCGCTGGAAGCCTTGTTTAATAAGGCCATAGAGCTAAATTTTGCCGATTCTCGACTTTTGGCAAAAACATCGGTCATGCCTATGTTAAATGGACGTTTCAGCATAAAGCCATATCGCCACGGGCTACAATTCTGGCTTCGCAATCCTGTCGTTTGACCTCCCGCCCATGACGCGCCGCACCACGCTAACGCAGTTTCTCGTTGAACAGCAGCGCGCGGCCCACGCCATCAAGCCGGAGCTACGGCTGCTGATCGAAGTCGTCGCTCGCGCCTGCAAGGCCATCGCCGTGAACGTTGGCAAGGGCGCGCTGGCAGGCATGCTCGGCAGCGCGGGCACCGAGAACATTCAGGGCGAAACGCAGAAAAAACTGGACGTAATTTCCAACGATATTCTGATGGAGGCCAACGAGTGGGGCGGCCATTTGGCAGGCATGGCCAGTGAGGAAATGGAGACGATTCACGAGATTCCGAATCGTTATCCCAAGGGCGAATATCTGCTGCTGTTTGATCCGCTCGACGGCTCGTCAAACATTGATGTGAACGTGTCGATCGGCACGATCTTTTCTGTGCTCAAAGGGCCGGAGGACATGGGGCAGGTCAGCGAGAAGTCGTTCCTATTGCCGGGCACCGAGCAGGTGGCTGCGGGCTACGCGGTGTACGGCCCGACGACGGTGTTTGTGCTGACCGTCGGCACCGGCGTGCACTGCTTCACGCTTGATCGCGAGATGGGCTCTTGGGTGCTGACGCAGTCGAACATGATGATCCCGGAGGACACTCAGGAATTCGCGATCAACATGAGCAACATGCGGCACTGGGAGCCACCGGTGAAGCGTTATGTGGACGAGCTGCTCGCCGGAAAAGACGGGCCGCGTAGCAAGGATTTCAACATGCGCTGGGTGGCCTCGATGGTGGCCGATGTGCATCGCATCCTGACTCGTGGCGGCGTGTTTTTGTATCCGCGCGATGCTCGCACGCCTTCCAGCCCCGGCAAGCTGCGCCTGATGTACGAGGCCAATCCGATGAGTTTTCTCGTCGAACAAGCGGGCGGCGCTGCAACAAATGGCCTCAAGCGCATCCTTGAAGTGCAGCCGGGTCAACTACACGAGCGCGTCAGCGTTATCCTCGGGAGCAAGAACGAAGTAGCACTTGTCACCCAATATCACGCGGCCAGCCTGACGTAAGCGGCGGCCAAAATTAGTCGCCCAGTGAGCTCAGACAGACGCACCTCTTTCACCGGCATTACGCGCGAAGCCATCGAGAACGATTACTCGAGGGAGGCAATCCGCAACTCCCCGCTTGCGCACAACGTGCTCTGCGACAAGTCGCTCGGCGAATCGCTCGACGACATGCTCGAAACATGGGACGGCGAGACCGACGTTCACGTCTTCGCCTACGGCTCGCTGATCTGGAACCCGTGCATGGAGCACAGCGGTCGCACAGCCGCTACCGTGCGCGGCTTTCATCGAAGATTCTGCCTGTGGAGCAACGTCTATCGCGGCACGCCCGAGAACCCTGGTCTGGTGCTGGCGCTGGATCGTGGCGGTGCGTGTCGCGGTGTGGCGTATCGCCTGCATGCCAACGTGGCGCGCAAGGAGCTAGCGCTGCTGTGGCGGCGCGAAATGTTTGGCGGCAGCTACGTTGCCAAATGGCTCAATGCAAAAACCGAAGATGGCCCGATCCGCGCGATTGGCTTCGTCATGAATCACCGGTCCACAGCCTACGCAGGACGTCTGGCTGATGAGCAGGTGGTGGAGAAACTCGCAACCTGCCGCGGTCATTACGGCTCCGGCGCGGACTATTTGTGTCAGACGGCGGCTGCGTTGCGCGCAGCGGGGCTCGATGACCCGCATATGGATCGCTTGTGTGATTTGCTTTCGGCGCGCGAAGTTGAACGGCCTTGTAGCGACGGCACACGCTAGCGCTGTTGGAGCAGCCCTGGCCGCGAAGCCAATGGGTAATCCCAGCCCATCTGCGGATTCGCCACGTCGTTCGCAGCTCAGGCCGCTCCAGCCTCGCCAAATCAGAATGCGCGGGCTGGTGCCTGACTTTCCGCTGTGATACTGTGCTGCCATATTGAAAATTTGTAGCAACCACAAAGGGGACACATCATGGGCTTACTCGATGGCGTTTTGGGCGCGGTGCTCGGCGGCGGCAACAGCAATAACAACAATGGCGGGCAGCAGAATCTGATGGGCAGTCTGATCGGCGGGCTCATTCAACAAGCCGGTGGCGTCAGTGGTCTGCTCGGCATGCTCAGGCAAGGCGGGCTTGGGCAACATGCCGACTCGTGGCAGGGTACAGGGCAAAACATGCCCGTGGACGGTGGTGATTTGCTGAAAGTACTCGGAGGCATGATGTCCGGCGGGGCTATGAATCAGGCCCAGGGGCAGCAAAGCGGGACCGGCGCGATGGGTGGCATGGGTGGCCTGCTCGGCCAAGTGCTCGGCGGCGCGGCCCCCGGCGCTGTCGGCGGTGGCAGTCTGGGTGATCTGTTGGCGCGCAGCGGCATCGGTCAGGAGCAACTAGGCGGACTGCTGGCACAGGTGTTGCCCAACGTCGTCGACGGCATGACGCCTGATGGACAGGTGCCGCCAGCGCACTCCGACGACATGATGTCAAACGTATTGGGCAACGTGTTCAAAAGCGCAATGGGCGGCGGCGGCAAGGGCGGCGGGCTGTTCGGCTAAGCTCAATGGCAGCGCGGCCTTGATGTATCCGCTGTGACCCTGATGGGCCACGCGAGCTTGCCAATCCATTTTCATGCGCCAGCCTGACTCTTTTTGTTGCGCGGTGGTTGTATCGCGGCGCACGACACGCGGACGCGTACAGGGAGGGAAGTAATTCGCACGCGTAGCCCGACAACTTCCGCGTGCCTTCGAATTAGCATTGCAGCATCCGTCCGATCCGGACAAGCGAAAGCGATGTTTTGAATTTATTTGATGCGACGATCCTCGGCATTGTTGAGGGCGCGACTGAGTTTTTACCGATCTCCAGCACCGGGCATTTAATTGTCGCGGCTTCGCTGCTGGGCGCACACGATGAGGTCGGTAAAGTCTTCGAAATCGCCATTCAGATCGGCGCGATATTCGCGGTCGTGTGGGCGTATCGGGATCGCTTCACCACCGCAGCGACGGGCCTCGGGCGTGTGCAAAGCGGCAACCGCTTTGTACTGAATTTATTGGTCGCGTTCTTGCCGGTGGCAGTGCTCGGACTGCTGTTCAACAAGGCGATCAAATCCGTGCTGTTCAATCCGTATGGCGTTGCCGCTGCATCAATCATTGGCGCAATCATCATCCTCTTTGTCGAGCGCGACAGCGTTCGCGATCAGCGCGAGACCGACGCTCGCGTCACCTCGGTTGATGCGATGCAGCCCATGGATGCGCTAAAGCTCGGTTTTGCCCAGTGTTTCGGCCTGTTCCCCGGCATGTCGCGCTCTGGCTCCACTTTGATCGGCGGCATGTTGTTCGGCCTGTCACGCAAAGCGGCGACCGAATTTTCGTTTTTTCTTGGCGTGCCCACGCTTGCCGCCGCCAGCCTGTATTCGCTCTACAAAGATCGCGCCTTGTTGTCGGCGGCTGACCTACCCGCCTTTGTGGTCGGCACCGTCGTGTCGTTCATCGTGGCGCTGGTAGTGATTCGCTGGTTGATTCGTTTTGTCGCGACGCACTCGTTACGGGTGTTCGCGTGGTATCGCATTGCGTTCGGTGCGTTGATCCTGGCGGCGGGTGCGCTCGGTTGGGTCGACTGGCCGCAGACGTGACGGTTGTGAAGTCCACAAATCGGATAACAACTTTGACCATCAATCGCCGTTTTACTTGGGCTTATACCGTAAAAACGTGATAGTCGACTTACGGCCTAAAAGTGCTGTTATTCCATTTCCATATCAACAATGTAATAATAAGTGCATCTCAACAGATGGAGATGTGTGATGTCGCGACCCTTCAAAGGCTTGGACTCTGTGGCGGCGGCCATGGGGGGGGTGGCCAGCGCAAAGAGCGTCGAGCAGCTTCGGCAAGCGCAAGCGGTGGTGCTGCCCCTGCGCTACGGCTTGAGTCTGTCGCAAACCGCTGAAGCAC
>JAYVNO010000019.1:0-7515 GCA_043758415.1 Burkholderiales bacterium
CTCGCTCGCGGATTTGGAGGCGACGGCGTGGGACGCGCTGGTATCAGCGGCAGAAGGCAATGTATTTCTCAGCCACGCGTATCTGCATGCCATGGAGAGAACGGGTTGCGTCGGAGGTCGTAGCGGTTGGCTGCCGCGACACCTGCTTGCGCGTGACGCTGCGGGCGCGTTGATCGGTGCGATGCCGCTCTATTTGAAAACGCATTCGTACGGTGAATACGTGTTCGATTGGGCGTGGGCAGATGCCTATCGACGGGCGGGTGGCGAGTACTACCCGAAGCTGCTTGCGGCGGTGCCGTTCACGCCCTGCACGGGGCCACGCGTGCTGGCGGCTGATGACGAAACGAGACTCGCATTGATCCAGGGTGCCATGGCGTTGGCAGCACAAAGTGGCGTGTCAAGCCTGCATGTGTTGTTTCCGCCCGAGCGCGAGGCGTGGTTCTGGCAGGAGGCTGGCCTGATGCTGCGTCAGGGCGTGCAGTTTCATTGGGAAAATCAGAACTTCGCAAGCTTTGATGCGATGCTGGTGACGATGACACACGACAAGCGCAAACGGATCAAGCAAGATCGCCGGTATGTCGCTGAAGCGGGGCTCACGTGGCGCGTTTCGCGAGGTGCTGCGATCACCGACGTGGACTGGCAATTTTTCTATCGCTGCTATGACGGGACTTACAGGGCTCATATGTCGACGCCGTACTTGTCGCCTGAATTTTTTGCGCATCTGGGAAACGACTGCGGCGATGCGGCGGTGATGTTTATCGGAGAGCGCGATGGTTCGCCGTTGTGCGCGTCGCTTTGTGTTGCCAGTGAAGACAGCGTGTTTGGCCGTTACTGGGGCACATTGGAGCCGGTCAAATCGTTGCACTTCGAAGCCTGTTACTACCAGCCCATCGAGTGGTGCATCACACACGGCTTCAAGCGCTTCGAGGGCGGGGCGCAGGGAGCGCATAAGCTTGCGCGTGGACTGTTGCCGACGGCTACGCATTCCGCGCATTGGCTGGCTGATCCGAAGTTTGCGGATGCCGTGAATGACTTTTTGGCGCGCGAGACGGTGGGCGTGGCGCATACGCTTGAGGAGTTAGGTGAGAGCTCGCCCTTTAAGGCCAGCGCCCCTTGAGGCTGTTCTACAGCGACCACTTCGTCCTGCCGCTGCCGGACGGGCATCGCTTTCCGATGCAGAAATATTCGCTGTTGCGCGAGGCGGTGCAGGCCTACGCACCGCATTCGCTCGACGAAGCGCCGGCAGCGCGGGATGACGAATTGCTCCTCGCGCACGACGCAGCCTACGTCGAACGCATGTCAAACGGCGCACTCACGGCAACCGAAATCCGGCACATCGGTTTCCCGTGGAGCCCGCAAATGGCGGAGCGCGCGCGGCGCTCGTCTGGGGCAACGGTTGCCGCAGCCAAAGCATCCTTGACTCACCGCTGCGCAATCAATCTCGCTGGCGGCACCCATCACGCGTTTGCCGATCATGGAGAAGGCTTCTGTTGCTACAACGATGCGGCGGTTGCGGCCCGCGTTTTGCAGCGAGATCACAACATCCAGCGCCTGCTCATCTGCGATCTCGACGTGCATCAGGGAAACGGCACCGCGAGCATCTTTCGCGGCGATGATTCTGTGTTCACATTTTCGATGCACGGCGCACGCAATTACCCGGCGCACAAGGAAGTTAGCGATCTCGACGTTGAGCTGCAAGACGGCTGCGACGACATCACCTATCTGGCCGCACTCGAACAGCACCTGCCGAAAATTATTGAAGACTTTCAACCGCAGGCGATGATCTATCTTGCAGGTGCCGACCCGTACGAAGATGACCGTCTGGGCCGTTTAAAACTCACAAAACCGGGTCTCGCAAAACGTGACCGTTTCGTGCTCGAACTTGCGCGCAACAACGCCGTCCCGGTCGCCGTCACGATGGCAGGCGGCTATGCTCACAACGTTGCCGATATTGTCGACATTCATTTCAATACCGTTCGCACCGCTTTCGAGGTTTTCGCATGAGCTCTGACGCCCCCATCCTGCTTGCTCCGCACCCAACCAGCGCGGGCGTGTTCACCTTCACGCTTAACCGGCCAGCGGCGTTGAACGCGCTAAATTCCGACATGACGCAGGCGCTCGTTGCGACCATCCAGCAGGTGGCCGCAGACAAAAGCATCCGGGTGCTGATTGTGCAGGGCGCGGGTGACCATTTCATGGCGGGTGGCGACATCAAGGGCTTCAGCGCTACGCTCGAATCATCGGGCCCCGATCGCAAGCAACATTTCATCGCCATGATTGCCTACCTGCATGGTGCCATTGAGCTTATGCAGCGCATGGATGTGATCACGGTGGCCAAAGTGCGCGGTGCCTGCGCCGGATTCGGCATGAGTCTGGCCATCGGCTGCGACTTGACCATTGCCAGCGATGACGCCTACTTTGCCACGGCGTACAAGGCCATCGGACTCACGCCCGACGGCGGTCAGTCGTACTTTTTGCCGCGCCTGATTGGCATGAAAAAAGCGATGGAATTAACGCTGCTCTCCGAGCGCATCAAGGCCGATGAAGCCATGCGTCTGGGCTTTGTAAACAAGGTGGTGCCGCTCGCCGATCTCGACGCCGCCGTCGACAAGATCGCGCAGCAAATCGCCCGCAGCGCACGCGGCTCGATGGCAGGCGCAAAACGCCTCATCAGCACCTCGTTGTCGCACACGATCAGCGAGCAGTTGAACGCGGAAGCGGAAAGTTTTTCAAGCTGCGCTTCGACGCCTGATTTCATTGAAGGCATCAAGGCGTTTATCGAAAAGCGACCCGCGAAATTCGAGTAGCGATCAGCGAAAAACCGGGCGGGCCAAAACCGCTAGCGCGATGGCGTTTCGGAAAGCATTCATAGCGCTTTGCCAAGTCATCATCTTTTCTCTGAATCGACCGTTCGTACTGGGCGTAAATGGCAAAACCATCGTATATCGACTTTTTGATAAAAAAAGCGCTAGCCCGGATGTAGCAGCCGTTGTAGCCATAAGCTGTTAGCTTAAATACGGCTACCTGATCTCGTAACCCACCGTCAGCCACACCTTGTCGATCTCAGCGCCAAAGCCGCCCACGAAAGGGCGGTAGCGCGCCCACTGCGCGCGCAAATAAGCGCGTGGATTGATCGCGTAGGTCACGTTCGCATCAAACTCCCGACCGTAGCGCAGTCCGCCATTGTCGCTGCGAAACCAGTGATATTCGCCGAGCGCGGACCATCGCCCCTGCTCCCAGCGCAGTGTGGCCCAGGTGTCGCGCAGACCGGTCATGGGCGTATCGAAAAACGTCAGCGTGTTGCCGTTGAAGGCGTACTGGTTGGTCAGTGGCGTTTGAAAGCCGTAGCGGCCCGCGTTGCTGCCCTTGGTTTCGTGATCTACGCGCGCAATCAGTCCCTGCCAGCCAATGCCCGCGCCCGCTCGCCAGTAATGCGCGCGCAGGACTGCTTCATTGCCGGTGGATCGCTGCTCCGCCACATTCAGCGTGTAATAGCCGCGCAGTTCACCGAGCGGATAGCTGCCGTCGAGCGCCGCGCCGAGCACCCAGTTGGCAAGCTCGGCCACGCCGTAGTAACTCAGATCTGAGTCTGCACGTGGCCGCCGGTGGCGTAGCGCATAGGCGCTCAAACCGACATCGGGCAGCGGATTCATCGCCAGTTCCAGTACCGTCAATTGCAACGGCTCAGTCGGGCCGAATCGGGTGCGCAGGCGGTTGAATTGACCAAGCGTCAGCTGCGCGCTGGACATCGGCGACCCGCGCACCGACACTCCGTCATACAACTGCGGCACTTGCCGGAAACTGTCCTCTCCCAAGTGGCGTTCGTTGCCGATCACCATCCGCTGGCGGCCAAGGCGCACGGCCCAGTCCGGCGTTGGCGTCCACGTCACATGAGCCTCGTTGACGCCGGTGTGGCGGGGATCGGGCAACAGCGGATACGGCGAGGCAAACGCGGCCGGATTGTCGTTGTAGCGCTTTGGCGGCACGAAGTCGGAATGAATCAACTCAAGCGTTGCTTTCAGGCGAGGATTAAGCACCAGATCGGCACCCACCACGGCGCGCGCGGTGGTCACATCAACCCGACGCGGCTTGTCGATCTGATCGATGTAGACATAGCGCAGCCGCGTTTCCAGGCGCAAGGTCAACCCAGGTTGATCGTCGACTGCGGCGCTATCCTGGGCCCGCACAGGGAGCGGCGCGCAACCGCTCGCCAGCGCAACCCACAGCGACAGCAACCGCGCCGCACTCATGTCCGAGATACGGTTCGACACCATCAGTCCCACGCGGCAGCGGTCGAATCGGCAACCAGAGCGCCTGCGTTATAGTAGATCGCACTTACCAAAGCGGTTTCGACGATTGCGTTCACGATGTTTCCGGTTAAATTTTTAAATAAATGGCTATCGCGTCGGCGCAAGTTCGACAACGGCTCCGGGCCGTTGATCGTAAGTTTAGTCATTGCGACGGCCACTGCCCTGCACGTTGCGGTCGCGAACAGCGCGACGTTTCGGGTTGTGGTGTCCGATACCCGTGGCACCGCGCTTCCGGATGCGGTGGTGAGCTTGCGTTCGCAACCGGCGTCCACCCGGACGGGCGCACGCGAGCCCGCGCCCACAGTGCGCCCACGGCTGGCAGTGCCGACCGAACCGGTGGTCATTGAGCAACTGGACCGTGAATTTGTACCTCGGGTCACGGTTGTTACGCTGGGAACACACGTCAGTCTGCCGAACAGGGATGCAGTGCCGCACAGTGTTTACAGCTTTTCACCGGCCAAGCCGTTTGAATTTGATGTGTATGTCGGCGCGTCGCCGCAAGTGCTGACGCTCGACAAAGTGGGCGTCATCAAGCTCGGCTGCAATATTCATGACTGGATGGTCGGCTACATCGTCGTGGTCGACACGCCCTTTGCCCAGCGCAGCGATGTCCGTGGCGCGGTGACGTTCGCCACGGTGCCTGAGGGTGACTACGAGCTCCGCGTCTGGCACCCGCAGCAGCGCACCGGCGACCAAGTGGTGGCGGTCACCCTGAGCGAACAGACGCCAGCCCGGGCCATCGCCATCGACGTGGCACCGCTGCGCGAGCGCTATAAGCCTCCGCTCTCCCTGAAGCGATACTAGGGTTTGTGGGCACCTCTAAAAATTCATTTGTGCGGCGCATTGTGTCGTTACGGGGTGCTCGCAATCCTCATGTGACCTGCGCGTACATTCCGGTTGCTGCGCGCCCCGCGCTTAACACTGCATCCCCAAAAATTGAATTTTTAGAGGTGCCAATATGACCGTGCGTCTGCCCAATTCGCTGCACGCGCGGATCGGCCTGTTTTCGCTCGCGCTGTTTCTCGCGGTGCAAATCCCGACGTTGGTGATGGCCTATCGCGGCAACAATGAGGTGGCCAACGAGCGGCTCAACGCTGATCTCGATCACGGCACGCGCACCTTTCGCCGCGTGCTTGACGAGCGCGGCGCGCAACTGGCGCTGGCCGCACGCGTGCTCGCCAGTGATTTCGCCTTTCGCAAAGCGCTGGCGTTGGCGGAGCCGGCCACCATTCAATCAGCACTGGAAAATCACGCCGCCCGACTGCGCGCCGACTTCGGTGTGGTGCTGTCACCCAACAGGAGCGTCGTTGCCGCCACCGGCACTGCGAGCAGGGCGTCTGCGCAATTGCTGGCAAGCGTTGCGCCTGCGGCAGAAGAGTCGGCCGGACGCTCATTCATCCTGCCACTCGATCATCGGTTGCTGCAAATTGCGGTGGTACCCGTGCTTGCGCCTGACCCGGTCGGTTGGGCCGCGTTTGGCTGGGAACTGGACCAGCGCTCAGCCAACGATCTCAAGCTTCTGGTTGACCTTGAAATCACTTTTTTGAGCGCGTCCGACAGCGGCCCGGTGACGGTGTCGGCATCGACGATGCCCGCCGCGTTACATGACGCGATACGTCAACAATTTTCAGCCAGCGGCCTCGCTAATGGCCAGATGCATACGATGCAACTGGGTGACGAGGCCTACGCGGCCAGCGCGTTTGCGCTTGATGATCGGCAGCCACCGCGCGCCGTGGTGGTGGCACACCTTTCGGTGGCCAAGGCGCGCGCCCCGTTCAAGCGATTGACCGATCTGCTGACCACGCTGAGCATCGTCGGCGTGGCCGCCTGCGTGCTCGGCAGCTCGATGCTTGCTGGCGCCATCGCACGCCCGATCGGTAGCCTCACGGCAATGACCGAATTGATGCGAGCGGGTGACGTTGGCGCGCACGTCGGCGGCAAACTCACGGGCGAATTGCAGGGTCTCGCCAACAGTTTTAACCGTCTCGTCGACACGCTGCGCAAGCGCGATGCCGAGGTGCTGCAACTGGCGTACTTCGACAGCCTGACAGGGCTCAGCAACCGCGTTGGATTCATCAAGGCCGCGTCGGCGCGCCTGCAGGCGTCCGGCAACGAGTCGTTTGCTGCGGTGGCTCTGCTCGACATCGCGTCAGCGACGCAGATCAGCAGCGTTCTCGGGCATGAGGTTGGCGATGAGGTGATTCGCACGGTGGCGACGAAACTCCGGGCAGCGCTGCCCGAATCTGATTTGATCGCACGTTTCGGAAGCGACAATTTCGCCGTATTGCTGGTCAAAAGTTCAGAGGCTAAACTGGAGTCCACCCTCAAGCACCTGATGGCGCAATTTGAGCTGCCGTTGCATGTGGTCAAGCAAGCCATTGACGTGCACATGAAGATTGGCTGGGCGCGGTTGCGCGACGATGGATTTGATCTCGCCACCGTGATGCGCCGCGCCGACATGGCGCTTAATGTGGGCAGGGTCAAGCAACTTGCGGTGGTGCGTTTTAACCACGCTATGGAGGCAACCACGCACACCCATTTTGCGCTGCTCTCTGACCTGAAAATGGCCGTCGCCCAGAGTGAACTGGAACTGCGCTACCAACCCAAACTCTCGATTCGCGGCGATGCGGTGGGACTGGAGGCGCTGCTTCGCTGGAACCATCCCGAGCGGGGCCTGATCATGCCCGACGCGTTCATCGGCATCGCCGAGCAAACCGGCGCGGTGCGTGAGGTCACGCGGTATGTGGTGACCGAGGCGGTGCAGCAGCTGCTGCGCTGGCGTGAGGATGGGTTGCTGCTGCCGGTAGCCGTGAACATTTCAGCGCGCGACTTGCAAGACGACAGCTTCCCGCGCTTTGTGGCTAAAACGCTGACCGAGAGCGGTATTGAGGCGTCGCTGCTGCGCTTTGAAATCACCGAGCGCGCGCTGCTCGACAATATCGACGCCGCAGCGCGTACCTTGCGCGCGTTGCAGCACATCGGCATTCGCGTATCGCTCGACGACTACGGCACAGGCTACGCTACGCTGACGCATATCAGCCAGCTTCCGGTCAGCGAACTGAAAATTGATCGCAGCTTTGTGACCCATCTTATTCCATTTCTAATTTAATAGCGCATTAATTATCCAAGGCCACCGCACGATGTACCGGATACGCGAGTGGTCGAGTTCAAGGGTTCGCAGACTGGTTTCGAGGTGGTCTTCAAG
>JAYVNO010000020.1:0-7416 GCA_043758415.1 Burkholderiales bacterium
TGGGCAACAAGTTGCCCACCCTACCAACGCCATCGTCGCAGGATTACAGAATTTTTCGGTACTGCAAAAAACCGGTGCGATCTGCCACCTTGTTGTAGAGCACCATGGCCTCAGCATTCGTCTCATTGGTGAGCCAATGCACGCGGTTCGCGCCTTCGAGAATGGCTGCGGCATACACGGCTTCAATTAATGCCCGACCGACGCCATTACCACGCGCTTCAGCGACAGTGAACAGGTCTTGCAGATAGCAATAGGGCCCAGCTGTCCAGCATGAGCGATGAAAAATCATGTGAACGATGCCGAGCATTTGCCTGCCTTCAAACGCACCCAGCACGCGCATCGGCTCGTTGGCATCATGCAGCCGCGACCAGGTCAAATCAAACTGCTCCGGTGGCAGCGTGGTTTTGTAGAACATCAAATAGCCTCTCCACAACGGCTCCCACGCCTCGCGATCAGACGGTTCAAGCGGGCGAATGAGCACCATGATTCAGGCGATCATGGCAAGGTAGGCGGCTTCATCGTGCAGCGCGGCGACCTGCGCGGCGTTCGTCACCCTGATCTTGAAGAACCAGCCAGCACCTTCGGGATCGGTGTTCACCAGCGATGGGTCGGCGACGATGGCCTCATTCACTTCGATCACTTCGCCTTCGACCGGCGCTTTGACTTCGGCGGCGGCCTTCACCGATTCGATGATCGCAGCGTCTTCTTTCGCAGCGAGTTTACGGCCCACTTTTGGCTGCTCGACATAGACGAGGTCCCCCAGTTTGTCCTGCGCGAACGCGGTGATGCCGATGGTGCCGATGTCGCCGTCCATCTTGATGTATTCGTGGTCTTCGGTGTAGCGGGTGGTCATGATTTTGCTCCTGTGCGGATGGTGTGAATAGGGTGCGCTCTGCGCACCACGGCGTTGAATCGTTGCGGTTTGGTGCGCAGAGCGCACCCTATATTGGATTCGTCACCGCTTATATCCATGCGGCGCAAACGGCATGCCAACGACCGTCACCGGTGTCGCTGTTCCGCGCAGCATCGCGTTAATTTTTGTACCGACGACGGCGTGCGCTGCGTCAACGTAGCCCATGATCACCGGCCCATTGACAGTAGGGCCGAAACCACCGCTCGTAACCACGCCGATCTTGTTGCCGCTCGCATCCTGCAATTCAACGCCTTCACGAACCGGCGCACGGCCTTCGGGCTTCAGCCCAACGCGTTTGCGCTTGACGCTCGCAGGATTGTCGAACTGACCAAGAATCACGCCCGCACCGGGGAATCCACCCGCGCGCTCGCCGCCGGTGCGGCGCACTTTCTGCATGGCCCAGTTGAGTGACGCTTCAACCGGTGTGGTCGTCGTATCCAGATCATGTCCATATAAACACAACCCCGCTTCAAGTCGTAGCGAATCGCGCGCGCCTAAGCCTATCGGTTGCACATGGATTTGCGCCAGCAGCGCCTTCGCCAGCGCTTCACATTGCGCGGCGGGCACGCTGATTTCAAAGCCGTCTTCGCCGGTGTAGCCAGAGCGCGTGACGAGGCAATCAATACCCGCCAACAGCAAGCGTCCGCCCGCCATAAACGTCTGCGGCACATCGCCAACAGCAACACCCTTCAGCGCCGCCTCAGCGCCCGGCCCCTGCAACGCAAGCAGCGCCAGATCGTCGCGTACACGAATCTCGCAGCTGTCCCCGATGTGCTTCTGAAGATGCGCAATGTCCTGCGCCTTGCACGCCGCGTTCACCACCACATGTAGATAACTGCCGGTGTTGAAGATCATCAGATCATCAAGAATGCCGCCCGCGTCATTGGTAAATAATGCGTAGCGCTGCTTGCCCGGCGCAATACCGATCACATCCACCGGTACCAACGTCTCCAGCGCCGCCGCCGCGTCCGGCCCGTGCAGCTCGACCTGCCCCATGTGCGACACATCAAACAGCCCGGCATGTGCCCGCGTATGTAGGTGCTCCTTCATCACGCCCAGCGGATATTGCACCGGCATGTCGTAGCCCGCAAACGGCACCATGCGCGCGCCGAGGCTCACATGCAGATCGTAAAGCGGGGTGCGCAATAGCGCAGGGGCGTACGAATCGGAAACTACAGACATAGGACGTGTTCTTTCAAGGAAGATTGACGTCCCGGATCTGTCCTTTGTGCCTGAGAGATTCATTCAGCTCGCGCCAAATTTGCCCCTTCGGCGGAGGCTCTCGTCATCGTTAACGTGTAAGTTACGAATGACTGCCTCGCTCTCCAGATGTTTGCCTGTTTATCAGTATTGAACCTGAGCGATCTTCCGGGGATTACGCCTACGGTAGCGTGCTGCACAATGGCCGCCACACTTCTCCTGACACAGTACAAAGTTTAGCAGCCCTACAATCCATCACACGTCCGATCCCAAGAAATTCAGGAGATAACTATGCAAATTTCGATGTACAGCCTTTCCGTCCCCGTGCTTGATCGCACGCTGGGCAATCTGCAAAATATTCTGGACAAGGCCAGTGCCTATGCGGCCGAGAAAAAAATCGACGAAACCGTGCTCACCGGCATGCGCATTTTTCCGGATATGTTGCCGATGTATCGTCAGGTACAAATCTGCGCTGACTTCGCCAAAGGGGCTGCCGCCCGACTGGCGGGCGTAGAAAACCCGAAGTACGACGACAACGAAAAAACGTTTGCCGAACTCAAAGCACGTTGCCAGAAGACGCGCGATTTTCTTGCCACGTTCACGCCGGAACAATTCGAAGGCAGCGAGAAAAAAATCGTCACGGTTCCGATTGGCGGTGAGCCACACGAATTCGTCGGGCTGCCGTATTTGATGGGCATGGTTTATCCAAATTTCTACTTTCACGCGACGACTGCGTACGATTTGCTGCGCGGCGCGGGCGTGCCGGTTGGCAAACGGGACTTTGTTACGCGCTAGCGCTAGTGGCGCGTTTATTTTTTGCAACGAAGGAGACATTGATGAAAATGCGTTTGCCGCTACTTGTTTTGCTCACCTATATGCTCAGCTCGCTCGCTCAGGCGCAATCGCCCGCCGGTGCGTGGAAAACCGTCGACGACGCGACCGGCAAAGAAAAGGCGATCATTCGCATCACCGAGGCGGGCGGCGTGTTCACCGGCAAGGTCGAAAAGCTGCTCGACCCAACGAAACAGGACTCGAAGTGCGACGAATGCACCGACAGCCGCAAAGGCCAGTCGGTGCTCGGCCTCACCATCATTCGCAACATCAAAAAAGGCGAATCGCATTGGGAAGGCGGTGACATTCTCGATGCCGCCAACGGCAAGGTTTACCGCGCGCGGTTGACGTTGAGCGACGACAACAAAAAGCTTGATGTGAAGGGCTACATCGGCACGCCGCTATTCGGCCGCACGCAAACTTGGTCGCGGGTGGAGTAACAACTTTTTATGTCAAACGGCGGCGGCACACGGGATACGCGCTCATTTATTGATAAATCGATAAATGGCAGTTTGTCAGGTTTAGCCCATAACGAATGGGGCTTTCAGCCAAAAGCTGTTCAATGCTAGCTCGCCTGTTCGGCTGGTTGCGACGACGTGACGTTGCGACAAATGATCGCGACAACGCCGTGCCGACATCCGCCGCTGTGCCACTGCCAGTCGTACTCCCGCTAGAGCAAACCGTTCGCATTGACGAATTGACCGATGCTGCGGCCATCGCAGGCCCATTGTTCCGGCGCAAATTCGGACAGGAAATCCCCGACTTTCCGCGTCACTTCGTCGCCATCATCGGCGGCACTTGCGCCGGATACGTCCACTACACCGCGTGGCAGGGCGACTACCTCTGCGGCGGCCTGTGCATCGACGACCGCGCCTATCGCACCCTATCGCCGGAGCAACGCGACTGGCTACGCCAACGCGGCGGCATCGCCGAAATCATGATGCGCCACGCCCACGCCGCGCTCACCGATGGCGCGACCATCTGGGGTTACATCGGCGACAAGCAGGCCGAAGCCGTCGACCGCCGCGTTGGTTTCGAAAAGGTCGCCGAGCCGTATCTGTTTGCCATCTGGCGCAAGCCGATCAGCGAAGAAGGCAAGCGACGACGCATCAACGAAGCGGTCAAATTGGGCGGGTTCTAGCTCAACCTCCCAAGTGCAACTGATAGCGCGCGCCGCTGTTGACCGTACATTGCCCCGAGCCTTGCGTCGCATTGTTGAGACATAGTTGCAGCTCATCGTGCCACCGCGCGAACCCATTGCGTTGGCAATGCCCTCACGTGCAGAGCCACCGGAGCGCCCCGCGCGCGTCGCCTCGCCACTGAATTGCTCGCCGCCAATGGTCACCGTAAACGCGCCTTTGCCATCCAGAAAATTGGTGACTTGGCCAACCGCCATACCACTCGCTTGCGCCTGCTCGTTGGCCGGATAAAGCCGCGCATTCATCACTGCCATGCTAGGCACTGGCGGGACTAGCGGAGTCACCGCCAATGTGCTGCCTGCGGGGTAAGTCGGGTAACTTCCGTAACCACCGTAACCGGCGACAGGCCGACCATCAGGCCCAACAGGCACCACCACGCAGGCGGTTGCCAGCAACGCGGTGCCAACCGCTGCCATCAGAATCATGATCTTCACGTTGTCTCTCCCAAGCCGGGCACATGCCCGTGGGGCGGAAGTTAGGGGCGGAGCCATGGTGCGTCACTGGTCACGCAGGTCAGTAGCGCAGGCGACGGCTGATGGTATCGGTACGCAATACCGGAGACGCCTGCGGTTTGCACCTCTCTCCCACCCGCCGTTGTCCTCGCGAAAGCGGGAATCCAGCACGTAGCCCCCGCGAAGGGCAAAGCAAACATCTCCGTTTGCCACCATTCCGCTCATGCCGCGGGGGCAGTTACCTTTTTTGCTTCGCCAAAAAAGGTAACTCAAAAAAGCGACCCCGACGATTGGCCGGATCCTGCGATGCTCAGAAAAAAGCGGAACGACCCGAAACTCGCTGCGCTCAGACAGCGGGCCGTTCTGATCGCTTTAATCTTTCCGCTTCTCGGGGCCAATCAACGGGGACCCATCGATCCGATATTTGATCGCTTCGCGATGAGTATTACGGGAGCCCAGTTGCGAGAGTCCATACGGCGGCGCGCACGTTGTTATGTTGACGCAATCGCGCTATAACGAATAGCGTTTATCTGCCGCGATTGACTGCCATGCCCACATCACACATCGCTGCGCGGCAGATAAACGCTATTCGTTAGGCGTCACGACAACCGCGCGAGTCATAATCGGTCATGAATCCTCTCCTTCTCTGTTCGGCGGCCCTGATTCTGCTATTCGCTGCACTCAGCTTCAATGTCTCGCGCATGAGGCTGAGGAGGCGCAAGCTTCCCGACGTCACGGAGGCAGAGGTAACCAAGGCCATTCGCGCTCACGGCAATGCCGCCGAGTACATACCCTTGTTCGTGGCCATGTTCCTGTACCTGAATTCAACTCAACCGAGCCCTGGCGCCTTCTTGGTCGGCATTGCCGTGCTCGCAACGGTCAGCCGCTTTGTGCATGCCGCTGGAATGTTTCGCATTGCCGCTGTCACTGAGCGCCACCCACTCCGGTTCTACGGAGCGCTGGGCACATACATCTGCCTATTTGCGCTGGGCGGGGCGCTTCTACTTCGTGCCTTCTAGCATGCACGCGATCGCGACGCCTAACCCTTCCATTGAGGGGACGCTTTCCGGTCTGCGGCCTCCAAGCGCCCCTCATGTCAAACGTTAGGCCCCGAACGAAACGAGCGTAGAACATTTCTTTGTCAGGCAAATCCGGCAGCGTTTTTGAAACCAGCACAAGAGGAGTGAAGATGATGAAGGGCGAAGAGATCAGTCAAGTCGTGCAGACACGCTACGGAAAATTCGCGGAAGCGGTCGGTCGCGCAACGATTTCATGTTGTAGCAAGCCGCCCGTCAGCGCATGCTGCGGGCACGGACAAGCACCCTATGACGAGTCAGAGCTTGCATTGGTACCGGAGCTAGCGCGGAATCTCTCGCGGGGTTGTGGCAATCCTACCCACTTTGCCAAATTGCAGCCGAGCGAGGTGGTGGTTGATTTCGGTTGCGGCAGCGGGACAGACGTGATTCTGGCGGCGCACAAAGTTGGCGCGCGCGGTAAAGTCATCGGAATCGACTTTACTCAGCAAATGATCGAACGGGCAAAGGAGGCCGTGGCGCAGGCGGGCTTGCACGACGGGGTGACCGAGTTACGTCAGGCGTCATTGGACAACACGGCGCTTGCAAACGCTTGCGCAGATGTGCTGATTTCCAACTGCGTCATCAATTTGTGCCCCGACAAAGACGCGATTTATCGAGAAGCATTTCGCATCCTGAAACCGGGCGGACGACTCGCGATTTCAGACATCCTGTTGACCGAGCCGATTGCGGCTGACTTGCGAGATCGATTTCAATCAATTTGGGCTGGCTGCACGGGGGGAGCGATCCCAGAGAACGACTACTGGCGTACGCTGAAGAACGCAGGATTTGCGGAAGTTCTAATCGTGTCGCGTCATCCTCTCGTCGGCGTGGAATTGGACGACCTGGCACGCTGCCCAGGCGAAGAATACACGCCAGCTCCGTCAGGCAAAGACCTGGATCAGGTCCGAGGCAAAGTGGAGAGCGTCAGGTTTACGGCTGTCAAACCTTCCTAACCAAAGCACGAAGGTCTGGAGTCGTGGCATGGAGTTGGTATCTTGCAGCCACACATCCAGCCTAACCAGTCGTTCGAGCGGACACACAATGGCGGGCCGCGTTTGCTCGCTTCGGGCGCTTCCGCGGCACGCCGTTATGCGCTGCTCAACTCAAACGTTAGGCGGCACCAGCCTACCCTTCATTCATCGGCCAGACCTCAGTGAGCAACCAACACCCCGCCCTTCTGCCAGAACTCACAGCAACTGCCGTGCGGGCGCTCATGCTGTACTGTCTGGCCGAGTTTCAGTCCGGCAATGCCTCAACTATCCGAGTCACCGCCGAAGGCGCTTCCTTCAGCATCTCGGACAATGGACGAGGCCACCCGATCAACAAAACTGTCGATGGAACCTCCTATCTCAGGTTCATCTACACGCACTTCGACTATCCGTTCGAATCCGGGCGCGACGCACCGGTACAACTCCAAGGTATCGGCATGTCATTTGTGAACGCCCTGTGCAGTGAACTCCAACTGACCGTCAAGAAGCGAGACGCCGAGTTCAGGCTTCTGTTCCGCGATGGGCTACTGGCGGAGAGCAACCGCGTTGCAGTAGTTTCAGAGGAAACCGGCATAAGCGTGGCGGCCAAGATCGCGCCTCACCTGTGTAGCAAAAGCGTTGCCAGCAAGAGTATTGAAGAATGGTTGTTGGGCGTGTTATTCCCATTCTATTTCAAAACAGCATTAATTTTTGACGCAGATTAACGCGGATTTCACACTGATTGCCGCAGACATTTTTGAATATTTTCTATTGCAG
>JAYVNO010000021.1:0-7404 GCA_043758415.1 Burkholderiales bacterium
TCAACAAAATAAGACCGGTTCGGCAGGCTCCCTCTCCCTCGGGGAGAGGGAGCGATACCAGTTGCGTCAGGACACATTTAGTTGACTCGGTAAGAACTACCTCACACAGTATCGCACCGAGAGCGAGAGCAGCCAACAAGGGTTTTCCGAATCACCGCTGCCAACCTCAGGCGCGACGGCGGCGCATATCGCGATGCAGCAAGAACAACACAATGCTCACGTTGAGCAAATTAAACGCGATGCCGTTAACGAACGCGGGCTTGTACGAACCTGTCAGGTCGAATATCACCCCCGATAGCCACCCGCCCAGCGCCATGCCCAAAAGCGTTGCCATGAGCACTGTGCCGACGCGGGTCCCCGCCTCTCTCGGAGTGAAATATTCACGCACGATCAAGGCGTAGCTGGGCACGATGCCGCCCTGAAACAGCCCGAACATCGCCGACACCACATACAACGGAACCAAGCCATCGAAGGGCAGAAACAGCAGTAGCGCAATGCCTTGCAATACGGAGCCTAGCAGCAGCGTTCGCAAGCCGCCAATATGGTCAGAAATCCATCCGGACACAAGACGGCTGACGATACCCATCCCCAGCATCAGCGAGAGCATTTCAGCGCCGCGCGCAGCACCGAAACCCAGGTCACCGCAATAGGCAACGATATGAACTTGCGGCATTGACATAGCGACGCAACAGGAAACCCCTGCCACACAAAGTAGCGTTTGCAGCACAACGGGCGGCAGGCCCAATGGTCGCGCGGGGTCTCGCCCTTGAGCCGCACTTACCCCCAGATTCACCCCCGGATTTATCGCCGAATCTGCAACGGGCAGAACTTCGACGTCCGGCGGGCGAGCACGAAGCAGCAGCGCCAGCGGCAACATCGTCACCAGACAAAATACGCCTAAACCGATGTAGGTTGGCCGCCATCCATAACCCTCAATGAAATGCTGAATCATCGGCGGCCAAATCGCACCCGCTAAGTAGTTGCCACTCATGCAGATGGCCAGCGCGATGCCACGGCGGCGCGTGAACCAGCGTGACGTGTCTGCCACCAGCGGCGCAAACGTCGCCGACGTACCCAACAGTCCCATCAACACGCCCTGCGCCATGCTGAACAGCAGCAAACTGCCCGCATTCCCTGCCGCGATGTAGCCGAACCCAATGCCGACCGCGCCGATCATCACCGGGATCATCACGCCGAAGCGATCCGACAAACGCCCCATCAGAATGCCGCCAACGCCAAAGCCGATCATGGTTAGCGTGTAGGGCAGCGAAGCGTCGGCGCGGGTAACGCCGAACTCGGCCTGAAGGCGCGGCAACACCACCGTGACGGTGTACATGCCGGAGTTGCCGATGGTCATCAGCGCCAGCGATACGAGCAAGCGCGTCCACGCGTAGCTGGACTCCGCTTCGTACCGGGCAGGGGAAAGTGTTGTCATCCCTGTATTGGAACCGATTGGACGATTCCGCCGATGTTATGCAGGCAGAACCCGGAACACTCCGGCACGATCGGACCCGCCAGAAACTAAACCACCGAACCCTGTGCGTAGGCTTTCACGTCGTCCGGCGTTTCATCGGTCGCGATGCAGTCCTCGAACAGCTCGCGGAACAGCGCTTCAGGCAGCTTGCGACCAATGAACACCACCGTGCTTTCGCGCTTGGCACCTTCGGGCCAGTCGCTCGCAAAATCAAAGCCTGCCATCATGTGTACACCTTGAAACACCACGCGGCGCGGCTCGCCCTTGATGTTCAAAATGCCTTTGTAGCGCAGCATCTGCTCGCCATACAAATTGATGAGCGAGCCGATGTAGCGATCCACTTTGCGCACGTCAAGCGGCCGATCTGTCTTGATCACGAAGCTTGCGACTTCATCGTGATGCTCGTGATCGCTGTTGGTCAAAAAATCGGGCTGGATTTCGAGGATCGCGTTCAGATTGAAGCCACGAATGTCCAGCAGATCCTTGATCGGCGTGACGCCAAAATTTACCTTTTTGATCGGCGCACGCACATTCAGGCGGCGCAAGCGCTCCATGAGCTTCTGCGTCTCGTCATCGGAGGCGAGATCGGCCTTGGACACCAGCAGACGATCAGCAAACGCCACCTGTTGTTGTGCTTCCGTGAACTCTTTAAGTTGGGTCAAGCCGTGTTTCGCGTCAACGACGGTGATGACTGCATCAAGCAGGTAACGCTCGTTGACTTTTTCGTCGGCGAAAAAAGTTTGCGCAACCGGTGCCGGGTCAGCCATGCCGGTCGTCTCAATCACTACGCGGTCAAACTTGAGCTCGCCCTTGGCGCGACGTTTGTACAGGCTGTTGAGGATGCGGATCAAATCACCGCGCACTGTGCAGCAGATGCAGCCGTTGTTCATCTCAACGATTTGCTCTTTGCTGTCGGCGAGGATTTCGTTGTCGACGCCCTCTTCGCCGAATTCATTCTCAATCACCGCAATTTTTTCGCCGTGCGGTTCTTTCAGGATGCGGTTAAGCAGCGTGGTTTTACCAGCACCCAGAAAGCCGGTCAGGATGGTGACTGGAATCGGCGCATCGGTCGGCACGGGCCCCCATGATTCGGCTTCTTTGGCCTCGGCTTTTTTTGCGGCATCTGCTTTGGTCGACATGTTCTCTGTATCCTATGTAATGCATTTGATTTTAGGGCGTGTTCAGTGAGTTCAACTACACGGACGTTTGCACCTCTGGGTTCGCCACTCTTCACCTCGGCGCAGGTGCGGGCAATCGAATCCGCGAACGCGCACATTGACCTCATGCGCCGTGCGGGCAAAGCGGCTGCGAAATTCCTGATTGCGCGGACTACACCCGATGCGCGAATCGTGCTGCTCGCGGGGCCGGGCAACAATGGCGGGGACGCGCTGGCATGTGCGGCGGAGTTGGCGTTGGCGGGGTATGCGCCGAGCGTCGTTTTGCTTGGCGATCCTGAGAGGTTTGGTGAAGATGCAAAGCGAGTATGGCAGCGGGTTGTTGAGCTGCAAAGTTTGCCAAGTACCTCAGGTTCGACCCCCGCTCCCCTCGCGGGAGCGGGTTGGGCTGAGGGGGAAGTTGGCGTAGGCAGCAATCTTGACTCCGCAAATCACCCGACCCCTCACCCTAGCCCTGTCTTGCAGACCGCGCCTGCGCATGCATGTGCAGGCCGTTCCGACGACGGATCGCATGCGATCCGAACCGCCGCCTCCACCCCGCAAGGGGAGCGGGGAAAGATCGTCGTAACGCGAACGATTCCTGCACCAATCAAAGCCAACTGGATCATCGACGGCCTCTTCGGCATCGGCCTGAAACGCCCATTGCACGGGGTCTACCGCGACGCAGTTCATGCAATTGCAAGGACACGCGCAAACGGCGCACAGGTGCTCGCGCTCGACGTTCCCAGCGGAATTGATGCAGAGACCGGCGCGGCTCTGGGCGACGCGGTCGTTGTCGCAGATTTCACGTTGACTTTTATCGCCAATAAACCGGGGCTCGTGACCGGGCCAGCGCTTGACTATGTCGGCGAGTTGTCTTGCGCATCACTTGATGTGCAACTGCCGCCGCACGGGCAGGACACCGCCCACTGGCTCGACGCGACCTACCTTAACGCCGCTCGTAACACCCCGCCTGCCAACGCCCACAAAGGTAGCAACGGAACTTGCGTGATCATCGGCGGCGCTAATGGTATGTTGGGCGCGGCGTTGCTCGCCAGCCGCGCTGCGATGCGGGCAGGCGCGGGTAAAGTGAAAGTGGGATGGCTGGCGGAGCCGCATCCGCTGGTCGATCCCATGATGCCCGAAGTGATGATGGGCGCCGCAGCAGAGCTAGTCAACGTCGACTGTGACGCTTTGGTTATTGGCTGCGGCCTCGGCGTTTCAGGGGCTGCGGTACGCACGCTGAAATCGGCATTGAGGCGGGATTTGCCAATGGTCATCGACGCCGACGCGCTCAATCTGATCGCCCAAAGCGCTGAACTAGCTACGCTGGTTCAGCGCAGAAAAGCGGCAACAATCATCACACCGCATCCCGCTGAAGCGTCGCGACTACTCGGCTGCAGCACGGCAGACGTGCAAGGTGATCGGTTAAAAGCTGCGCATGACCTGGCGAAAGGCTATCGCTGTATTGCGGTCGTCAAAGGCGCAGGTACCATCGTGTGTGATGGCGCGATAACCACGGTGAATGGCACCGGCAATCCACTATTGGCAACAGCGGGCACGGGTGACGTGCTGGCGGGAATGATCGGTGCGCTGCTTGCCCAGGGCTACGACGCGGCGACGGCTGCAAGGCTCGGTGTTTGCATGCACGGCGCAGCAGCAGACGCGATGCGCGCGCGGCGCGTGAAACGGGCGGTTGCAGGCGACGTCATCGACGAATTATTGCTCTTGTAGGAGCGGCTGGCCGCGACCACGCCATCGTTTCGGTGCCAGCGATGGCAAGCTCACCGTGGGTCGCGGCCAGCCGCTCTTACAGTCTCGTTCGCTTCCAAAGTTTTTCCCCTCCCCCAGCGTGGGAGGGTGCCAGACACTACGGAATCAGAATCATTCCGCCCGTCGTGTTGCGCGACTCCAGATCACGGTGCGCCTGTGCCACATCGCTCAGCGAATACGTTTGCCGCGCGGCGAGGTCAAGTTTGCCGTCTTTCATCAGGTTGAAGACGTTGGTCGCCATCTCTTCCATGGTGGCGCGATTGGCGGTGTAGGTCATCAGCGTTTGCCGGGTGAGATACAGCGAGCCCTTGGGCCCGAGAATGCCGAGGTCAACCCCTGTCACCGGGCCCGACGAATTGCCAAAACTGACCATCAATCCCAGCGGTTGCAGGCAATCGAGTGACGCGGGCCAGGTGTCCTTGCCGATACTGTCGTACACCACGGGCACTTTTTTGCCATCGGTGATTTCCTTGACGCGTTCAACAAAATTTTCAGTGCGGTAATTGATCACATGGGCGCAGCCGTGTGCCAGCGCAAGTTTGCCTTTTTCGTCACTGCCTACAGTACCGATCATGTTCACGCCGAGCGCACGCGCCCACTGGCTAGCGATCAGGCCTACGCCTCCGGCCGCCGCGTGGAACAAAATCGTGTCGCCCGCTTTGCACTTGAAGGTGCGCGTCAATAAATATTCAACCGTCATCGCGCGCAAAAAGCCTGCGGCAATGTGCTGCTCGCTGACCCATTGCGGCAGCTTCACGAGCACGCTGGCGGCGATATTGCGCTCGCTTGAATAGCTGCCAAGCGGACCATCGCAGTACACCACGCGATCTCCAGGCGCAACCGACGTCACGCCCTCGCCCACGGCCTCGACCACGCCCGCACCTTCCTTCCCGATACCCGACGGCATTGGCACTTTGTAGAGGCCGGTGCGGTGATACGTGTCGATGAAATTCACGCCAATGGCGCTATGGCGAACCCGCGCCTCGCCCGGGCCGGGCGGCGGCAGAACGACCGTCTCAAGCTTCATCACATCGGGGCCGCCAGTTGCGTGGAAGCGAATTTGCGTAGTCATATGTGTTCCTCGGTGAAAAAGATAAGCTGGGTGTAGGCTGCTGTCGCAGTTGCGTGCCGCTGTTACCGCAGCGATACGATCAAGCTATTTTCACACGCTGGCAACGGCCTTATAGAGCCCGATTCCAATTGCGGTGAGCAGCAAGGATGCCGCTAGATGCAGCGCGGCCAGCGCCAACCCCTTCAGCAAATCGCCCTCGATCAAAAGCGTCGTGACCTCAGCGCTGAACGAGGAGAATGTTGTCAATCCACCCAGCAATCCGGTGATGAAAAACAATCGAAACAGCGGGGACGCGTCGCGATTGGCCGACAGGTAGGCGACAGCCAAACCCACCAGAAAGCCACCGATCGCGTTCGCCATAAACGTGCCCCACGGGACCCAGCCGCGCCCGTTCATGCAAACGGCCAGTCCGTAGCGCGCCCACGCACCAAGCGACGCGCCAACCGCGATGGCAATCAACGTTACCGCCATTATTCGCCGGGCCTATCAATCAACACATGCATCGGCGGATCATTTACCCGTTGCCGCGTTCCACACCGCATCCACGACTTCGCGCTGCGCGCCTTTTTCGCGATACAAACGAATCTCCATGGTGCCCGTCCAGTGCGCATCGCCGCCGCGTGCAATGCGCTTGGCCTTAAGTTCACGCGTCACCGCGCTCTCGGGCAACCACGCGAGGCCGTGACCTTCGAGTGCCATGACTTTCAGCGCCTCGGACATGTCGTTTTCGTACACACAATCGAGGTGCGCACGCAGCGGCGATTGCTGCAGAATCAGCTCAACCATGCGGCCCAGATACGCCTGCGGGGTGTACGACAAATACGGGATTTTTTTGGCGTCACTGCCAGGCAAGGTGAACAGCGCGCGGCCTTCGCTGTCAGTCTTGGAAAACGGCGCGATGGTTTCTGTTCCAAGCACCACCATTTCATAGCGCGATTCGTCCAACTGCACCGGTTGATTCGGGTGGTGATAGCACAGCAACAAATCACAGTTACCCTCGACCAGACTCATCACGGCGTCGTGCACGTTGGCTGCCAGCAATTTGGCCTTCACGCGACCCATTTTTTTCTCCAGCACATGCAACCAGGTTGGGAAAAATGTCAGTGACAGCGTGTGCGGCGCGGCAAACAAGATGGTGTCGGTGGGCGCGCTTTGCAGGCCACGGGCAATGGCCCGAGCATCAATTGCCTGGCGCACAATTTCTGCCGCGCGCTCACGAAATTGCTCGCCTGCTTTGGTCATCTTGGTCGGATAGCTCGTGCGGTCAATCAGCTCAGCACCCAGCCACTGCTCAAGCGCGCGGATGCGCCGCGAAAACGCCGGTTGCGTGACGTAGCGCAGCTCCGCTGCCCGAGAAAAGCTGCCCGTTTCGGCCAGCTGCAAAAAGTCTTCAACCCACTTAAGTTCCATGATATTGAGTGTAGCGAAAACTATGCAAGAACGGTATACGGGGTTCCATCAATGGGTACAGCTTTTTCATGCGATGGCGTCGACACACGGCATAGGTCATCTTTTTGCCTAAAGTCGATAAATTGAAAATATTAGCTTTATCCCCAACATAAATAAGGCTCTCACACGTAAGTTGTACATGATTTTGATGTTCAGAATCACAAACACTCCGACTGAATCCTGACTCCAGTTGACTAATGGGCACCTCTAATAATTCATTTTTGGGAATGCAGTGTCGCAGTTGGCAACGTCGGCCCGGAGCGCAGCAACCGGAGCGTACGCGCAGGTCACGTGAGGATTGCGAGCACCGCGCGACGACACAACGCGCCGCACAAATGAATTATTAGCGGTGCCCTATATAGTGTCGTCACGAGATATGAAGCCAAAGAGAAGTGGCCCCGGTTGTCTGAACAGCAAACCCCGATTATTAAGTGGAGGTTGGGCGGGTTGAAGCGCGATGTAGCTTTATCCACAGGCTGTGC